>CAUUNL010000024.1:0-25070 GCA_963546405.1 Abiotrophia defectiva | reverse complement strand
CCAATAATTAAGTAAATAAAATATCCCTTGGGGATTAGAAGATAAAAAATAGAAAGAATAGAGGTAATCAATATGTCAAACTTTAACCAATTACAAGCAAAACGTCGTTCAATTTATGCACTCGGTAAGGAGCTGCCAGTTTCTAATGATGCCCTAGTTGAAATCGTCGAAAAAGCCATGAAGGAAGCACCATCTGCTTTCAACTCTCAATCTAGCCGTGCTGTCATCTTATTCGGCAAAGACTCTGAAGACTTCTGGAATGAGATTGCATACAGCGAACTTGAAAAGGTAACGCCAGCGGAAGCTTTTGAAGGGACTAAAGGTCGTCTAGCAGGTTTCGCAGCAGGGGCTGGGACCATCCTCTTCTTCGAAGACCAAGAAGTGGTAGAAGGCTTGCAAGCTAACTTCCCACTCTACGCTGATAACTTCCCAATCTGGTCAGAACAAGCCCACGGGATTAACTTGTACGCAGTATGGTTGGCATTGGCTGAACAAAACATCGGCATGAACGTGCAACACTACAACCCATTAGTAGACGAAAAAGTAGCTGCTAAATACAATATCCCATCTACTTGGAAATTACGTGCTCAAGCACCATTCGGTAGCGTAGTAGCACCAGCTGGCGACAAAGAATACATGGCTGACCAAGATCGCGTTAAGTCATTCGGTAAATAAGACAAGGGATAGCTAGTAAGAGACAGAGGTCTGAGGGACCTCTGTCTTTTTTGTGTCTGACTTTAATCTGCCTTGGCCTGGTCGGGTGCTTAGGGCAAAGTGGGCCCTTGTGGCGGGACCGGCTCCAGCCTCGCCGGGCGAGTCTTCCGCCTTGGTGGGCTATGGTGGCCTAAGTCGCTGCGCTCCAAGGCCACTCATACGCCCGCCATCCTACTGGCCACAAGGGCCACTTTACCCGCACCCGACCTGACCAAGGCTGGGGAGTGGCTAGGAAATTGGGGCTCAAGCCAAAGACTTGGCCTGGCTCAAGTCGTTGAGCGCCCCCAATTTCCTTAAGTTGGTGGCAAAGTTAGGGGGATAAATTAGTCTAGAATAAGACACAAAATAGTCTATATTTAAACCATGTAAGCCCTTGTTTTTTTCTTTGTGAGGACTATAATAAGGCTGTAAGTAAAAGTCACAAGCAAAAAGGAGGCGCGTCACCATGAGTAAGCGGTATGCATTACTCGTCGGTACGGTTATTGGAGCCCTAGCCCTGAGTGGGTGTGGGCATGGTCAAGGCAATCAGGGAGCTACTAGCAGACAGGTCGCGAATTCTGTGACTAGTGAATCTGTCAGCAGTGTGTCTATTAGTCAATCCAGTCACAGCCAGTCAAGTAGTCAGTCAGCAAGTGAGGCCAAATCTCAAGGATCCTCGCAAGCCAGCCAGGAGCCGGCTAGCAGTCAGGCTCAGCCCTCTTATTTCAAGCAGATGCAAGCGGCCTATCAAAAGCAGCTAGACTATCGCGATTCGTTGAGTGAAGACGCGCGGTCTTCAGTCCAAGTGCCTTTTACCGCGGCCTATCAAGAAGGCGAGCGGCTTAAGGGTCTCCACCCCCAAGATAGTCAACGCATTGAGCAAGAGTCAGCGGACTTTCAACACTATCTCAATTGGGATAAGCAAGCCTTTGCATCCTTCTTCCTCAAGTGGGCCCAAGGCATGAAGCAAGACTATCGGCCTTTGCATTTGGAGGATTTTGTGGGCATTGGCGATCGCGACAATCGTCTTAAAAATGCTACCGTTAATGGGCAAACGGTGACCTGGAATATCATGGGCAATGTCAAGAACGCCCGTTACGATTACCTGGTCTTGGATAGTTATGAGACCACCGATTCGGACCCAAGTCAGCGTCATCTCTATCTCTTCACCCTACATCAAGGTCAGCCCCAAGTCCTCTACAGCCAGGCTCATTTGGCTGACAGTGACAAGTTGGATTTCAAAGAGACCGAGAACCAGGAATTGAGTCAGGGCTTTGCGCGTTATCTCAATCCTGACAATCGGGACAGTGGCCAGACGAGTGCTGAGGGCGCCATTGCGGGGCCAAGTGACCTTAGAAGGGATCATATTGCCCAAGTCATGGAAGCCTACGGTAAGGCACAAGGCCAAACTTATCAGGCTGCCACGCCCGCAACGGCTTTGTCTTATTATGATTTGGCGGTTCCCGACCAAGTCCTCAACCAAGCCAAAGTGGACGGCCAAGCAGCAAGCTTCCAATTCTATGGTATGCAGCTAGGCAAGAGTGACTTGAGCTATGAAGTGTCAGCCATTTATGTGCGCCAGGATGGTAAGCAGGTGATTGCCTTTGTTAAGCGGCACAATCATGCCTATATTTTGGAGGCTACTGCCCAACCAGACCAAGAGGGTCAGGTCTCCTTCCGAACCACCCAGAACCCAGACTTAATGTCAGCATTTGATTAGTAAGAAAAGGACCCAGCCTCTAAGTTAGGGGCTGGATCCTTTTTTGTTTCTGCCTCGGTCTGCCTTGGCCTGGTCGGGTGCTGAGAGCAAAGTGGGCCCTTGTGGCGGGACCGGCTCCAGCTTCGCCGGGCGAGTCTTCCGCCTTGGCGGTCTATGGTGGCCTAAGTCGCTAGCGCTCCCAGGCCACTCATACGTCCGCCATCCTTGAGGCCACAAGGGCCACTTTGTCCGCACCCGACCTGACTAAGGCTGGGGACTAGCGTTAAAAATTGAGCCCCTGGAGCAAGTCTTTGGCCGCCCCAATTTCCTTAAGGTAGTGGCAAAGTTAGGGGGAATTAGTCTAGAATGAGACACAAATCGTCTATATTTAAGCCATGTAAGCCCTTGTTTTTTTCTTTGTGAGGACTATAATAAGACTGTAAGTAAAAGTCATAAGTCCAAGGGTGAAGCCGTATGAGTTGTTGATAATTATCATATCCTGCAATTTTTTTTGAGAGTACATAAGGTCGTTAACTGGACCTACAATGAGTTGGAAAACTAACATAAGTTTGGGAATCTATAATTCAGAATACATATGCAAAAAATTGAAAATGAATGGAATCTTATTATTGGAGCACCTTACTTATATTTCTGATTTGACCTAGATTATATGATAACGTGTATCTATATCGTGAATAGCATTCTATTTTTAGGGGGATAAGAATTATAATGGTATGCAAAATTAAATCGCTTGTTCAATATATGGAGAAAATAGAAAAACTAATGAGGGAAAGGGACGAAAAAGGGAGTGATTACAATATATACTATAGAGGTGAAAATGGAAAATTTGACAATAGAGTCCCAGGTATTTATCGAGGTCAACATAAAAAAATGCTAGAAGTTGGACCAAAAAACTATTATCTTGAGTTATTTGAAGAATTAGGGTGGCCCATTCAAACATTCGGTAGTAAAGTGTTTGAACAAATTGTTGAAGTTCAGCATTATGGAGCGGTGACGAATATCTTAGATCTTAGTTCGAATCCTTTAGTGGGATTATTTTTTGCGTGTTACGGTGACAGTCAAGAAAATGGAATGGTATATATTTATGGGTCAGATATATCAAGGGAGAAACACTATTTTGAGAAAGAAATTGCTTTTCAAACAGCCTTAAATTTTATAGATAAGGTAGATATTGACCGTTTTATTAAACTCTTTTCTGTTTTTAGAGAAGAGGTTCCAAACGAATCAACTTTATATAAAAGGGTATGTAGTAGAGAAATTACCGTTGATGGCATAAAGGATATATTCGATGATGAATTCAAAAATAACAGGTCTCAAAGGAATAAAAGAATTTTTGGATTAGAAGAACCTGATATACCTTTTGTTGTTCAGCGAGACACTGAGAAAGAAGATAATATCGAAGAGGGTGGGGAGAAAGAGGAAGTTGCGGATAATATAGTAGATTATATAGAAAAGGTAGATAGCTCTTACAAATTTATTAACTATCTAAGGAACCAAGGCAAGAATGAACTAAATTTATCTGGATATCAAAAAATTATGTTACGATTCATACTAGATATTATAGTCGATTTCCTTGATAAATTAAGATTATACTCAGGTGTTACCGGACCCTTGAATTTTCCATACGCAATCTATGAAGACATACTAAAGAGTTACGTAGTTAAGTCATCCAAAATTAATGAAAGAATCAAAAATCAAAGAGGGGCATTTATTGTTCCTAGATATATCACAGTTAGTGGAAAGGCCCTAGAAGAAATACAAAAAAAAGTAGACGATTCAATCAAGTCTTCTGTCACCAACCTTTGTGAAATTGAAATTCCTTCGGACAAAAAAGAGGAGATCCTTAAGCAGCTGAAATATATTGGAATAGATGAAGGATTCATATATCCAGAGATTGCACATATCGCGAAAACAGTGTCAGAAAGATATAGTTAGTGTAAGATTTTCCTATCTTTTAAATACTTATTGCAATACTACAGAAACAGTATAAAAAAGTAGTTCATTTATCGTTTAAACATTTTTTAGAAATAAGTGGTGAGGTTGGATACAATAATTAATAGGCTTGGCAAGGCGGCTGCGGGGCAAAGTAGCCCTTGTGGCATGAGGATGGCGGGCGTATGAGTGGCCTTGGAGCGTAGCGACTTAGGCCACCATAGACCGCCAAGGCGGAAGACAGCCGCAGGCTGGCTGTAGCCGGTCCGCGACAAGGGCCTAACTTTGCCTAGAGCGGCGCCGTGGCCAAGCCAGAAGTAGGCAAACAAAAAAGAGGCCCTCGGGCCTCTTTTTCTATCTCGATTATTCTGAGAATTGGACGTTAACATTGCCAGTTGACGAGTGGGCCTTGACTTTCTTGCTGGCGCCTTCGTTTTCTTGGGTTTTGTTGCCCATGGTCTTGGTGTCGATTTGATAGTCCTTGCGTTTGCCTTGAATCTTGGCCTTAATATCACCCGTTGAAGAGGAGAGTTCAATGTCTGGCACGTCATTCAAGTCCTGAATATCTACCTCCCCAGTTGAACTATTGGCCTTGAAGGTCGTGCCACTGGCTTGGGTTTGCTTGGTGCGGATATCACCGGTTGAAGCGGATAGGTCAAAGTTCTGGCCGGAGACCTGATCAAGGCTAATCTTACCCGTTGAGGCAGAGACGTTAATATCCTTGCTAGCCTTAACCTTTTCTAGCTGGATGTCGCCAGTCGAATCGTCGAGTTTGAGGTTGTCCTTGAGGTTAAGGTCGCGGACGGTGATGGACCCAGTCGAAGACCTGACGTCCACTTTGGCGGCCAGCTCCTTAGGAACCGTAATGTTAATCTTGTGGGAATTGAAAATGCCGAAGGGGTTGAGGACCCAGAAATTGAAGAAGAAGAACTGACCCTTGGATTGCATAATCAGGCGGGAGCCTTCTTGCTTGATGTTATAGTTGACGCTGCGATCTTCTGTATAGTCAATCTTGATGTCAGATTGGTCAGCGCCTGTGACGGTTACATCAGCAATCGAAGCATTGACAACCAACTCGGCCACATCGCTAGCTGAGGCTTGGTATTGCTTGTTCTCTGGTCTTCCTGCCATATTGAAGCGTGACAGGTCCCCACCCGATAGGGCGAAGGCCGTCCCAATGGACATCATGCCTAATATAATGAGAACAATGGCGGTTTTAGTCAGGTTTTTCATAAATAAGCTCCTTTCTAGGTGAGTCTAGTCGCAACGAGAGTGAATCCAGCGCAGTCGATGGTTGAGATTGCGGAAGCCGCGTTGGGCCCATGGCAAGAATAGGAGGCCTAGACCGACTAGGGAAAGACCTGCCCCGAAGTTGAAGAGGGCATTAATCAGGTTGAAACCGGAGGTGAAAGGGCTGGTCACTACCAGGAAAGCCCCACCGATTATAAAGGCAAAGACCGTGGCATAAAAGGCGAAAAGTAGGGCTGCCATCACCAATACCAAGGCAAAGCCAAGGGCACCCACCGTTATAATAATTGGCAACAAGAGGGGGAAGGTCAGGGCAATCAAGACCCATTGGCCACCCGAAATAGGGCGTTTGGGTTTGAGCTTTTGTTTGACCCGCTCAAAGGGTGACATTTCCGCTAGAATCCGGTTGGCAATTTCATCTAAGTCACCCAAGTCAGCTACGGCTTGGTCCTCGGTCATGCCTTCGTCTAGGCGGTCATCAATCATTTCATCGAAGAAGGACAGGGTGGTGGCCAGTTCTTCCTCGGGTAGGCCAGCCAAGCGCTGGGCTAGTTGGTGTTTGAAGTCGTATCTATTCATGTCGATCATCTCCTAGGATAAAGTGGTAGGCTTTCATGACGGCGTCCCAGTCCTGGAGAAAGTTCTGGATTTGACTGTGGCCGACATGGGTCAGGCGGTAGTACTTACGTAGGCGTCCCTTATGCTCAATCGAGTAGGCAGCCACCGCCTGGTTGGCTTCTAGTCGCTTGAGGATGGGGTAGAGAGTGGATTCGGAGATCGGAATGTATTCCGAAACATCTTTAACAATTTTGTAGCCATAGGAGTCTTTTTGGCGCAGGGCGGCCAATACACAGACTTCCAAAAGGCCACGCTTGAGTTGAGCTTCCATAGGCGTTCTTCCTTTCTACACCTATACTATACAACGCATAGTATAATGCGTCAAGGGATATTCTGTCATAAATAGTAAAATCGGTCTTAAGTCTGAGAAAAACAGAGGAGTTTACAAATGTAATCTAAGGTGTTATACTAGAAATGTGGATTACATTTGTAATCCTAAAAATTGAGATTAAGGAAGGTGATGACCATGTCACAAGAATATGCGGTTCAAGGCTTGTCTTGCGCTTCTTGTGCCCATGCAGTGGAAGTGGCCCTGCAGGCCGTAACGGGCGTCAAGTCAGCACAAGTGAATTTAGCAACTGAAAAAGTCAGCCTGGAGACAGAAGGGAGTGTCAGCCCCCTAGACTTGCAGGCAGCGGTCCAGGCGGCCGGTTATGATTTGGTCCTGCCCCAAGTGACGCAAAACTTCGCCCTGACAGGCATGTCCTGTGCTTCTTGCGCGGCCAATATTGAGTCTGCAGTCAGCAGCCTGCCAGAAGTCAGCGCGGCTAGCGTCAATCTGGCCACTGAAGTCCTGTCGGTGACCTACCAGCTAGGCGCTATTAATGAAGAAATAATTTGCCAAACCGTGGCAGAGGCCGGCTATCAAGCCCAGGTTCTAGCAGATCAAGCTGGAGCTAGCCAAGCGCAGATCCAGCAAGAGGCGGATCAGGCGGCCCAAGCCAAGGCCAGCCACCAAGCAGCTCTCTGGCGTCGTTTCTGGCTGTCGGCCATTTTCGCCTTGCCACTGCTCTGTCTAGCCATGGCCGAAATGGTAGGCCTGACCCTACCAACATGGCTTAGCCATCGCGGGGGTGGTCAGCTCTTTGTTAGTCTGCAACTGGCCTTGACCCTGCCCATTCTCTGGCTGGGGCGGTCCTTCTTCCTAAATGGCTTTAAGCATTTAGTCAAGGGCCATCCTAATATGGATTCTCTGGTGGCCCTGGGAACTAGTGCGGCGGTAGCCTATAGTCTCTATAGTAGTATTCAGGTCTGGTTGGGCAACCACCATGCGGCCATGTCCCTCTACTATGAGTCAGCCGGCGTCATCCTGACCCTAGTGACACTGGGTAAATATTTCGAAGCCCGGTCCAAGGGCCAGACCTCAGCCGCCATTCAGGCCCTGATTAAGTTAGCGCCCCAAGAGGCTCAGGTCTTACGAGAGGGCCAGGAAGTGACCCTGCCACTGGACCAAGTCCAAGTGGGCGATCTAGTTCGGGTCCGTCCTGGACAAAAGATTCCGGTCGACGGCCGGGTAGTGGAGGGCCAATCCTGGGTGGATGAGTCCATGTTAACTGGCGAGAGCCTGCCGGTTGCTAAAAAGGTAGGCGATCAGGTTGTGGGCGCCAGCCTCAACCAGCAAGGGTCTTTAATTGTTGAAACCAATAAAGTGGGCCAAGACACCACCTTGGCGCAGATTATTCATTTAGTCCAAGCAGCCCAAGGCTCTAAGGCGCCTATTGCCCAGTTGGCTGACCGGGTTGCGGCTGTTTTCGTGCCGGTGGTCATGACCTTGGCCCTGTTGGCGGGTCTGGCCTGGTACCTAATTGGCGGCCAGTCCTGGGCCTTTGCCTTGACTATTACCATTGCGGTCCTAGTCATCGCCTGCCCATGTGCGCTGGGTCTGGCCACGCCAACCGCCATTATGGTGGGGACGGGTAAGGGGGCCGAGCAGGGCATCCTAATTAAGTCCGGGACCGCCCTGGAAATGGCCCACCAAGTGAACGCCGTGGTCCTAGATAAGACGGGGACCCTGACCCAGGGCCAACCCCAAGTGACCGATGTCCTGCCGCTGACTGGCTGGACGCCAGATCACTTACTGGCCTTAGCGGCAGCGGCTGAAGTTAACTCTGAGCACCCACTAGGTCAAGCCATTGTGGCCGGGGCACGTGAGCGGGAGCTGGCTTTGCCTGAAGTGAGCGACTTCCAATCTCTGACCGGGTTGGGGATTCAAGTCCAGGTAGGTCAGGCGACTTATTACCTGGGCAACCGCCGTCTCATGCAAGAGCAGGGGCTGGATTTGAGTCAGGCAGACGACCAGGCGGCGGCTTTGGCGGCTGCGGGCAAGACGCCAATTTATGTGGCCAATGAGCATGAGCTCCTAGGCCTGATTGCGGTAGCCGACCCGCTTAAGGAGACTAGTCCCGAGGCTGTCCGCCGCCTCAAGGCCATGGGCTTGCAGGTCATTATGTTGACGGGCGACAATGCCAAGACGGCGCAGGCTTTGGCTGCAGAAGCTGGCATTGACCAGGTCATTAGTGACGTTCTACCTGCTGACAAGGCCCAGGTAGTGGCTGATTTGCAGGAGCAAGGCCTCAAGGTAGCCATGGTAGGGGACGGCATCAATGATGCGCCTGCTCTGGCCCAGGCAGATGTGGGCTTGGCCATTGGCCGGGGGACGGACGTAGCCATCGAGTCGGCCGACATGGTCCTTATGGGCTCTGACCTGACTAGCGTGGCGACCGCCATCAAGCTCAGTCAGGCCACCATCCGCAACATTAAGGAGAACCTATTCTGGGCCTTTGCCTACAATGTACTAGGCATCCCGGTAGCCATGGGGGTCTTGCACCTCTTTGGTGGGCCGCTCCTCAACCCAATGTTGGCGGGCGCGGCTATGAGCTTCAGCTCCGTCTCAGTCATTGTCAATGCCTTGCGCCTACGTCGTTTCAAGGCTTAAGAGTAAAAGGAGAGTATAATGGAAAAAACTTATCTAGTAGAAGCCATGAAATGTGGTGGCTGTGCCAAGAATATTGAGAACCTACTTAGCCAGCTAGCCGGCGTCCAAGCCGTAACCACTGATCTGGCCAGCAAAAGCGTGACCGTCACCGGTCAAGTTGACCAAGCCAGCTTGCAAGAAGCCCTGGAGCAAACTAAATATGTCCTGGCTGCTAAGTAGTTGGGTTAAGGAGGAAGACTAGCTCTACGGGGCTGGTCTTTTTCTTGGGTTTGGGGAAGCAACCATCCATTCTGACATCGACGAAGTCAGCCAAGACCTCTTGATTGGTATGAAAGCTGTCTACGACAAGCACTTGTGGACTATGAAGGCTTACTTGGGCTAAAAAATATCAAATGAAGGAGTTGGGAGCCGTCTTCCGGCTCCTTTTTTTTACATCTGAAACTTTGTATGCTATACTAGATTTGTGAAAAGAGGTTACGGATGTAATCTTGACGATTTGGATTGAGGAAGGTGATGACCATGTCACAAGAATATGCGATTCAAGGCTTGTCTTGCGCTTCTTGTGCCCATGCAGTGGAAGTGGCCCTGCAGGCTGTGGCAGGCGTCCAGTCTGCCCATGTTAACTTAGCAACTGAAAAAGTAGTCGTAGAGGCGGACGCCGAGGTCTGCCCTCTAGTCATGCAAGCAGCGGTTCAGGCGGCGGGTTATAATTTAGTCCTGCCCCTGGTGACACAGAACTTTGCCGTGTCTGGTCTGTCCTGCGCTTCCTGTGCTGCCAATCTGGAGGCGGCTGTGGGACGCTTAGCAGGTCTGGCCTCAGCCGTAGTGAATTTTGCCACCCAAGTCTTGACGGTGACCTATCCACTTGGCGCCATCGATGTAGAGAAAATTAGTCAGGCCGTAGAAGCAGCTGGCTATCATGCCCAGTTATTGACGGATCAAGCAAGTGCAAGTCAGGCCCAAATCCAGCAAGAGGCGAATCAGGCGGCCCAAGCCAAGGCCAGCCACCAAGCAGCCCTCTGGCGTCGTTTCTGGCTGTCGGCTATTTTCGCCTTGCCACTGCTCTGTCTAGCCATGGCCGAAATGGTGGGGCTGACCCTACCAACCTGGCTCAGCCATCGCGGGGGCGGCCAGCTCTTTGTTAGTCTGCAACTGGCCTTGACCCTGCCCATTCTCTGGCTGGGGCGGTCCTTCTTCCTAAATGGCTTTAAGCATTTAGTCAAGGGCCATCCTAATATGGATTCTCTGGTGGCCCTGGGAACTAGTGCGGCGGTAGCCTATAGTCTCTATAGTAGTATTCAGGTCTGGTTGGGCAACCACCATGCGGCCATGTCCCTCTATTATGAGTCAGCCGGCGTTATCCTGACCCTAGTGACCCTAGGGAAATATTTCGAAGCCCGGTCCAAGGGTCAGACCTCAGCTGCCATTCAGGCTTTGATTAAGCTGGCCCCTCAAGAGGCTCAGGTCTTGCGCGATGGCCAGGAAGTGACCCTGCCATTGGATCAAGTCCAAGTGGGTGACCTAGTTCGGGTCCGTCCAGGTCAAAAGATTCCGGTCGACGGCCGGGTAGTGGAAGGCCAATCCTGGGTGGACGAGTCCATGTTGACTGGCGAGAGCCTGCCGGTGGCTAAAAAGGTAGGCGACCAAGTGGTGGGCGCCAGCCTTAACCAGCAAGGGTCTTTAATTGTTGAAACCAATAAAGTGGGCCAAGACACTACCTTGGCGCAGATTATTCATTTAGTTCAAGCAGCCCAAGGCTCTAAGGCGCCAATTGCCCAGTTGGCTGACCGGGTTTCGGCTGTCTTCGTGCCAGTAGTTATGACCTTGGCCCTGGTGGCAGGTCTGGCCTGGTACCTGATTGGTGGCCAGTCCTGGGCCTTTGCCTTGACCATTAGCATTGCCGTCCTGGTGATTGCCTGTCCTTGTGCGCTGGGTCTGGCCACGCCAACCGCCATTATGGTGGGGACTGGTAAAGGGGCCGAGCAGGGCATCCTGATTAAGTCCGGGACCGCCCTGGAAATGGCCCACCAAGTGGACGCGGTAGTCTTGGATAAGACGGGGACCCTGACCCAGGGCCAACCCCAAGTGACCGATGTCCTGCCTTTGACTGGCTGGACGCCAGATCAGTTACTAGCCTTGGCGGCTGCAGCTGAAGTTAGCTCTGAGCACCCACTGGGTCAGGCCATTGTGGCCGGGGCCCGTGAGCGGGAGCTGGCTTTGCCTGAAGTGACCGACTTCCAATCCTTGACTGGATACGGGATTCGGGTGCTAGATGGCAAGACCTTCTATTTCTTAGGTAATCAACGTATGATGCAAGAACTTGGTCTGGACTTGAGCCAGGCAGAGGAGCCGGCAGCGGCTTTGGCGGCTGCGGGTAAAACGCCAATTTATGTTGGGACTAGAGAAGAGCTCTTGGGCCTGATTGCGGTAGCCGACCCGCTCAAGGAGACCAGTCCAGAGGCTGTCCGCCGCCTTAAGGCTATGGGCTTGCAGGTCATTATGTTGACGGGCGACAATGCCAAGACGGCGCAGGCTTTGGCTGCAGAAGCTGGCATTGACCAGGTCATTAGTGACGTTCTACCTGCTGACAAGGCCCAGGTAGTGGCTGATTTGCAGGAGCAAGGCCTCAAGGTAGCCATGGTAGGGGACGGCATCAATGATGCGCCTGCTCTGGCCCAGGCAGATGTGGGCTTGGCCATTGGCCGGGGGACGGACGTAGCCATCGAGTCGGCCGACATGGTCCTTATGGGCTCTGACCTGACTAGCGTGGCGACCGCCATCAAGCTCAGTCAGGCCACCATCCGCAACATTAAGGAGAACCTATTCTGGGCCTTTGCCTACAATGTGCTAGGCATTCCAGTAGCTATGGGGGTCTTGCACCTCTTTGGCGGGCCGCTCCTCAACCCCATGTTGGCGGGCGCGGCCATGAGCTTCAGCTCCGTCTCCGTCATCCTTAATGCCTTGCGCCTACGTCGTTTTAAGGCATAGGTTTAAAAGGGGGGGGCTTATGATGGAAAGAACTTATCTTGTAGAAGCCATGAAATGTGTTGGCTGTGCCAAGAATATTGAGAACCTGCTTAGCCAGGTTGCCGGCGTCCAAGCCGTCACCACTGATCTGGCCAGCAAAAGCGTGACCGTCACCGGTCAAGTTGACCAAGCCAGCTTGCAAGAAGTCTTGGCGCAAACTAAATATGTCCTGGCTACTAAGTAGTTGGGTTAAGGAGGAAGACTAGCTCTACGGGGCTGGTCTTTTCCTTGGTTCTGGGCTGTTAACCGGGACAGGGGCTGGAGCTAGTGGTCCACTCTGAAGAGTGGACCACTAGCTCGGGCAGAAAGGCTGGGAAAAGGCTGGAAACCAGGGAAAGTGTCAGAGCCAGTGGTCCACTTTAAAGAGTGGACCACTAGCTAGGGCGAAAAGGCTGTAAAAAGGCCGAAAACTGGGGAGAGAGGCGGAGCCAGTGGTCCACTTTAAAGAGTGGACCACTGGCTAGGACGAAAAGGCCGGGAAAAGGCCGGAAAAAGGCCAGTATCCGGGGGAGTGGCAGAAACTCCGGCCTCAAGCCCAAGGCTTGACAAGCTAGGGGCTCTCTTCTTATACTGACAAGGTTACTAACTAAGCAACTTAAAGGAGCAACAATATGTCCATTATTTCAAAGATTCTCATGACTTTATCGGCCTTGCTTTTCTTCTATATTATGTATCTGGAGACGGTGGCGACGACTTCGCAAGCTACCAGCCGGGTTTTCTCTATTAGTCGGGAGCAGCTGGCAGAGCCTAAGTTCAATACCCTCATGAAAAATCAAGGGGTCTATAATGGTTTTATTGGCGCGTCCTTGCTCTATGCGGCTTACTTTGCCTCGGCGCCCAAGGAGTTGGCCATGGTCTTGCTGATCAACATTCTGGTGGTGGCGGCCTATGGGGCAGTCACTAGCGACAAGGCCATTCTAGTCAAACAGGGTGGCTTGCCTTTCTTGGCCTTGCTTAGCCTATTCTTCTAATAACAAGACCTAAGTTTATATAATTCTCAATAAAAAGTGCATATTCCTTGCTTTGCTATCTGAGAGGTCTATAATGGTAGTTAGAGATAGGGTCATCCTATCAAAAAAGTAAAGGAGTGTTTGATTATGTCAACCGTTCAACATCTTAACGAAATCACAGCCAACTTGGGTGTTTTATATGCGAAATTGCATCAACACCACTTCTATGTAAAGGGCCAAGCCTTCTACAAATTGCACGAACTTTTCGAAACGCAATATAACGAAGTTCACGAACAATTTGACGAAGTTGCAGAACGCATCCTGATGATTGGCGGCAAGCCAGTTTCAACTTTAGGCGAGTTCTTAGCCTTAGCAACCATCAAGGAAGCGCCATACACGACTGAAAAATCAGCGCGTCAAATGGTCGAAGAAACCGTTGCTGACTTCGAGCTCTTCCGCACTCAATTGGAAGCTGCCATCCATTCTGACATCGACGAAGTCAGCCAAGACCTCTTGATTGGCATGAAAGCTGTCTACGACAAGCACTTGTGGACCATGAAGGCTTACTTGGGCTAAAAATATCAATTGAAGGAGTTGGGAGTCGTCTTCCGGCTCCTTTTTTTGTGCTTATTTTTGGCGAATGGCCCTATGATTTTTATCACTTTTATGTTAGGCTAAACGAGACCCAGTTCTCGGGACTGGATAAGTTTAGATTAAGATAATGAGGAAGTTCTATGTCACCTACCCATACACACCACAAAGTCCAACCCATCCGCCAGACCCTAAGTTTGATTAGGCGCCATGCCTTGGTCCTGCTGTCCATGGGGACGGCCTTGCAATTCCTAGTCAGTGGGCTAGGGGCCGGGCTGCTGGTCTATCTCTTCCGGCTGGCTCTGATTGCGGCCGACCAGACCAACCTGGACAAAAACAATATTAGTCATCTGCTGGCTAACCCGCTTAGTATTGGTATTCTGCTGGTGCTGGGGGCGGTCTTCGCCTTGCTCTTCTACCTGGAACTGTCGGCCATGGCCTATGTGATTGATGCCTGTCGCCAGGGCAAGCGCTTGTCCTACCGCGGCTTGCTGACCCATTCCCTGGGCCGGCTTAAATCCTTGAACGGGTTGGACTTTGTTAGTTTTTTTGGTTATTTGCTCATTACCTTGCCAGTCAGTGGCTTGGTCCTCGAGTCCAGTCTGACGGAGGGCATTTATGTGCCGGAATTCATTACGGGTGAATTGATGAAGACCCCCATGGGGACGGTTATGGTGGGGCTGGTTTTTCTAGTCCTATCCTATCTCAACCTGCGTCTGATTTACACGGTTCCCCTCATGGTCATTGGCGACCAGGCCTTCTCCCAATCGCTTAAAATGAGTTGGCAGGCCACGCGCCAGGGCAAGCGCAAGCTAGTGGGCGCCTTGCTGGGCTTTGAAGTAATCCTGGCTATCTTGGGCTTTCTATTTATTATTCTAGGTGCCAGCCTAGCCTTCCTAATCAATACAAAGGCCGATAATCTCTGGTTCCAGGCCGGCGTCCTGACCCTCTATCGGGGCGTCAACTTCGCCTTTGGCCTCTTCACCAAGGTGGGCGTCATGTCCATTCTCTTGATTTTCCTGGGGCGGCCTTTGGAAAGTCAGCCTTACTTGCTAGCCCAGGCCAAGGGCAAACGCGGTTGGCGCTTCTACCTGCTGCTAGCCTTGCTGGGAGCCATGGCCTATGGGTCGGCTGCCTTTGAAGTCTTTAGCAGTGGACTTAACACTAAGCAGCAAGTCGTGGCCCATCGGGGTTATGTGGACGAGGGAGTGGAGAATACCATCCCAGCCCTGGAAGCGGCGGCTGCCCAAGGGGTAGACCAGGTAGAGATGGATATTCTGCTGACCAAGGATCAGCAATTCGTGGTCATGCACGACTACAACCTCAAGCGCCTGGCCGGCCTTGACCGCCGGGTTCAAGACATGACGCTGGCGGAAGTGGAGGGTTTGACCGTGCGTCAGGACGGCCTGGAGGCCACCATTCCTTCCTTTGACGCCTATGTCAAACGAGCCAAAGAACTGGGCGTCAAGCTCCTAGTCGAGCTCAAGCCTCACGGGGGCGAGCCTGACAATTACGCTCAAATCTTTATCGACAAAATGCGTCAGCTGGGCGTAGAGACCCAGTATAAGACCATGTCCTTAGACCTCAAGGTCATGGAAGAAATTGAGCGGTTGGCGCCAGAAATAGAGACCGGCTATGTCATTCCCATCCAACTAGGGGGCTTTGGTCATAATCAAGTGGACTTCTTCGTCATCGAGGACTTCTCTTATCAGGACTACTTGGCTGACCAGGCCCACGACCAGGGCAAGGCCGTCTATGTCTGGACCATTAATGATAATGAGAAAATTCGTAAATACCTGCAAAAACCGGTCGATGCCATCATTACGGACCAGCCGGATCAAGTGGCTAGCATTCGCCAAAAGCTCCAGTCCCATAAGGGCAACTACTTGGACTATCTGCTCCAGTTGGCTTCGGGTAACTAGCGGGACTAGTTCGGGCTCACTAGCTAGGTTGGTTCGGGCTCACTAGCTAGGTTGGCATGGGCTCACTCTTTTCCTAGTTAAGCCAATTTAAGCACACCTAAAAGAGGCCCCAGGGCCTCTTTTTTAGCCTTAAGTCGGCCATTTTGTAGGGAATTTGTTACAGACACTGGGGGGCATTCATGTTACAATAAGGGGTGCAAGTATTGTATAGCCGATTAGGACCAAAGGAGGGAGGCAAGGGATGAAACGGATTGCCATATTAAACACAGGGGGAACCATCTCCATGAGTGAGGACCAGACCACGGGTAAGGTCTCGCCATCTTCCACCAATCCGCTCAGCCAGGAAGGCAATCTCTTCCGTTCCTTGGCTGACTTGACCATCATTGACTTCTTCCACCTGCCGTCACCTCATGTGACGCCCCAGCATATGTTGGAACTCAAGAACTGGATTGAGGCCCATCAGGCCGATTTCGATGGGGTGGTCATCACCCATGGGACCGACACCTTGGAAGAGACGGCCTATTTCCTGGAGTTGACTCTGAATCTAGACATTCCGGTCATCATTACCGGAGCCATGCGTTCCAGCAATGAAATGGGCTCGGATGGCCTGGCCAATTTGCGGTCGGCTATCGTCACCGCCGTCGCTGACCAGTCGCGGGGCAAGGGGGTCATGGTGGTCATGAACGAGGAAATCCACACGGCTACCTATGTGACCAAGACCCATACCACCAATGTGGCCACCTTCCAGACGCCAACCTTTGGCCCTAATGGGATTGTGTCTAAGAACCAAGTTCTCTACTTCCAAAAGTTGATTCATACTGAGCACTATGAGCTCCAAAGCCTAACCAAGCAAGTAGCCCTGCTCAAGGCTTACTCAGGCATGACGGCTGATTTGTTTGACCACATTGTGGACTCAGGCGCCTATAGCGGCCTGGTCATTGAAGGCTTAGGGGCAGGTAACCTGCCACCGGCTAGCTTAGCTGGCCTTAAGAAGGTGCTGGCCGCCGGCCTGCCAGTAGTCATGGTGTCGCGGGCCTTCAACGGCATTACGGAAGATGTTTATGACTATGAAGGGGGCGGCAAGCAGCTGCGCCAAGCCGGGGTCATCTTCACCCAGGGCTTGAGTGGGGTCAAGGCTCGCATCAAGTTGCTGGTCTTGCTTAATAGCCAGACGCCGGTCAATATCGCCCAGGCCTTTCATTTAGGGGCAAAATAAGTGAAAAATTATCAAAAAAGGGATGCCAAGGCGCCGTTTTTTTGATAAACTAATAGGGACAGTTAGAATGAGTAGAAAGGTGACCCATATGAGTCAAGTAACCCATATTGGATTAAGCTTCTTCGGCTACAATCGTAGTCAGGTAGAACGCGTCATTGAATCCAAGGATCAGCGCATCAGTGAGCTGGAAAAGCAAGTCGCTGACATCCAAGCACAAGTGACCAAGCTGCAAGCAGACATGGTCAAATATCAGGACATGGAACAAGCCCTTAAGGAAGGGATTGTGGATGCCCGCCGCACAGGTAATCAGATTGTCCAAGAATCGACGGAAGAGGCCCAACGCCTAGTCGACCAGACCAACCAACAAGTGGTCCAATACAAGGAAGAGTTCGCCGCCTACAGCCATGATTTGGTCGAAGGCGGGGCCCAACTTAAGGACCAGCTCAATGAGATGAAGGCCCAAATGATGACTATCTTGTCACAGTATGAAGCCATCCTCAAAGACACGGACTTTGATGCCCTCTATCCAGAGAAGGAAGTCAATCGCTTCAACATCCAGCTTAAGGAATATGTGGCCGACGACGGCTTTAGCCTCAAGGGTCGGGAAGATTTAAGCCACCTCTTGCAGGACGGCAGCCTGACCGAAGAAGAGAAGCAAGAATTGAAGAAATTAATCCAGGAAGTGATGACGGTCGAGCCTAATCAAGAGGCGCCCCAATCGAACGCGTCATCATCCTCTGCCAAAGATAAACAAGACCAGGAGGACGACGCCTCCTCTCAGTTCCAAGCAGTCAAGAAAGTTGTCGGGTCTGATCAAGTCTATGAAGAAGCGCCCGTAGGGGAAGAGTCCTCCAGCTCAGTCAGCGACGCTGACCGCAAGCTCGTCCCTTTTAAACCCAAACACAAGAAGAAACAATCATAAGCCTCAAGTCCCGTGTCAACCAACCACGGGCTTTTGCTTACTAAGAAGGAGCATAACATGAGTTTAACAAGTCAAGTAGCCAAGCGCCGGACCTTTGCCATTATTTCTCACCCGGACGCGGGGAAGACGACCATCACCGAGCAACTCCTGCTCTTCTCGGGAGCTATCCGGGAAGCCGGGACGGTCAAGGCCAAGGGGAAGCAGTCTAAGAAATTTGCCAAGTCCGACTGGATGGAAATCGAGAAGCAACGGGGGATCTCCGTCACTTCTTCGGTCATGCAGGTGGACTATGATGGCTATCAAGTCAATATTCTGGATACCCCAGGGCACGAGGACTTCTCGGAAGATACCTACCGGACCCTGATGGCGGTGGATGCCGCGGTCATGGTGGTGGACTCAGGGAAGGGGATTGAGCCTCAGACCAAGAAACTCTTCGAAGTCTGCTCCATGCGTGGTATTCCCATCTTCACCTTCATGAACAAGTTGGACCGGGACGGTCGCGAGCCCCTAGAATTAGTGGCGGAACTGGAAGAAGTCCTAGGCATTGATGCCTATCCCATGAACTGGCCAATGGGTATGGGGAAAAACCTGCTAGGCCTCTATGACCTTTACAATAACCGGGTGGAACTACGCGGTGTGGACGGGGAAGAGGACAGCTATATTCCCCTAGATGAAGATGGGGAAGCCCAAGGCGACCATGCCTTCAAGCAATCCTCTATCTATTCTCAAGCCATGGAAGATGCCCAGCTCTTGTTAGAAGCCGGCAATGCCTTCGACCGTGAGCTCATTAACCGGGGTAAGTTGACGCCTGTCTTCTTCGGGTCAGCCCTAACAGGTTTCGGGGTCCAAACCTTCTTCGATGCCTTCGTGGATTTGGCGCCAGCGCCAGCCGCAGTTGAGGCAGAGGAAGAGGTAGTGGTCCAGCCAACCGATGAACGCTTTACTGGCTTTATCTTCAAGATTCAAGCCAACATGAACCCAGCCCACCGCGACCGGATCGCCTTTGTCCGAATCTGCTCAGGTAAATTTGAGCAGGGCATGAGCGTGACCCTCAACCGGACCAAGCGGACCATCCGCATGGCCCATACTACCCAATTCATGGCCGACACCCGGGAAGAAGTGCAAGAAGCCGTTGCCGGGGATATTATTGGTCTCTACGATACAGGCAACCTCCAGATTGGCGACACCCTCTACACGGGTAATGCCGGTCTGCAATTCAAGCCCCTGCCACAGTTTACGCCGGAACTCTTCATGAAGGTAACGCCTAAGAACGTTATGAAGCAGAAGTCCTTCCACAAGGGCATTGAGCAGCTAGTCCAAGAAGGGGCCATCCAGCTCTACAAGACCTACCACACCGAAGAATACATTATCGGGGCGGTTGGTCAGCTGCAATTTGAAGTCTTCCAGTACCGCCTCCTGCATGAATACAATGCGGAAGTGGACATGACCCCAATTGGCAACAAGATTGCCCGTTGGATTGACGAGAAGGACCTCAACCCTAACATGTCTTCCAGCCGTAACCTCTTGGCTAAGGACCGCTTCGGTCAGCCGGTCTTCTTGTTCGAGAACGCCTTTGCTGAAAATTGGTTCAAGGACAAGTACCCAGACATTGAATTGAAAAAATTACTCTAATCACTTGCTCATAGAAAGGAGCCAGGCCCATGAATACGCCAGTTACCCTCTTAGCAGATTTCTACAAACTCTCCCACCGGGAACAATACCCAGCCAAGACCGAGAATGTTTATTCAGTCTTGACCCCACGTTCCAATGAACGGGCTCAATTTAGCCAACATGTGGTGGTCTTCGGGATCCAATACTATATCAAGGAATACTTGATCCGACGCTTCAATGAGGGCTTCTTCCAAAAGCCTAAGCGTCAAGTCATCGCCGACTATCAACGCTTCGTTAAGCACTCCCTAGGCTTGGACCCAGTGCCAGTGGCTCATTTGGAGGCCCTGCACGACCTGGGTTATCTACCGATTAAAATTTCTGCCCTAGCTGAAGGGACTCGGGCACCTATCAAGGTGCCAGTCTTGACCATCGAGAATACCCATCCGGACTTCTTCTGGTTGTCTAGCTACTTAGAAACCACCATGATCAACACCCTCTGGTTGCCGATGACTAGCGCTACTGTGGCCGATGGCTACCGCCGGATTTTGGAAAGCTTCAGCCTGCAAACCACAGGTGGCATCGAAGGCGTGGACTTCCAAGCCCATGACTTTGGTATGCGGGGCATGAGTTCGGAAATGACCTCGACCGTGTCAGGCGCGGCCCATTTGCTCAGCTTCTTGGGCTCGGACACCATTCCAGCCGGTTGCTTCCATGAGGAATACTATGAGGCTGACTGTGAAAAGGCGCCGATTATTATGAGTATTCCGGCCACTGAGCACAGTGTCATGTGTGCCTATGGCGAGGACAGCGAGCAAGAACTCTTCCGCCACCTGTTGACGGATGTCTATCCTAAGGGCTTTGTCAGCGTGGTGAGCGATAGCTGGGACTTCTGGCGTGTGGTCGGGGAATACCTGCCAGCCCTTAAGTCAGTTATTCTAGAACGTGATGGCCGCTTGGTTATCCGGCCTGACTCTGGCGTGCCAGAAGACATCCTCTGCGGGACGGTCCCAGGCTTTGGCAAGGGCCAAACGCCAGAAGAGAAGGGGCTAATTGAGTGCCTCTGGGATACCTTCGGTGGCCAGGTCAATGACTTGGGTTACAAGGTCTTGGATCCGCATATCGGAGCTATCTATGGTGACTCCATTACCCTGGAACGGGCCCAACTAATCCTAGAGCGCTTGGCTGCTAAGGGCTTTGCAAGCTCCAACGTGGTCTTCGGCATTGGCAGCCGATCCTATCAATCCATGACCCGTGACTCCTTCGGCTTCGCCCTCAAGGCCACCTCTGTGGTCATCGACGGGCAGGAAAAGGCCATCTTCAAGGCGCCTAAGACCGACAAGGGTGGCACCAAGAAGTCGCAAAAGGGCCGGGTGCGGGTTTACCGCAATGACCAAGGCCAGCTAACCTATGAAGACGGCCATACCCGTGAAAGCTTGGCAGGCTGCGACAACTTGTTGTTGCCAGTCTTCGAGAACGGCCGCCTCTTGCGCCGGACTTGCCTAGAAGACATTCGCCAGCTCCTAAAGAATAAGTAATAATAGAAGCAAAAGAGGCTGAAACACTTAGTTTCAGTCTCTTATTATATATAGACACAAAAAAAAACCGCCTGCTTATAGGCGGAGTTCTAACTCGACAAAGTTGTGGGCCTCTAGGATTTCGACATTGTCACGGTTGTTTTGCTGGAAGAGTTTGGCAATGGCAAAATCAATTTCCTTGGCGCGCACAGGGCGGTTCTTATTGATGACGATGATGTTCTTGTGGGTTGGGGCAGCTGAATAGAAGACGGTTGTAGGACCTAGGGTGTAGACCTTAACAATGGATGCGTCCGAACATTCCAGCTGTTTAGTGACCAAGTCATAATGACTATTGGTGACGTCAATCATTTTCATACGAGACCCTCCTTTAAGTCTATTATAAGCCTTTTCAAGCCAAAAATATAGGGGAATTTCTAGAAAAAAACCGCAAATAGACATTTTCATGATAAAAAGCGACTAGGATGGGGCCAAATTAGGAAAGCGTTTAAAAAATTTTCGTCTTTAGGGTCATTTTTTCATGCTAGACGGTTGTTCTATCGGGAAAAAAATGTTATCCTAGTACGTGAAGAGATGTAATCGCCATTACATCCTCATCTTCTAAACTATTTTTTCAAAGGAGTTTTTTTGATATGGAAAAGAAAGAATTTCACGTTGTAGCTGAAACAGGGATTCACGCACGTCCAGCAACTTTGTTGGTACAAACTGCAAGCAAATTCTCTGCTGATTTAAACTTAGAATACAAAGGTAAATCTGTTAACTTGAAATCCATCATGGGTGTTATGTCATTAGGCGTAGGCCAAGGCGCTGACGTAACTATTACTGCAGAAGGTGCTGACGAAAAAGAAGCACTTGAAGCAGTAACTGAAACTATGAAAAAAGAAGGCTTGGCTGAGTAATGACTTACTTAGCGGGTATTGCAGCGAGTGATGGGATTGCCATCGCTCCTGCTTATTTATTAACGGAGCCAGATTTGAGCTTTGAGCGAGTAGCCGTAGCAGACACTGACGCCGAAGTTGCGCGTTTGGATGCTGCCTTGGCTCAAGCCAAAGAAGAGATCACTGCCATTCGTGACTTGGCATTAGACGCTTTAGGCGAACACGAGGCGCAGGTCTTTGAAGCTCACTTGTTGGTATTAGGCGACCCAGAATTAACTGACCAAATCAAAAATACTATCCGTAACGAAAAGGTAAATGCGGAAGCAGCCTTGCGCGATGTAAGTGGCATGTTCATCCAATTGTTCAAATCAATGGAAGACAACCCCTACATGCAAGAGCGTGCAGCCGACATCAAAGACGTATCTGAACGCGTACTTGCCGCTCTCTTAGGCGTGAAGTTACCAAGTCCAGCTACGATCTCTGAAGAAGCCATTGTCATTGCCCATGACTTGACTCCAAGTGACACGGCGCAATTGAACAAGAAATACGTTCGGGCCTTTGTAACAAATATTGGCGGACGCACGTCCCACTCTGCCATTATGGCGCGCTCTCTGGAAATTCCTGCTATTGTAGGGACTAAGGAAGTAACCCAAGTGGTTAAGGATGGCGACTTACTGATTGTCGACGCCTTAGAAGGTAAAGTACTTGTTAACCCTAGCGAAGCGGAAGTAGCGGAATACCGCCAAAAAGCCCAAGCCTTCGCTGACCAAAAAGCAGAATGGGCGAAACTGGTCTCAGCACCATCCGTAACCAAAGACGGCAAACACGTGGAATTGGCTGCCAACATCGGGACGCCAAAAGACGTAGCCGGTGTCTTGGCTAACGGTGGGGAAGCAGTCGGTCTCTACCGGACTGAGTTCCTTTACATGGACTCTGCTGATTTCCCAACTGAAGATGAACAATACGAAGCTTACAAGGCTGTATTGGAATCAATGGCTGGCAAGCCAGTAGTGGTACGTACCATGGATATCGGTGGTGACAAAGAGTTACCATACTTGGAATTACCACATGAAATGAACCCATTCTTGGGTTACCGGGCTATCCGGATTTCCTTGGACCAACGCGACATGTTCAAGACCCAATTGCGGGCTCTCTTACGCGCGTCTGTTCATGGTAACTTGCGGATTATGTTCCCAATGATCGCGACCTTGAGCGAATTCCGTTCAGCTAAGTCCTTCTACGAAGAAGTCAAGGCTGAATTAGTCGCTGAAGGCGTGGCAGTAGCTGACGGCATCCAAGTCGGGATCATGATTGAGATTCCTGCTGCAGCTGTCTTGGCTCACCAATTTGCTAAGGAAGTAGACTTCTTCTCTATCGGGACCAACGACTTGATCCAATACACCATGGCGGCGGACCGGATGAACGAGCAAGTCTCTTACCTCTACCAACCTTACAACCCATCTATCTTGACCTTGATCAAGCACGTCATCGACGCATCGCATGCTGAAGGCAAATGGACTGGGATGTGTGGGGAAATGGCTGGGGACCAAACGGCTGTGCCACTCCTCTTAGGGATGGGCTTAGACGAGTTCTCTATGTCAGCGACTTCTATCTTGAAGACGCGTTCCCTCTTAACCAAGTTGGACTCTCAAGAAATGAAAGCCTTGGCTGACAAAGCTATCAACGAGTGCACCACTGTTGATGAAGTAGAAGCCTTGGTTGCTGAAGCCGTTGCAAAGGCAACCGCTCAAGCATAATGCTCTAACCCTTAGGAGACTAGGACTGCGGTCCTGGTCTCTTTTTGTGTGGGCTGGGGCTTTGGACTTGAGCTGTCTGAGGAGGGGAGGCCAGGACTCAAGTTAAGTAAAAGAGCCGACCAGTAAGAGGCGCTTGCGAGGTCTCGGCTTAGGACCGAGCTAGCGAATCTGCCAGCCAAGAAAAGGGGTCCGCCCAGGCCTGACAGACCTTGACAAAGCCCGCCCCATGCCGTAAAATAGATAGGTATTCGACTTGCGAATACAGCATGTCTCAGTAGCTCAGCTGGATAGAGCATTCGCCTTCTAAGCGAACGGTCGGGGGTTCGAATCCCTCCTGGGATGTTTTTTCTTGATTATAGGTACTTATAGGTAATTAAAAATGCCTGTAAATCAATATTCTTGATTATAGGTGCTTATAGGTAATTAAAAAACTGTGCACACTTTGTGCACACTCAGTGCACAAAAATAGCTCCGCTAACCTTAATGGCTGGCGGAGCTTTTTTGTATGTCCAGAAGGTGGATGACCTTATCATCGGACTTGGCTTTAAGTTCATCTAAGACGTGTCCGTAGACTCGTCGAATCATGGTTGTATCAGCATGGCCTACACGCTCTGATACATATTGTTCATAGACGTCATTGTTAAGCAGGTAACTAATATGTGTGTGCCTGAACGCATGTGTGGTTATGCGTGGCACTCCAGCTCGCTCGCAGTGACGAGTCAGCACCTTATTAACCATGGTCCAACTAATCGGCTTAAAAGTGTTTCTGTTGATAAATATAAATCCATCCACATTCTTGTCAGATGTCTTGCACAAGCTTCGCCGGTCATCTACGATCTCGGCTAAGTAGGAGCAGGTTACTTTATCAACTTTTACTTGGCGGACACTAGATTCCGTTTTGGTTGCTTTGGCTTTGTGAGTAAGGACGTAGTCATAAGATTGTCTAACTGAAATGACCTGACCATCAATATCGACATCATCAAATGTAAGGCCCAAAATCTCCCCAATACGCATGCCGGTAGCATTGGCCAATATCAAGATGTAGTTGGCCGTATTATCGAGCGTGGTCGTTTCTAGGACCTGGTGCATCAACTTATTCATATCAGCCTCAGACAAGTATTTAACCTTCTTATCAGACTGCTTGCCTACGACCTTAGCGGAGAACGTAGGGTCTTTCTTAATGACGCCGTTCCTGAAGGCATAGTCGAAGCACGCCTTTAGGTGATGGTGGAACTTCCTGGTAGTCTCATGTGAATGCTCCTTACCATAATCCGCCACTATCATTTGGTACTCGTCAGATGATACGTCACCAATTGAAGTGGTGCCAAAATAACTATCAATCGCCTTCATCGTGTTCCGGTAATTATACTGGGTCCGCTCTGTAATGTACGGCATTCTGGTCGTTTCATACCAGCGCTTAAAATACCGTCTAAATTCTGTTGTCGCGCTTTCTAGGTCGTAGCCATGTATTAGGTCGGCTTCGGTCAATCTCGCCTCAGCGGTGGCCTCTGCTTTAGT
>CAUUNL010000023.1:0-25114 GCA_963546405.1 Abiotrophia defectiva | reverse complement strand
ATGATTTTGTTTCTTTTGTAATATTAGGGTCTCAATAGCATGTGAAACGCCGTCTTCTTCATTGGTTAAAGTCACAAAGTCAGCCTTGGCTTTGAGGTCGTCCGAGGCATTGCCCATGGCTACCGCACAGCCGGCAAAATCTAACATCTCAGCATCATTAGCCGCATCGCCTAGAGCCATGACTTGCTCAGGACGCAGGCCTAAGTGGCGGGTCAGTTGGTCAAGGCCACTGGCCTTAGAAACACCTACTGGTAGAAATTCTAGGATAACCTTCTGGCTCCGTACCATGGACAGGGCCTGCCAGTCGGCTGGCTCAATGGTCGGAATCCAAGCATCTAGCACCGCTTCTGGTGCCAGAATCATGGCCTTATTGAGCTGGCTATTGGCTAGGAAGTCTGCTTGGGAAATTGGGGTCACGTCTGTTTTAAGAAACTGGGCGTCGCGAGCTACCAAGGCATTAGGTGTCGGATCCCCTACTAGGTAGAGATTGTCGCGGTCAAAGGCCACCAGCTGGGCCCCTTGCTTTCTGAGTGGCGCCACTAGTTCCAGCGCCCGTTGTCGCGCTGCTTGGGTCAAGAAGCGTTGGAAGACTGACTGGAAAGGCGCCTGGGATGTCAAAGTTTGTGCCCCATTTTGTAGAATCATAAAGTCCGACTCAGTTAAGAAAGGCAGCTCCGTCACATAGAAGTCCACCCCTGGTAGGGTCCGGCCAGTACAGATAACAATCTTAATGCCGGCTTGGTGCGCTCGAGCCAGGGTAGCGACGTTGGTGTCACTAATGGTTTTTTGGTTGGTCAGCAGGGTGCCATCTAGGTCAATGGCAATTAAGCCAATATCCTGAGCCAGTTCTTGGCCAGATTCCTTGCTGTCTTCCATTTGTTCGGCAGCCATTTGTTGGAACTCGTTAAGGGCAGGCGCCGCCTCTTGGCGTTTGGTCTCAGCTTTGGCTGATACTTGTTGGCACCAGGTCTTGTCCCATTGGGTGGCGAGGAAGTCTTCCACCTCTATTTCCTTTTCCTTGCGGACCATGAGCAGTCCATCGCCTAAAGGCAGGAGGCAGGCCCGTTGGTCTTGATCGGTCAAGACAGCTTGGAAGAGTTCATTGAGCTTGCGATGAATCTTGCGCACTCGCTTAGGCCGGGTGTCTAGTGGATCCATAATGGTGCCCGCTTGCAGGACATCATCAATGAGCAGGACGCCCCCCATCTTAAGTAGGCGCATGCAGTAGGGATAGAACTCCAAGTATTTGGCCTTGGCGCTATCCATAAAAATCAGGTCATAGTGATTAGCCGGTAAGGTTGGCAAAATATCGGCCGCGTCCCCTTCTAGGACTGTTACCTTATCCGCTAAACCAGCCTGTTCAAAGTTAGACTTAGCCCGTTCAAACATGAGGGCGTAGCGGTCAATCGTGGTTAAGTGACCGTCAGATGCGAGGTGTTGGGCCATGAGACTAGCCGAAAAGCCAATGGCGGTCCCGATTTCCAGGATTTGTTGAGGTTGGGTCGTGGCACAGAAAAAGTCCAAGAACTTGGCGGTCTCGTGAGGGACCACCGGAATCCCATTGGCATTAGCAAAGGCCTCCAACTGACCTACTACCCCTTCAAAAGGCAGTTGCCCCTCCCGCATCAAGTCGATTATTTTCTGCATGACCACTGGCCGGTGCATCATCTCATTCAACATAGTCCTGTCTCCTTCTCCTGACTTATTCACTGTCTATTATAATGGAAAAGACTTAAAAGCAAAAGACCCAGCCTTCTCATCAAACTTTTAGGTCTGGATTTGGTGCGAGGAGGAGCCTTTTGGGGATTTATATAAGAAGGAGGAAGTGCCATGTACCATCAAGAGGCAAGATTTTATCAGCTGGTCAAGCAAAGAGGCCACCTATCCCAGGAGGACGAGGCAAACTACCTGCGCCTTCTGACTGGCTTAGAGGGTGAGGCGCGGGTCGCCCAGGTGATTCAAGATTTGGGGCTGGCTGCCTTTTACCTGACTGATTTATGGATCCCCCTGGGAAAGGGCACGCAAATCGACGGGCTTTTGCTAGTGCCCCAGGGGCTCTATTTAATAGAAGTCAAACATTATGGCGGGCAGTTCCTCTATCAGGGATTTGCCTCCAGACTCAACGGGCGGCCTTATCAACATGACTTGCTAGGGCAAGTGGCCCGAGCTCAGAGCCTGTTGCAGCAATTTCTAAGGAGCCAGCAATTAGACTGCCAGCTAGTGCCCAAGATGATTTTTAGTCAGGATCATTTGCAGGTCGAGGGGTTAGATGCGGGTCAATATATGCTGTGGCCGCAGGCACTGACCTGGCTTCAGGGGCTGGCGGACCAGTTGGCAGGTCAGCCTTGCAGTCGGCGCCAGCAGCTGCTCTTGGATTTGCTGGTGCCGCTCCAGCATGCCAGCCCCTATCGGCCGCGTCAACTGACTTCCATTGAGCGCCAAACTTTGCTAAGTGGCATTGGCTGTCCCCGTTGTTTGCGGCTGGGCATGACCTGCAGTCGTTATAAGGTCTCCTGCCCGCATTGTGGGTTTGGGGAAGATAAGGCGGCCGCCTGTTTTCGTAGCATCTGTGAGTGGGCCTTGTTAAATCATGACCTACCGCTGAGTCGCTCGGCAATTTCCAACTATATGGGAACCAAGCAATTGGACCGCACCCTGCAACGCCAACTAGCTCAATACTTCCACCCACTCCATAAAGGTCACCACGCCTGCTACCAAAATGATTACGCCACCGTTTATCAGTGCCTGTCACAGTATGATGGAGTCTGAAGTTGCGGAGCCACGTCGCGTTGGAGGTCTAACAAGACATGGCGGGGCCCAATACGACGTGGCACGCTTTTTTGGCTCACTTTTTGGCTGTTTTGGTGCCTTGGAGGCGGAGCCACGTCGCGTTGGAGCTCCAACGCGACATGGCAGGGGCCCAATACGACGTGGCGCACTCTTTTTGCCCTCTTTTGGGCTGTTTTGGTGCCTTTGAGGTGGAGCCACGTCGTGTTGGAGGCCCAACGCGACATGGCGGGGCCCAATGCGACATGGCCAAGCTCTAATGCGGCGTGGCAGGGCGCAATACAATGTGACGCGCCTTTTTCTAGGCCTTCTAACGCAAAAAAACCACCTCCGAGCTAGGTCAGAGGTGGCGGGCTTTATGCTTATTTGGTTTCTTGTTTGCTTAACTTGTCAGCTAGGCCACTAGTGCGTAGGCCCCACTTGATCAGCTCGACTAACACGATGATGCTGAAGGATACAGCGAGTACCAAGCCCCATTGTGGGAGGGTTGGCGCAGTCACATCGAAGAAGTCGTTGATGCCTGGAATGACGATAACGCCTAGTAACATGACAGCCGACAAGAGGGCTGCGCCGTTAAGGAATTTGTTATCGAAGGCTTTCCCTGTGAAGAGAGAAGTGAAGACATACTTGACGTTGAAAGCATGGAAGAGTTGAATCAAACCTAAGGTCGCAAAGGCCATGGTTTCGGCCAAGTTTTCTTGGTGGTACCATTGACGAGCTAACCAGTAGATGAAGAGGGTCAGCGCACTTTCCAAGACCCCTTGATAGAGGATACTTGGCAAGATGCCGTTAGATAGGAAGCTAGACTCCTTGGTCCGTGGCGGACGATTCATCACATCTGGCTCGGCCTTTTCCATCCCTAAAGCAATGGCTGGGAAGACGTCTGTCACTAAGTTAATCCATAAAATATGAACAGGTTGCAAGATAGTCCAACCTAATAAGGTGGCGACGAAGAGGGTAATGACCTCACCCAAGTTAGCTGACAAGAGATATTGGACAGCCTTCTGGATGTTGGCGAAGACCTTACGCCCTTCTTCTACTGCCACGACGATGGTTTCGAAGTTATCGTCTGCTAGGACCATGTCAGAGGCACCCTTGGACACTTCGGTCCCGGTAATCCCCATGCCGACCCCGATATCTGCTTGCTTGAGGGAAGGCGCATCATTAACCCCGTCCCCAGTCATGGACACGGTCTTACCTTTAGACTGCCAAGCCTTGATAATGCGCACCTTGTGCTCAGGCGAAACGCGGGCGTAGACTGACAAGTCTTGGACACGCGCTTCTAATTCTTGATCAGAAATGGCATCCAGTTCGGCCCCGGTCATGACGTGATGGTGGTTGTCTTCGTTTGGATCCAAGATACCCAGACGTTCCGCAATGGCTTGCGCGGTCTCGGCGTGGTCACCGGTAATCATGACGGTCCGCATGCCGGCCCCTTTGGCTACGGCAATGGCATCTGCGGCTTCTTGACGCTCAGGGTCAATCATGCCGACTAAACCAGCAAAGATTAAGTCATGTTCTAATTCCTCAGACTCGAACTTGCTAGGCAATTGATCAATAATCTTGTAAGCCCCTGCCAAGACACGTAAGGCCTGGCGCGCCATGCCTGTATTCTCAGCTAGAATCGCTTGACGATCAGCCTCGGTCAATTCGGTCACTTGGCCGCCAAAGTCCTTGTGAAGGCAGCGTTTGAGCAATTGGTCTGGCGCCCCTTTGGTGGCTACTAGGTAGCGGCCATCCGCTAGCGGGTGGACGGTGGTCATCAATTTACGGGTAGAGTCAAATGGAATCTCACCCACCCGTGGGAAGCTAGCCAAGCGCTCAGCCAAAGGATAGCCCTTGTCTAAGGCAAACTTAACCATAGCAGTTTCGGTTGGATCCCCGATCAAATTACCTTCGGCGTCCACTTCCGTGTCGTTAGCCAAAACAATGGAACGTAAGAGCGGTAAATCTAAATCTAAGTCTTCAGAGGCATTGTGGAGAACCCCATCATAGTAGGCTTTTTCAATGGTCATCTTGTTAAGGGTCAGGGTCCCCGTCTTATCGGAACAGATAATTTGGGTCCCACCCAAGGTCTCAACGGCAGGCAAGGTCCGAACCAGAGCCTTACGGTCGGCCATGGTTTGGGTCCCGATAGAGAGGATAATGGTTGAAATAGCTGGCAAGCCTTCCGGAATAGCAGCCACGGCCAAGGAGATAGACACTAAGAGCATGTCAGGAATCTGACGGCCACGCAACAAACCAACGATGAAGGTTACAGCCGCAATAACTAAGATCATAATAGTCAAGGTCTTACCCAAACGGTCTTGGTCGCGTTGCAATGGGGTCTTGGTTTTCTCAGCGCTGGCTAACATGCTGGCAATATGGCCGACTTCGGTATTCATCCCAGTTGCTGTTACAATGGCTAAGGCACGACCGTAAGTTACGTTGGTGCTAGAGAAGACCATGTTATGGCGGTCCCCAATCCCAGCACCTTCTTCTGCAATGACGCTGATGTCCTTATCAACTGGCACCGATTCCCCGGTCAAGGCAGCTTCTTCCACCTTGAGTGAGTTGGCTTCAATCAAACGCATATCCGCTGGCACAATATCCCCAGCTTCCAATAAGACGATATCGCCTGGCACCAAGTCATGAGACTTAACGGTCATGACATTGCCATCACGGCGAACGCGGGCGTCAGGCGAGGCCATTTCCTTGAGGGCATCAATAGCTTCTTCAGCCTTAGCTTCTTGGATTACCCCCATAATGGCGTTAAGCACTACCACCAGGAGAATGATGACCGCGTCGTGCCACTCGTGGCTAGCCACGAAGGAGACAGCCGCCGCAATCAAGAGGATGATAATCATGAAGTCCTTGAATTGCTCAATAAACTTCTGCAAGAGGGTTGAATGAGCCTCGGCCTTGAGTTCATTAGGACCGAACTCTTCCAAGCGTTGCGCTGCCACTGCAGATGTCAAGCCCGTCTCAACATGGCTTTCTAAGCTGTCAATGACGGCTTGCGCCTCTTGGTTATAGGCTGATAATTTTGTTGACATAGTAACCTCCTATTTAATCCATTTCCTCATACTGGCTAGCCCAGCTTGTAAAAAAAGACCTATGCCGCCACCCAACGAGTGAATCAGCATAAGTCTCACTATTTCAGTCAGTACCAGCAGCAGATGCTACATATTTGTTGATACCAACGAGCTAGGCTCTAGTTACTCCCTTATGAAGTCAATGGTTATATTACTCTTACTATTATAGAGATAAGCTGCCAAAAAAGCAAGAAAAAAACACTTGCTATTTTGGCTTTGACAAAAGCGGCGCTCTTGACGATAGAGACCGGACGCGCTAGGATAGGAGTGAAGAAAAGTGGAGGGATTGACATGACAAAGACAGGTAAAATCATTCGTGTAGTAGGCGCCGCCATTATCCAAGATGGCCAGGTCCTCTGCCTACAACGTGGCCAGCAAATGAGTCTAGCCGGCCTCTGGGAATTCCCAGGCGGTAAGCTAGAAGCTGGCGAGACAGAAGCCCAAGCTCTTGCACGGGAAATTAAGGAAGAACTGACCCTCGATATTGAAGTCGGTGACTGGGTGACGACGGCGGAATACGCCTACGAATTCGCCACGATTCAGCTGGCGGTCTACAAGGCTAAGATTCTATCCGGCAGTCTGACTTTGCTCGAGCACCAGGCTAGTCGTTGGGTCCAGCCCCAAGACCTCATGAGCCTAGAATGGGCACCCGTCGATATACCGGCGGCTCAGCTGCTGGCCCAAGAAGGCTCCTCCCTATAGAGATAGACAAAACAAAGGCGACCAGGACCCCGTCCTAGTCGCCTTTATTTTAATGTCTGCGGAAATCCACAAAGTCATCATGCTGATGCATGTTGCTGTCGATGAAATAAATCAAGGTTTGCAATTCGTTGGTTAAGTCCACGTGTTGCATACGAACATGACTTGGTACATCAAAACGCAATGGCGTGAAGTTGAGAATCCCTTTGATGCCTGCTGCCACCAAACGTTCTACCGCTGCAGGTGCCTCTTCTTGTGGCACCGTTAAGAGGGCAATTTCAATTCCTTGGGCTTCTAATTGCTCTTCCAGCTCATCAATGGAATAAACTGGCACACCTGATTGAATGGTCCCAATCAATTTAGGGTCTACTTCGAAGGCTGCCCCAATCCGCACATTATTGTTCTTGCGGAAGTTATAATGGAGGAGCGCATTCCCTAGATTCCCTACCCCGATCAGGGCCACGGAAGTCAGACGATCTTGGTTCAGGGTCTTGGTGAAGAAGTCTAATAAGTAATCAACATCATAGCCATAGCCCCGTTTGCCCAAGGCGCCAAAGTATGAGAAGTCACGACGAATGGTCGCACTGTCTACTTTCACCGCATCACTGAGTTCAGTAGATGAGATCCGCTTCTTACCGGCATTCTGTAAAAATCGTAAATAACGATGGTAAATAGGAAGCCGGTTCACAGTTGCTTTTGGTATTTCTCTACGCATTTGATCACTTCTTTCACATAAAAATATTTCGATTATTCTCCAGTCGATATCTTTAGTATACCACCATATTTGACTAGACTCCATTATTTAGGGGTGAACTTAATACAATTATTATAGTTCAGTAATAATTGTCTCACTCCTGCCTTTATCCGCTTTCATTTACGTGATAGCACAAACTTAAAATAAGAATCCTTATGTGACCCAAGAAACGATGAGAGAACTTCTCATAGAGCAAACCTTTTCACTTTAGCATTTTTAGCCAAATATTCAACCCCCATCATGGACTTATTCTAGCCACAATGGGGGTCGCTTTATTCGCTCAGTGACAAACGAAACTGGGACCAGTCGCCCCGAATATAATCCAGGAGGCCTAGATCTGAGCTGGCCACCTGCCCGACAATGGCCTGGCGGTCATCCGCTGGCAAGTCTGTCAGGCAAATTTCCAGTTCATTGGCATAGCTACCATAGTTGGCTCGGCCCAGGACCAGGTCCCCTCGTTGGCGAGGACCAGGCTGCCCCACCACTTCTTGGCCACGCAAGGCTTGGCGGGTTTCCGAGGCCCGGATGACCCAATCACTGGGATCCGGCCGATTAGACCAGACCTGATTTAGCAAGGCTTGTGGCGCCTGAGCCTGCAAGTCTACCAAGCCATCATTAAGGCTGGCCAAGCGTCTCAATTGATCTTGACTGACATCACAATCCCCTATGTAGACCCGGTCCACCTGGCATTGTGATAAGAGGTAGAGGGCCGCCTGCTGACTTGGCCACTGACGGGTCTGCTCGACTGTACAGAGACCGTCAAAGTAAGGGCCCCTAGCCACCTGGCCACTGACAAAGGCCAGGCAGGGAATACCTAGGGCATGCAGTCTTTGATTTTGATCCAGGACATAGGTCTGGCTGAGGCCACTATAGACCTTGGGATAATAGTTATGGGCAGCCCAGACCCGGCTCAAATCGACCCCTGCTTGAGCTAATTCTTCTAGTAAGGGCCCCGTAAGGGTCGAAGCATTAAGGACCAGGTGACTGGCCTGGCTGAGGACGGCCATCTGCTGGGGCGTTAGTCCGGCATCTACTCGCAAGGAGCCGAAGCCCCAGGCTTGTAGGCGGTCCAGGCCATAGCGGTCCAGACTGGCTTCATTAATGTCCGCCATAACCTGGACCCCTTTTTCATGGCAGGCCGCCATAATCAAGTCAAGCTCAACCGGCTTATAATGAGGGCTTAGGTTAAGACTGGTAAAGGCGTGGCCAAGGCCTTGCTGACTAAAACGGTCAATCCGAGCCAGGTTGTCGTCTAGGGACTGATTACTATAGAAGGAAAAGCCGACTACCTGTCCTTTCATTGACTATCGCCACCATAGACTTGAGCAATCCGAGCTTCATCCACCCCGAAGAACCAGGTTAAGACAAAGCCACCTAGATAAGCTCCTAGCATGGCGATGACATAGGAGATTTGTGTGCCCGGCACCATAATCAGCAAGCCGAAGAGACCGGATACCCCTTGGGAGACAGCCCCTAGATGGAAGAGGACCGCTAGGACACCCCCCAGACCTGAACCCAAGCAGGCCGTAATAAATGGTTTACCTAGAGGTAAAGTCACGGCATACATCATGGGTTCACCAATCCCTAGGATGCCGACTGGCAAGGAGTCACGAGTCAATTGTCTCAGACGTTTGTTGCGTGATTTGAGGTAGAGGGCCAGACCCGCGCCGACTTGACCGCCCCCTGCCATCATAAGAATTGGCAAGAGATAGTTGACCCCGGCCGTTGGGCCTTGCGGATTATTCAACATGGTATGAATTGGTGTTAAGGCTTGATGAAGGCCCACAGAAACCAGTGGCAAGAAGCCAACGGAGAGAATGAAGCCACCTAGGGCACCCAATTGGGTATAGAAGTAATCTAAGCTAGCATAAATCCCGTCTGTAACCAGAGCAGCCAGCGGTTGAATGACAATGACTGATACCAGCACCCCGACTACGACGGTCAGGAGTGGCGTGAAGAAGGTATCCAAAAGATCAGGCATGATACGGCGAATGGCCCGCTCTAGGTAGGCGAAGAAAATCCCCATGAAGAGAGCCGCTAGGAGACCACCGGCACCTGGCGAGAAGGCCTTATTGGTAATAGGCAGAAGGATAGGCGCATCTGCCACCTTAGCCAAGAGGGGCATGCTTGGAACTGCCACGGACAAGGCACCGGCCATGCCACCCAGAACCGCACTGCCCTTGAATTCTTTGGCCGCATTCATGCCCACATAAATTGGCAAGAAGGCGAAGAGGGCCCAACCCATGGTCCGAATAGCTTGGAACCACCATTCGCCGGCCCAGGCATTCTGGTTGGAGACATTGATGACATTGGCAATCCCATTGATCATACCGGCTGCAATAATCCCCGGCAGCAAAGGAATGAAGATGTTGGCAATCCGTTGCAAGAAACGTTGCAGGGGCTTGTCATACTTAGCCTTTTGTTGGGCTTTATTAGCCTTAGCCACTTGGTCGGCCGCCAGCTCCTCATAGCCCAGACTGAGACCTGTTAATTGAGCAAAGGCTGACCCGACTTGATTGACCTTGCCCGGTCCTAGGATGACTTGCACTTGGTCTTGGACGACTAGGCCCATGACCCCTTCCACTTGCCTGAGGGCCTCTTGGTCCACTAGGGATAGATCGCGCAGGGTCAGGCGCAGACGCGTCATACAGGTTGCATTGGCTAGGACATTTTCCTTGCCCCCCACTAGGGATAGAATTCGACTTGCTAATTCATTCATGGTAATACCTCCTTAATTTAATCTTGCTTATTTACTGATTGCTGGCTGGCTTGAATGGCCTGGGCAATGTGGTCTTGATTATCAGCCAAGAGGGCTTGGGCGCCCGCCAAATCACAACCCGTTAAGGCCATAAGAATGGCGCATTTGACCTGGCCATGGGCTGCTTGAAAATAAGTCGCTGCCTGCTCCAAGGACAAACCAGTTGTGGCGGCAATAATACGATGGGCGCGGTCAATCAATTTTTGGTTGGTGGCTTGGACATCGACCATGTAACCTTGATAGACCTTACCTAATTGAATCATGGCAGTGGTGGAAATCATATTGAGCACCAACTTTTGCGCTGTCCCCGCCTTGAGTCGGCTAGAACCAGCAATAATTTCTGGCCCCACCGGAATTTCGATTGGATAATCTGCCCACTGGCTAAGCTCGGCCTCCTTAACACAGGCCAGGCCCGCCGTCAAAGCGCCCTGCTCCTTAGCATAACGTAAAGCAGCCACCACATAGGGGGTACGGCCTGAGGCTGCGATACCGACTAAGGCATCTTTGTCAGACAGCTTAAGCGCGGCCAAGTCCTGGACAGCTGCTGCTTGGTCGTCTTCAGCCCCTTCAATGGCCTGGGTCATGGCCTCTAAGCCGCCAGCCATAAGGGCTTGGACTCTATCAGGGGCGACGCCAAAGGTTGGGGGACATTCCGAGGCATCCAAGAGACCTAGTCGGCCTGAAGTTCCTGCCCCTATATAAAAGAGGCGACCGCCTTGGGCCATAACGGGTACCAGGGCTTCTATAAAGGCATTAATCTCTGGCAAGGATTGCCTGACGGCTAAGGGGACTCCTTGATCTTCTTGATTCATGCGCTGGGTGATTTCGGCCACTGACAGGGTCTCAATGGCCTGCGACAGGGGGTTGGCTTGTTCTGTTGCTAACTTGCCTAGTTCCATAGTAGTTCCTCCTTCCTACAAGCTTATTATACCCCTTATGTAAGCGCATTACAAGGCGCTGTCTAGCTTTTTGTCAAGACATTTCTTGTATTACAACAATTCTTGCTCTGTCTTATCTTAGAAGACAAAAAATGCCACAAGACCCCTTAGACTTTGAGGTCTTGTGACAAGTTATTTGATACAACGGAAACCAATATGGCTAGCCGTCACCAAGGCGTCCGCCCCATTGCGGGCGCCTAGGCGATAGCGTTGGCAGTAGGAAGCGTGACAGAGGAAGGACCCGCCGCGAATAGCGTACTCCCCTTTCAAGTCCGCTAGACTTGGAAGAGGCTGAGCCTGCTTAAAGTCCTGCAAAAGTTGATAGCGGGGATTGGCGCACCATTCCCAGACATTGCCGATGACCTGATAGAGACCCCAGTCATTAGGGGCGTAGGTTTTGACCGGCGCCGTGCCTAAGTAGCCGTCCGCCTGGCTATTAAAGCGAGGGAAGTCCCCCTGCCAGGTATTGGCATGATAGATTCCATCGGCTTCTAAGTCCTGGCCCCAAGGAAAGGTCGTGGTCCGACCGGCCCGAGCCGCATACTCCCACTGGGCTTCAGTGGGCAAGCTCACCCCCGCCCACTGACAGTAGGCTAGGGCATCGGCCAAGGAGACATGGACCACCGGGTGGTCAGCCAAGACATCTGCGGAAAGGGGGCCCTCAGGCCCAAAAGGATGGAGCCAATCGGCGCCTGCCACTACCCGCCACCAAGGCGTACCCGGCACTCGCGGGGCCTTGGCTTGTAAGTCTTCAGACAGGAGGGCCTCAAAAACCAAGGAGCCTCCCGTCCGACTAGCAATGGTCTCATAGCCAGTGGCCGCCACAAATTCAGCAAATTCCTGGTTGGTAACAGGCGTAGTAGCCACAGACAAGGCCGCTACTTGCATGGAGACGGCAGGTGCCTCATAGTCTTCTACAAAACCTTGTCCTAGGGGGGCTCCCATTTGGAAGTGCCCTGCTGGTAAATCAACCCATTCCATAATTAGACCTCCTGACGGGGATAGCCCATGACATCCCCACGTCGGGCGGCTGCCAAGGTGGTCACTAGGGCTGACAGGGGCCGCGCCACTAGACGCCCATGCTCAACAAAGCCCTCTTCACGATTGGCTAAATAAGCAACCAGCTTCTGAGTCAACTCCAAGACGACGGGCGCATAGTCGGCCTGGTCATAGAGATTGACCTGCTCATGAGGATCGGCCACATAGTCGAAGAGTTGATAACGATCCTGAACCGGATACCAGATTAACTTATAGCGTTCATTAAGGACAAATTGACTGGAATCTTGGCCCAGAACATGTTCCCCATGGATATCGGTTCGCCAGCCGTCAATTTGACCTAGTAAGAGCTGGCGCACACTGCGACCGTCCGTGGCCACTTGCTGGCCCAAGACCAGGTCTACCAAGGATGGGAAGATGTCTTGAATCTTAACCAGCTGCGGAATAGTGTGATGGTGGGCCGCAAGCAGATGGCCAGGGTCATAGATAAAGGAAGGAATTTGGATGCTGCCCTGATAAGGATAGCCTTTGCGGAGGAGGTCATGCTCCCCTAGTTGGTCGCCATGGTCAGAGACAAACCAGAAGAGGGTGTCCTGGGCATGGCCGAACTCTTCCAGGGCCGTCAGGAAACGACTAATTTGATGGTCCAGATGGGTCACTAGACCATAGTAACCGGCCAGCAGGCGCCGTTGATCGTCGGGCTTGAGGCGCCCTTTCTTACTATCGATGCTAGGCACGGCATCCACTAGTTGCTCCCAATCCCCTAGATGGCGGTCCCATTCCTGACCCAAGAGTTGATAGTACATATCAAAATAATACTGAGGTGGATTAAAAGGCGAATGTGGCTTTTCAAAGGACAACTTGAGGAAGAAAGGCACGGTTGGGTCCTTGGTCTTGAGGAATTCAATGGCTTCGCTCACCAGCCAGTTGGTTGGATGGAGGGCTTCCGCATAAGGCCAAGGTCGGGCCATCCAGGAATTACAATTGAGGCCGTCGTCCATGAGGTCGGCTTGCGGCCCCAGCTGGGCCTTGAGGAATTTGAGATAGTCACTGGACTGTTCAAAGGAAGCCCCATAAGCCCCATCATAGTGGCGATCGACATGGAGGTAGCCGTCGTGCAGAGTTACATGGTCAAAACCCAGACGCTTGCGGGCTGGATAGACGTGCATCTTGCCGATACATTGGGTTTGGTAGCCCGCATCCCGGAAGGTCTGGGGCAGGGTCTGGGTAAAGTTCCAAGGCATTTGGTCTTCGTAGCCCACCCGTCCCGAATTGGCCTGGTCCAAGCCCGTTAAGAGGGCCGCGCGAGCCGGCACACAGGACGGCACCGGCGAATAGGCATTGACGAAATTATAGCCCTGGCTGGCCATCATATCTAAGGTTGGGGTTGAGAGAAAATCAGGCCCCTGGTTAATCCCTAAGGCGTCGGCCCGCATTTGGTCGACGACAATAAGCACCACGTTGGGGCGTTGCTTGCTGTTGGTCATGGTAGTGGAGTCCCTCCTCATTCGGTCGCATGATGGGCGACCTGTCTTCGCTTTCATTATACACCCTCTGGCATCAAATTGCCTATCTTCTACTAAAAAAGATGAGAATATTAACAAAAATTATAAAGCAGACCCAAACTCGAGCCTGTCTCTAGCTTAAGATTTCGGCCAAGCAAAAAGCCTGACTGAGAGTCAGGCTTTTATTTTAAGATTTTGCTTTTTTTAACTTGGCTTGCATATAAGCTTCTAAGTCAATGAGAGGGGCTAGGGGCTGGTCCTTGGTCAGACGGAAAGAGCGACTTTCAAAGACTAAGATTAAATCCACGCTGACTAATTTACCCCGACTAGTCGTCCGATCCAAACGCACCTTGCGAAGGCTAGACCAGGGCAAAATATACTGCCGGCTGCCCAGCTCAATCCTAACCTTGTCCCCCAAATCTTCTATGGTGACGGTTCGCGTCCAAAGAAAATTATAGAAGGCATTGGCCAGGAAAAATAGGAGGAGCAGTAACACAACGAACAATAAGGGCGCATATTGATTATCACGCGGGTAGAAGTCCAAGTCCAACAAGAAATTGACAAGGTCCTTGATGCCTAGTTGTGCTAGCCCTAGCAGCACCAGAATAGAGAGCAAGCGTTGGCCGACAAAGCGACTGACCCTTAGCTTGACTTTATTCAGTAGATACTTGTTTTTACTTGTCATTTGGGCCTAGGCCTCCTTTTTGGGCTTGCTTCATGCCCTTTTCTAAATATTGAATCAGCCACTCTAGCTTAGCTACCTGGTCATCTGAGGTCAGGTAGAAGCTGCGGCCATGAAATTTGAGGACTGCCGTCTTGCTGAAGATTCCACCATGACGTTTGGGCGCGACGAAAGTCTTGACACGACGCAGGCTAGTCCAATCATAGCGATAGAGCTTATGGTTAATCAGGATTTCCAGACTTTGGCCCCGATTATAGATAGTGACTGAACGTTTCCATAGGGCATTGTAGATTAACCAAAAAACTAGGGCCAGACCTAATAAGACCAGTAAGACGGGCCAACTCTTAGAGGACAAGTGGAGGCTCTTATCCATCCAATTGATAAGGGGCATTATTATCGTCGCCCAGATACTACAAATCACGAAAAAGGATAGGGCCTTGGCGCCCCAAAAATAAGACACCCGACAATCCAAGGTCATGACCAGGTCTTCTTGGCCCGGAGCCAGGCGCTTGGCTTTAGCAATAATCAAATTGGTCTCCCCTTTGGTCTAAATAGGCTTTTAACTTTCTAGCGACTTGCTCTAAATCTTTGCTAGCAGGTCCCCAGGCTTCAATACGATAGGTATTGGCTTCCAAGAAGATATCTAGCTTGTACTTGCTCATGTCACTGGATCTAACACTCATGCGGCGGAGTGTTGACCAGGCATAGCGGCTCTCCTCTTCTCCTACCTGAAAAGAGAGTTGATCTCCCAAATCAATGATTCGTAATTTCTTTAACCAGGTTTTACGATGGTATCGCCAGCCTACTATAGCAAGAAGGACGCTTGAAAGAACTAGGACAACCACCATTATTTTCATTAGGGTCAGGCCATCCACGCCCAAATATAAGCCAAACATTAAGACCGTCGCATTTATGGCCGCCCATAGAGTATACAAGCAGAAGGCAATCAAACAGGCACTGACCAGGCGCATACCGAATCGGTGGCTAAGTCGGACCGTATGATCAAAAAGTAGTTCACCCTGATTATCTTGCTGGTTAAAATCCATCTTATCGTCCTCCTTATTTCTTTCATTATAACTTAGCTGCAAGCACTTGAGAAGCCTAAGCTTGCTTAGAAAAAGGCAAACGAAAAAGGCCAGGAATACTTCCTGACCTTCGGGTTCTTTTAATCGGCTCGGTTTAGCTCTGTACAAGATAGTTCTCTAAGGTTTGACCCAGCTCCATCAGGGCGCCCATGGTCTTATCGGATGAAGATAAGCGGTAAGTCCGATCCTCAAAGACCAAGACTAGGCTAACTACGACTAGGCGACGTGATTTATTGCGAAGCTGGGATGGCTTGACACGGCGGAGATCCCGCCAGTCATAGCATTCCCCCTTGCTACCTACTTGCACCAAGACTTGAGTCCCCAAGTCCACAATACGCACCGTCCGCTTCCAGATCCAATCATAGAGCCAGAAACCCAAGCCCAAGCTCAGAAGTGCTGTCACTAGCACATAGGCTAGGCTCCATTGCTGCAAGTCCCGATTCAATAGTCCCCAAGTGACTAGCCAATGTATGCCATAGGCAAATAAGAAGGCCATGAGGATGGCGATGACAACACCGCTATAGAAGCGTAGGCCAAATAGATAGCTGACCCGAAGCTTTCCCTCAAAGAGTAGCTTTTCCTCTCTATTCGAATTTCGATATTGCATCTTATCACCCTTCCTTACCTTCTCATTATAACTTAGCTAACGCCGCTTGAGAAGCCTAGCCCTACTTGGAAAGAATCCCATAAGAAAAGGCCAGGCACAAGGCCTGACCTGCTACTTCTAATGGCTTATCCCTGCTTTAGATAAGCCTGGAGGGCTTGACCTAGCTGGCTCAGGGCCACCATACTCTTATCCGATGAAGAGAAACGATAGGTGCGGCCCTCAAAGACCAAGACCAAGTTATAGGTGCTGACCTGACCACGTCTAGAATAGAAGCGATAGGCTCTGACCTTACGGAGGGTCTGCCACTTAAAGTAGGCCTGGTCACGGCCGACTTGTAAGCAGGCTTGGTCGCCTAGGTCCCAGATACGAACCGGCCGCTCCCACAACTTATTGTGGAGCCAGTCACCCAGCATCCAAATCAAGGTACCCGAGATGATGAAGGAAGCCACGCTCCAACCTTTCAGGTCCTCCTGCCACAAGCCCACTGCTTGCAACAAGTGTAGGCTGAGGATAAAACCACCGAACATGACCAAGGCCATGAGGAGGCCGCCTAAGAAGCGCACCCCAAAGATATGGCTGACCCGAACCTTGCCTTCAAATAGTAATTGCTTGCTTTCATCATTCTGTCTAACTTGCATGCTTTCACCCTTTCTAGTCCTTTCATTATAACTTAGCGAGGAGCCCTTGAAAAGCCTGGTTCTATTTACCTAGCGGTCAAGGGGCTAAGATTTAATAAATAGTTAGCGACAAGTTAAGAAAGACTTAATAGTTGTTTCAAAAAGTCTTTAGTTTCACCCGTTATAGTAAGGTCATCAAATAAATCCAAGGAGTGATTTCCATGTCAACCAAACACACACTAACCAAACTCAGCCTTGTGGCCTTACTAAGCCTAGGTCTTGGGGCCGGCAGCTTATCCCAAGTGGTCTTAGCTGAGGAAAGCAGCGCATCATCTAGCCAAATGCCAGAAGATAAGCAAAAAGACGAAATGAATCAAGCCCTTGTCGGCCAATTGATGGGTCAAGGAAAACACAAGGTCATGGGCATGGCCAAGGTCACCGCTAAGGAAGTCGTGCTGACCGGCTTTTCAAGTGATGAAGCCCCTGACCTCAATGCCTACCTAACCAAGGATGGCGATGTAGAACATGGCCTTAAATTAGGCAAGGTCGATGCCAAGGGTGCCATCCAAGGCTACAAACTAGACAAAGTCGACCTCAGTCAATACAACACCCTTACCATCCACTGCGACAAAGTCAATGAAACCTTCGGTTCTGCTATGTTGACCAAGTTTTCTGACGGGGCCATGGACCAAGCCATGAAACGTATGGGCGAACTCATGGGCGCCAATGGCAAGATGGTCATGGGTTCTGTTAGCATCGAGAAGAACCAACTCAAACTCAGCAACTTCAAGAGCGACAAGGCTCCTGACCTCCACGTTCTCCTTAGCAAAGACGGCAAATTAGAGACAGCCGTTGAAGTCGGTGCGGTAGACAGTGACATGATGGAACAAAGCTACGACCTGAATGGTTTGAAGGCAGACGGCTACAACAAGGTCTTAATCTACTGTGTTGAAGCGCATGAAGTCTTCGGTCAAGCTGACCTTAAATAAGCTTTCGAGCATCCCAACCACCTGAAGTCCCTTCAGGTGGTTGAAGTGCTTTGGGCTCAAGGTCTGCAAGCGTCGCTGACCCCTTCCCCTCTCAAGCTATGCTATAATGGCATTGCCCCTGCCATCATGAGGCAGGTTTTGATTTCAGTCATTAATCGAAAGGAGGGTCCCTATGACCCACATCCTCCTAGTTGACGACGAGCCAGCCATCCTGGATATCGTCACCCGCTACTTAAGTAAGGAAGGCTATCAAGTCACAACCGCTACGAATGGTCAGGAAGCCTTAGACCACTACCGGGCCCAAGCCGTTGATCTGATTATCACGGACATTATGATGCCCCAAATGGACGGTTATGACTTCATTGATGCCGTCTTGCAATTACGCGAAGACCAGCCTTTTATCTTCATCACGGCCAAGGATCAGGCGGTCGATCGCATCTATTCCCTGACCCTAGGGGCCGATGACTACCTGACCAAACCCTTTAGCCCTCGGGAGCTCACCTTGCGGGTCAAGAATCTCTTGCGTCGCATCCAGCCCAAGCAAGCGGGGCAGTCGGTCTTAAGCTATGCGCCCTTTGCCATCGATGAAGGCCAGCATCGCGTCACGCTCTACGACCAGCCCTTGCAACTCTCACTCAAGGAATTCCAGCTCCTGGCCCTCTTCCTTAAAAATCCCGGCCGGGTCTTTGCTAAATCAGAACTCTTCCTCAAGATTTGGGAGACCGATTATATGGAAGATGCCAATACCCTTAATGTCCATATCCACTCCTTGCGCGATAAATTAGCTAAAGTTGCGGGCCAGCGTCCCTATCCTAAGATTGAGACGGTCTGGGGACTAGGCTACCGCTTAGGAGGTGGCGACTCATGAAACTCCGTTCGCTAGTCTTCCTGGCCTTTCTTACTTCCACACTCTGCGCCCTCCTGCTAGTCTGGTGGGGCCTGCAGCAAATGTTAGTCTCCCCGAATGTGGCCTATATCATTATCTGGATGACCTTAGGGGCTAATTTGCTAGGGGCCCTAGTGGGCTTCTGCCTACTTCAGCCCAGCGTCAAATCCCTGCAGCGACTGAGCCGAGATGTGAGACGGGTGGCCGACCAGGATTTCCAACCAGTTCAGACCATTAAATCACCAGCTGAACTGGCCTCGCTGACAGCCAACATCAACCTCATGATTCAAGATCTCAACCAAAGTTTCCAGGCCCTCAGCCAAAGCGAACAGGACAAGACCCGCCTCATGGCCAGCCTAGGTCACGATATCAAGACGCCGCTGACTGCTCTCCAGCATCAAGTTGAAGCGCTAGAAGATCAGATGGTCTCAGAAGATGAAATGCAAGCCCTCTGGCAGGCCATGGCCCATCAAATCGACCGACTCAAGACCCTGACCCAGCAACTCATGGAAGTTGGCCTCATGGAGAAGCAAGCCAATCAGCAGGCTAGCCAAATCCAAGTCCAGACCCTCCAACTGGACGATTTTCTCATTCATCTGCTGACCAGTATCCAACCCCATTGTCAACAGAAGAAACAAGAACTTGAGGTCAAACTAGCGCCAGAGCTGGAGACCATCCAGACAGATGGTGACAAGCTATCTCGTATCCTCCTCAATCTCTTGGAGAACGCCAGCAAGTACTCGCCAGAGCAGAGTCATATTCAACTCCATATCCAAAAAGAAGGGCAAGGAATCGGCTTCCATATCATTGATCAAGGCATGGGCATACCCGCCCAGGACCTGCCTCATATCTTTGACCGTCTCTACCGCGTCGAACAGTCCCGTAATCGGGAGACAGGCGGCGCCGGCCTGGGACTCTATATCAGCCAAACCCTGGCCCAACAATTGGGGGGCCAGATTGAGGTCACCAGTCAAGTCAAGCAAGGTAGCCACTTCAGCTTATGGCTCCCTCTCAAAGCATCGTAAAAAGACCAGGCTAAGCCTGGTCTTTTTTCTTACTTTTATGGTCTAAATAGGCGATAGGCCCGCCAAGTCAAGTGGCTAGAGAGGCGACTGACCGGCTCCCAAGTCAGCCATTTGAGTGAGACTAACTGATAGAGGCCTTCTTGGGCATAAGTAGCAAGCCAGCGCCACCCCTTATGGTCTAGGTCATTGTAGACAGCACCAGGTGGCAGGGGGCGGTTTTCTCCAGAAGACTCAGACTCCCGATGCTGACGGGATTCGGTCTCATCAGAGGAAGACGACTCTTGCTGGCCAGAGCCAGATAGTTCACTGTCCACCTCAGCCCCCTCAGGCAAGCGGAAATCTGCAGCCTCTAATTTATTGAAGCCAAAGAATTCAAATTGTCCCTGCACCTCACCGGACGGATCCAGACAGCGGTAGTTGAGACTGGTCATATTGAAATCTTCCTTGCTGAAGCGAACCTCTAGGTAGTTATAGATATCCTCTACCGGCGTATCTTCAGGCACCAAGGTAATGCCCAAGGTCTTAGAGGTAAAATCCGCCAAGTCAAAGTTACGTTCCAGGACCTTGAGACGATAATCGTGAGGCCCTTCTTCAAACTGGAAGTCGGCCTCATGTTCCAGAATCCAGTCTAGCATGAGACGGTAGTTAGGTCGCAAGCGAAAATCCTCGGGCATCTGGATAGCAGACCATTTATTGGTCCGCTCTGTATAGAGGTGATACTTTTGATGAGCATCCCCCAAATAGTAAACCTCCATATGGTCAATGCCCCGACTATAATCCAAATAACCCTGGAGGGCCTTGCCAGTCTTGGCTTCATAACGGTAGGCTGCTTGATAGCTTGACTGGCTTCTTCGATCGCCAGAAACTCCCTTGAGGGCTACCGAGGTCAAAAGGTCCCGGCTTTTACGTACTTGATTGAGGACATCCTTGCGGTCTAACTGTGCACAATCATGATTCTGCCATTCTTCAGAGGTCTCCTCATGCCCTGATTCCTGGCTACTAGCAGATTCCAGACTGACAGTCGCCTGCCCTTGGAAGCCTGGCCAGCTTAAGGCCAAGGCATTAGCAGTCAGAGCCGAGACCAGCAGGTATTTGAGACTTTTCTTCACGTCACTTCCTCCTTCATTCAAATCTAATCGACTTGCTTCTTGTCCCTTCTATTATAACAAAGCGGTCAAGACGACACAAACCCCTGGGGTCAGTCACTCGCTGATTCCAGGGGTTGCTTAATACTTAGTTGGCGTCTTGGGCTACAATTTCTTGCACCCATTGGATGAAGTTAGCCGACGCATGGCCGGTCCGTTCAGCTGTGGTATTACCTTGCCCCCATACCGTGGCAAAGTCCACTGATTTGACAGCCCCATTAGCTTGATTCTCCAGGGCTAGAGCCAGGTTAGTTTCCACCGTCAAGGCCGTGTCTCCTTGGCTAAGGCCGGAACGAATCCGCCAGTGAGGTGCTGGTTTAGAGGTTTGAAAGCCAGAATAAGCGGACGTCAGATAGAACATTGGATTGTAGAGGTCCTGACGTTCTGCAATGGTCTTACCCAGACTATCGGTCTTAGCCAAGTCAGACTCAAAATCCGTCACATACTGGCTGTTCCAGTCGGTCAAGCTCTCATACTTGGCCTGATTGTTCTTGAGCAGGCGGGCCACTAGTTGGTCAAAGTGAAGCTCATTGGCATCCGCTACCCCGAAGACCGCATTCTCCGCTAGGCTACGGTCCAAGGCATCGAAGGCAGGCACAGACTTGCTGGCCGTCTTAACATACTTGGCGAAATCCGCCAGGCTGGAAATCTTAGCCCTATTGGCGGCCGCATCATAAGTCACCCATTGGGTCTCAGCATTCAAGCTATCAATATAGGCTTGAGCCGTCTCATAGGTGACCGATTCTGTCGACCCAGCCGGACCAGCACCATCGCTGGTATAAGGGAAGCTGGTATCGTCTAGGAAGTTATTGAGGGATTGATTGACGACCCCTTCTAGATAAGTGGCATAGGATCCTTGGGTATAAATCCCCTCACTGGATTCTGTCAGGGTCAAGGCTTGGCCTTCATGTTTGAGGCCTAGCTGATTGAGATAGTTGGCATATTCCTTAGCCAAGTCTTGGGATAAGGCCTGGGTAAAGGTACCCTCTGCCCGCGTATTGCTGTCAGCGAACTGACCCAGGTTCCATTCATAGGCAGCATCCGCATAATCCAAGCTGGTAATGGGACTCCAAGTCATAGTCCCATAAGGTGCGTCGGAAATTGGGTTGCCTTCCTTGTCCTTCATGGCTGCCCCTAAGGCTTCCAAGTAAGGATTGTAGAGGGTCGAATCCCCACTAGCCCCTAGGATAGCAGACTGAGCCCCACCGCCACTATGGCCAAAACTCACAATCTTGTCGGTGTCACCTGGCAGAACATCCTTGTTATAACGAACATAACGGATAGCGGCCTTAAGGTCGGTGACGCCCCATGGCGCACCGCCCACTACTTCTTGGCCCTGGCTATCGGTGGTGTTGTCGCGGCCACGAATACCAGGTTGCAGATAAATCATCCCGGCTTGGGTATAGCTGGCAATGCCGTCAGCAAGCCAGGTTGGTGCCTGAGAGGCATTATAACCCGGCGTGTTAACCGGTAGGACATAAGGAGCAGTCGCAGCGGTAAATTGGCCCACTTGGGCATCAGGCTTGACGCTGGCAGTATAGGTCCCATCGCCATTGTCACTGGCCTCTAAATAGGCACCCGGCACATAAATCCCCAGGGTCTCATAGTCCAAGGAAGCAGGGTTGGCGACATAGACCACGCCGACTTGCCAGTAGATATCATTGATTTCATCGTATTGCCAAGCCGCATTGTCAAAAGCCAAGCTATATTGGCCGACGGCGGTCCTTTCTTGGCTCGACGCTTCTGGGTTATTGGCCTCTTGGGCTAGCACAGGCACTTGGCTAGCCAGCAGATTGGCACAAAGCAAGGTCAGGGCACTTAGTTTCATTTTTCTCGATAGGGTCATATCATTCAGTCCTTTCACTTATTAAGGGCTGGAGAAAATTAATGGGGGAAGATTTACTTGTCACCCAGCCAGCAAATGACTTCCTGGCGTGGTTTACGGCTACGGGGGTGTTTAGGGTCCTTGAGACGGTAGCCCAGTGACAACATGCTAGCCACCCCTTCGCGTTCTGGATCCAACCAACCTTTGGCAGCGAGTAAGGAATTGACCGCCTCATAATCGAAGCCTTCGATTGGACAGGAATCAATGCCCAGCAAGCTAGCACTCAACATCATATTGGCTAGGGCGATGTAGGTCTGCTTACCCGTCCAATCAAAGAGGGCCCGCGGACTATCCAGACGCATGTGTTGGGTTTGGAAGGTTTCATAGAGGGTCAAACGACTATTGAGGTCCTGGTCAGAAGTCAGGCCCCGACGAATGAGGCTTGCCCGCATAGAAGGACCGTCATAACGGGCATTCTTCTCCGCTAGGAGGATAACAAAGTGGCTGGCGGTATCCAATTGCGGTTGGGCACCCCAGGCTAGGGGTTGGAGGTCAGGTCGGATGGCTTGAATTTGGTCCCGGTCTAAGACCAAAAAGCGCCAACCTTCCAGGCCAACTGAAGAAGGGCTGAGCCAGGCAGCGTCTAGAATGACGTCCATATCCTGGCGAGCAATATCGCGACTGGCATCATAGACCCGAACAGCTACCCGGTGGTCCAGGGCTTGACGAATTTGTTCTTGAATGGCTTCTTGTGTCATGGCATACATCCTCTCTAGGCTTTTGTTTTAGTATAGTCCACTAGCTCCCTTAAGTCTAGACAAACGCTTTCTTTTGCCCCTTACCCAACTAGCGCACGGGGCGGGACTTTGCTATACTAGAGGATGACAAAAGGAGCGATATCAACCATGACATTTTCTAAGTTTTCTGACAGCAAGTGGGCCAGTTGGGCCAAGATTCTGATTATTACTGCCCTGGCCTATGCCATTGAAAGCCTAGTGCCAGCCCTAGGGGCTTCCATGCTGGCCATTCTGCTGGGCATGGCCCTGTCCGCCTGGCGGCCCCCTACCTCGACCAAACCAGCCAAGCAGATTAGCGGCCAACTGCTCAAAATCGGCATTGTCTTTCTGGGCTTTGGCTTGTCCTTTGCCAAGCTGCAAGCCGTGGGCCTCAAGGTCTACCTGGTCCTGATTCCGGTCGTGGCGGTAGCCCTCTTGAGCGCCCGCTACCTAGGCCGTTGGATGGGGATTGAGTCGCGTTCAGCCCTCTTAGTGGGCATGGGGACGGCTATTTGTGGTGGCTCGGCCATTGCCGCCGCTGCGCCTATTGTGGAGGCTGAGGACTCGGAGATTGCCTTCGCCATCACCACCATCTTCCTCTATAACACCCTGGCCCTCTTCCTCTTCCCTCTCTTAGGGGCTTGGTTGGGTTACGGCGACCAAAGCTTCGGCCTCTTTGCTGGGGCTGCCATTAATGATACCTCGTCGGTCGTGGCCGCTGGCTTCGCCTTTAGTGAGGCGGCCGGCACCACCGCCACCATCGTCAAGATGGCCCGCACCCTGCTGATTGTGCCGGTCTGCCTAGGTCTGGTTGGCGCCCGCTATCAACAAGCAAGCGCCCAATTGGCTGACGGTCAAGAGACCAAGGTCGGCTTGTGGGCTCAAGCCCGCCGCCTCTTTCCAAGCTTCATCGCCTACTTCCTCTTGGCCGTCCTGGCTAGCTCCCTCCTGCCCCTCCCAACTTGGTTGCTGGCCGGCTTCAAGTTACTGGCCCGCCTGACCATGATTGCGGCCCTAGCTGGGGTGGGCTTGGCCGTTGACTTAAGACAGTTGCGCCGGGCCGGTAGCCAATCCATTATCTTGGGTGGCTTCTGCTGGGCCCTGGTCATTGTCACGGCTAGCCTAGCCATTCATTTCTTCTATTCTTAAGACAAGCAGCGAAAGGATGAGGACCTTGCACCATCGCGATAAAGTCGATCTCTTCTTGACCCTACTGGCCGGCCTGCCCCTCCTAGCAAGCGGCCTCTTCGGTCTTACTTATATCACCAGCCTCATGCTAAGTGACTATCAGCATGCCCTCTGGATTGCCCAGGCCATGTCAGCCCTGCTCATTTGGATTGGGGGCTACTTCTGCTATTATGCTTGGCGCAAGCGACGACGCATCTTGAGCGACTACGATCTCCTCTACCGTCACTATCCTGAACTGGCTGACGACTGGAGTCGCCTCAGCCAAGAGGCTCAGGCTGGAAATTCCGATTTAGGTCTCTACTGCTACAAGGAGCACCTAGTCATCACCGCCCAAAGTCTCTATATTTGCCCCCTCAAGCAAATCGCCGCCATGGGCTACCAGGTGCAAAAGGTCCCCGTCAGTCGCCACCTCAAGGAAGCCCATCTCCTGCTCTACTGCCGCGACCTGGCTGGTCAGAAGGAAATGCGGGACCTAGGTCAGCGGATAGGCGACCGTGAACGGGCCCTATCTCATTTCTTAACCGACCTTAAGACCCTTGCACCCCAGGTCCAAGATGTCAGTCCTAAAAAATAAGCTCACACAAGAAAGAGCCCAGCTAAGCTGGACTCTTTTTTTCATATTATTTGTCTGCCAAGGCTGGCAGAACCGACACCACTTGGTGCTGACAGTCCACCGAAGCCTCAAGCGCCGCTAGAATGTCGGCCACTCGCTCCTGAGGACACAGGGTCAAAATGCTAGGCCCCGCCCCCGAAATGACGGTGGCATAGGCGCCCTTTT
>CAUUNL010000022.1:0-25372 GCA_963546405.1 Abiotrophia defectiva | reverse complement strand
TATAAATGATTATATATTTGGATTTTCATAAGTGGCCGGGGCCAAGGCCCGGTCTGACAGGCTTTTGCCACCAAAAGACGAACGTTTCCGGCTTATTTTTGACTTTTTCCGTCTGTAGCCCCCAAAAAAACAGAATTTTTGCCCTCTCAAACCCTATTTAATAGTGTAACTATTAAATAGGCTTAAGCCTCTTGGGACAGGTAAGCCACCAAGGCATCCAAGTCGCTACCCAGCTGCTGATCCAGCAGCTGGTGACGAGCCAAGCCCTCATAACCATCCCGACCTCGTCCTAAGAAGTCATTGGTCACCAGCTGATAAGTGGCCTCAGGGTCCAGTCCTTTGACTGCTTCTTGGACCTCTAAGGGCTTACCTTGACTGTCGATCATACGAGGATAGTGGCCGGATTCTAGGGCCTCCTTGAGGTCGGCCCCCGTCACTTCTAGCACCCAGAGCTGGCAGCCAAAGGGCAGAATGGCCAGAGCCTCCTCATAGGTCACCGGCCCCTGATCCAGACTAGCGCGGACGCCTCGCCCATTAATGAGGCTAAAGTCCACTTGCCAGCCCTTGGCCCGCGCAGCTGCCGCATAGGCCCGGCAGACCAGTTGGCTAAGGTTGGTATGGCCCTGGCTCAAGGCCTCCCGACTGCCATCCAGGGCCTGACGACTTTGGCCGATGACCTGGCTAATGCGCGCCTGGGCCTGGCTTTGCCAGATTTTGAGTTCCTTGGCTACCGGACGGGCAACCTTGGCATAATGACTTAGATCATGTAGTTGGTAGTGGCCGAGCTGGTGGCTGCCATCCGGATGAAGCCAGAGGCTGAGTTCACCTAGCAGGCGGCCATAATAGCCAGCCTGTACCACCAAAGTCTGGCCGACTAGGGCAGGTTGCTCTGTCACCGTATGGGTATGGCCCCCGATGATGGCGGCAAAGTCCGGCACTTCTTGGGCTAGCGCCAGGTCCGTCTCATAACCCAGATGGCTTAAGAGGACAAAGTGGCTTGCTCCAGCCTGGCGGGCCAAGGCCAGATTCCGTTCTAAGGCCAGACGAGGCTCTTCAAAGCCAATCAGCTCCCCTGGCGAAGAATTTTCCAGCGTTTCCAGGGTTGTGGCGGCTAGGAGGGCCAGCCGGACACCGTCCGCTAGGTCATAGAGGCGGTAAGGCGCCACTTGCTGCGCCGCCAAGTCAGCCAAAGCCGGTTCCCGGCTAAAGTCCAGGTTACTGGACACAAAGGGCACCCTGGCTTGGGCCAGATAGGAGGCCAAAAAGCTAGGTCCCAAATCAAATTCATGGTTGCCAAAAGTGACCGCATCATAACCCAGTTGATTCAAGAGGGCAATTTCCGCCCGACCGGCGAAGAGCTGGAAGTAAGGGCCACCCACAAAGAGGTCTCCCGCCCCCAGCAACAAGCTGGCCTCATAGCGTGCGCGCAGACCTTTAATCAGATGGGCCCGCTGGCCAAATAAATCCAGATAGGAATGGGTATCATTGGTATGGAGAATGCCAAGTTTTACAGCATGCATGAATCAATCGCTTCTTTCTGCCTAGGCCTGCTCTTGTTGGGCGGCCTGGCGTTTGAGTAAGGTCTCGAAGAGGAGGGTGCCAGCCAGGTTAAGCATGAGACGGGACCGAATCTTCTTACGCGCCTTAGGCGCATCATAAATCTGAATCAGTTGATCACTGAGCTTGGCCAAGGGATGATGGGTCAAGCTGGTAATGGCCACAATATGGGTCCCCTTCTGGCGAGCCTTGAGTAAGGTCTCATTGACCGTCTTATTGGCCCCACCTAGGGAGAAGACCACGATGACATCTTCTTTGGTAGCAATATCGGGAATGCGTTCAATACTATACTGTTCGAAGAAGTCATTGGCCCAAACATCAATGAGCTTGAGCTTACGGTTAAAGTCAGACATGGGCATATAGCTAGACCCAATCCCCACGCAGAAGACCCGACGCGCCGCCAAGACCCGGTCGGCCACCGACTCGAAATCGGCCTGGTCTAATAGGGCCATGGTCCGTTGGAACTCATCCGTCAATTGGGCCTTCATCAAGTCAAAGTGACTGGCCTCCAGATGATGGGATTCCTGATTAGACTCCTTACTACGGCGCAGGTCATACTTGAGTTCATTGAAGGTGGCATAGCCTAACTTCTTACCTGCCCGCACAATGGTCGAAGCCGACAAATGCAGGGCCGCCCCAATAGACTTAAGGGTCTGGGCCTCGATATTGTCCTGCTTCATAAGATAGTCGATGACTTCCTGTTCATAGACCGATAATTCTTCATAGTGAGCCTTTAGGTTAACGAAAAACATGTCATCCCTCCTGATCCCCTAAGGGTTTACATTTCTATTGTACCACAGCTGGGAGCCACCACAAAATTTAGAGGTAATTTTACCTCTTGGAGTCAATTTTATCTTCCTTGGGAACTTTTTAGCACATTGGCCTAAAGCGTTTGCTTTTTTGCTAGAATAGACTTATCAAATTATGAAGGAGCGACTACAATGAGTCAGAAAAACAAATTTGTTTATGCCTTTGAGCAGTTTGGCCGATCCTTCCTCTTACCTGTTTCGGTCTTGCCAGGGGCCGGGATTATTAAGGGGATTGGGACTGCCTTCTCTAACTCAGATACCTTGAAGATGTTCCCCGTTCTTCAGAACCAAATCTTCCAATTCATTATGAAATTCTTTATTACTTTAGGGGACACAGCCTTCAACAACCTACCAATTATCTTCGCTGTCGGCGTCGCCGTTGGTTTAGCCAAACGCGAAAAAGGTTCTGCTGCCCTATCTGGGGTACTCGGTTTTATCGTCTTACACTCCGTCCTCAACTTCCTCCTAGTCCAAAGCCATAGCTTGGTGGACACCAGCAAGTTATCCAGCGCTGAAGCTAAACTAGCCATGGCCAATGCCATGCAGACTAAGGTCATGGGGATTCAAACCCTGGACCTCAGCGTCTTCGGGGGGATTATCGTCGGGATTGTGGTCTTCTTCGTTCACCGTTGGGCGGTTAAGAAACAATTACCTGCCCTAATCGGCTTCTTCAGTGGTCCACGTTTCGTACCGATTGTGACCATCGTTGCCATGGCCTTTGTTTCGGTTATCCTCTTCTTTATCTGGCCACCAATCCAACAAGGGATTTCAGTTATGTCCGTCTTCATCCTTAAATCTGGTCCGCTAGGCACCTTCCTCTATGGGCTAGTTGAACGGGCACTCCTACCATTTGGTCTCCACCACGGGCTTAACTGGCCAGTACGTACCACTGAATTAGGTGGGACCTGGACCATCAATGGCGAACGCGTTGTGGGTACTATCAATGCCTACCTAGCGTCCCTTGCAGATCCTAACATTACTTCAATCGACCCATCCATCACCCGTTTTAACGGCGGGAAGTTCGTTTACTTCATGTTTGGTTTATCTGGGGCTGCCTACGCTATGTACAAGACAGCCGATCCTAAGAAACGCAAAGTCGTAGGCTCTCTGCTCTTCGCAGCTGCTGGTACTGCCTTCTTAACCGGGATTACCGAACCAATTGAATTTACCTTTCTCTTCGTTGCCCCAATCCTCTATGTTGCCCATGCCTTCATGGCGGGTGCTGCCTTATTGGTAATGCACCTCTTAGGTGCTGGGGTGGCAACACCAACCGGGCACGGTTTTATCAACTTAATCATCTACGGTGTCTTGCAAGGGCCTAAGACCCACTGGTGGTTAGTCTTCATCGTCGGCGTACCTTGCTTCATCCTCTACTACTATGTCTTCCGCTTGCTCATCCTTAAATTCAACTTGAAGACACCAGGTCGTGAAGATAGCGATGAAGTCAAACTTTCAAGCAAGAAAGAAGCGCGCGAAAAACTGGGTGTTACCATTAACCAAGTCGGTCAAGACAACAGTAACAATGACTTACACCCTGAAGACCAAGCCCTGCTAAACTCAGGCACTGCCATGAAGACCATTCCTGACAGTCCCGAAGGCATCCATCAACAAGCCCTAGGCTTGATTGCCGCTCACGGTGGCCCTGACAACATTGAAGAAGTCAACGCCTGCATCACCCGCCTGCGGATTAATGTCAAAGACAAAGCCCAAGTAGATAAAGACACTATCGTTCACCAACTAGGTGCCCTAGGCTTCGCCGAAAACGACATGCAAATGCAATCGATTTATGGCGCCCACGCCAATGTCTTGAAAATGGAGATCCAAGACATCCTCGGCATGGAGGAATAAGTCATGCGTAACCTCTTTGTGACAGACTTAGATGGTACCTTCGTCAAGGATTCTGTCACGGTCAATGCAGCTGATTTGGCGGCCTACCATACCGCCAAAGAGCTGGGCGACTTCTCCATCGCCACTGGCCGCTCCCTGGCAGAGATCCAGTACATTGTCCAAGGCAATGACCTCGATGTCACGCATATGATTGGCTTTAACGGCGCGGTGGTGACCCGCTATGCCCAACTCCTGGCCGAGCATCACTTACCTGAAGACGTTACGCCCAAGCTGCTGGCTTATTTCAAGGAGCACAAGTTAATCTTTGATGCCCTAGACGGTCAACGTCGCATTGGTAACTTCGACCACGAGCATAAGCAACGGCTCTGGAATATGCCTTTGATTTGCTTGCCAGACCCTTATCCAGCCTTGGAAGGTCATCGCCTCTACAAGGTCAATGTCCGCCCAAGTGCTGAGACCGCCGACTTCTACCTAGCTGACCTGCAGGCCAAGTTCCCTCAACTGGCCACCTATAAATCAGGCTCTACACGACTAGAAGTAACGGCCCAAGGTGTCTCCAAGGCCTCCGGCTTAGCCATCATCCGGCCTGACTATGACCGCCTGGTAGTCTTTGGCGACTCAGGCAATGACAGCGACATGTTCGCAGTGGCTGACATTTCCTATTGTATGAATCATGCCCCAGCTCAGGTTCAAGCCCAAGCCACTCATGTGGTAGCTAGCTTCGCTGACGCTATGGCCCATTTCCAAGCACACTATCTATAAAGCCTCAAGGCCCGCCTCACTTCCTTCACTTCCGCGGGTATAGGACAAAAGGCAGCTAGCCCTTACTGGGCTAGCTGCCTTTTTGTTCTCCCTATCTATCAATCTATCTATTGATAGATAGGGTCTGAAGCCCCCTTTTTTACGTGCTGATTTAATCACAACTTTTCAACTACTCCTCTATTTCCTGGCCCGACCCAACAAAAAAAGAGGACGGGAATTCCTCCCATCCTCTCTAGCTTATTGTAAATCCAGGGAAACTTCCACTGTCTGCACAGGCACATCATAGTAGGGATCTTCCCGGCGGCCTAGGTAATCTTTGGCTTGTTGTGGGAAGATGGCATACATGAGTAAATCCTCGTCAGACTTAGCGTAGTCCTTAATTTCTTCCCGCAATTCTGGTAATTGCGGCTCAATCAAGTCAGCAGGTCGTACTGTTACAACTTCTGCGTCCCCAATAATGGTTTGCTTGACTTCTGGATCAATCTTGGCAGGCGCTTGACCATAGTGGCCTAGCACATAATCCTTGATTTCCTTAGGCACCATCTTGTAGCGTTGGCCAGAGATGACGTTCATCACCGCCTGGGTCCCTACCATTTGTGATAATGGGGTTACCAGTGGTGGATAGCCTAAGTCAGCCCGTACTTTTGGTACTTCAGCAAGTACTTGATCATACTTATCAGCCAAACCTTGTTCAGTTAATTGGCTGAGCAAGTTGGATAACATACCGCCAGGCACTTGATAAATCAAGGTCTTAGGCTCGGTATCCTTAACCTTAGGATTGAGCACACCTTCAGCCCGGAACTTGTCGCGGATGCCGTTGAAGTAAGCTGCTGCCGCTTCTACTTCTTTCATATCCACACCTGTCTTGAAGCCTAAGTCTTCTAAGGCTAAGACCATCGATTCGGTGGCTGGCTGGCTAGTCCCGCCAGAGAAGGATGACAAGGCAGTGTCGATAATGTCGGCCCCTGCTTCCGCTACCTTGAGGTAGGTCATCTCAGAAATCCCGCTAGTTGCATGGGTATGGACTTCCAAAGGTAAATCTATCTTATCCTTGATACGGCTAACCAATTCATAACCAGCTTGTGGTGTTAGAACCCCTGCCATATCCTTGATACAGATAGAATCTGCCCCGAATTTGGCCATGCGCCCTACCAAGTCCACATAGTAGTCGATGGTGTGGACTGGGCTAGTGGTGTAGGAAATAGCTGTTTGGGCTAAGCCCCCTGCTTCCTTGGTTGCTTCAATCGAAGTTTGTAGGTTGCGTACATCGTTCAAGGCATCGAAGATACGGATAATATCAATCCCATTTTCAACTGATTTTTGCACGAAGAGCTTGACTACATCGTCCGCATAGTTACGGTAACCTAGCAGGTTTTGACCCCGCAAGAGCATTTGTAACTTGGTGTTTTTGACCGCTGCGCGAATTTGACGCAGACGTTCCCATGGATCTTCGTTTAAGAAACGGATGCAAGAGTCAAAGGTCGCACCGCCCCATACTTCCAGGGCATGGAAGCCTGCTTGATCCAGGGTTTTCAGAATTGGCAACATATCTTCAGTCGTCATACGAGTGGCAATTTGGCTTTGTTGGCCATCCCGTAAGACTGTTTCAGTGATACGAATTAATTTGCTCATAGTTTATTCCTTTCCTTAAGGGGATTCAGTCTGGGCCTCATAGTTAGCGACGGCCTGACTGATATAGGCCTGCATGTCCGCTACTGAGTGTTGGCGTGAGCGTGCACACTGCTTGGCGTCTGCTTGGCAGAGGAAGCACTGGCGCGGGGCCAAGCCTAACTGCCGGCGACTAATAGGGCAAGGTATGCCTTCCACCAGTTCCAGCACATCCAAGTCTAGTAGGCGACCTAAGGGGTGCTGCCCTTCAAAGGCCACTAAATGCCGCTTGACTAGCTCAGCCTCCTGGCTAACCACCCAATAGGCCTCTAGCCCTGTCACGGCCTCCACCAGATCCTGGTAGAGGACCGCCTCTTGGGCCAAATGGTCACCGACGAGCTGGGCTAGCTGGTGACCGATTTTGGACAGGCCTTCAGAGTTTTTGACAGGTCCCGGTGTATTGAGGGTCATGGAGACCAAGACAGCCGGCGCATAGGTCTCGAGTAAGTGAGCCTGGCGCTGGCTCCGCGCCTCGCGAGCTGATAGAACCTGGCCTAACTGGACTTCAGGCCCATCAAAGAGTCCCTTAGACATTGCGCACCACGTCGATGACGCTACCGTCACGATATTCGATGACCGCTACGACCTTGTCCCCGTATTGAATCGGTTCTGGGTTGCCCACAATGCTGTAGGCTTTTTCTTTGAGTTCTTGGATAGTGTATTGAGGCACCTTGAGAGACTTGAAGTGTTCGACTAAGTCTGGACGGTTAGGGTTAACCGCAATCCCAATCTCAGTGACAACCACGTCCACGCTAGTCCCTGGTGTTACGACCGTGTTAACAGAGTCTACGAATGTTGGAATGCGGCCACGTACTAATGGCGAAATCACCATAGACATCTTAGAAGCAAAGGCCGTATCACAGTGACCACCAGAAGCCCCACGGATAACCCCGTCAGAACCGGTCATGACATTGACGTTGAAGTCAGTATCGACTTCCAAGGCAGACAAGATGGCGACATCCAAACGGTTAACCATGGCCCCTTTGGACAGTGGGTTAGCATACATGCTCGCGTCGATTTCGTAGTGGTCTGCGTTGCGACCTAAGGATACTGCCGATGGATGGTCAAAGTCTTGTACGTCGATGACTTTCTCAACGAGGCCTTCTTCTAAGAGTTCAACCATGGCATTGGTAATCCCACCTAGCACGAAGCTGGCTTTAATGCCGTCTTTAATCATTTGTTCGCGGATAAAGCGGGTTGCAGCTAGTGAAGCACCACCAGTCCCTGTTTGGAAGGAGAAGCCTTCCTTATAGTAAGGAGAGCCAGTAATCACCTTCGAAGCATATTCTGCAATCAAGAGCTCTTTAGGGTTCTTGGTGAAGCGAGTTGCCCCCTTGGCAATCCCTTGAGGATCCCCAATGGCATCTACTACGACCACATAGTCCACGTCTGTTTGCGGAATAGAAATTGGGGTGTTTGGATATGGTACCAAGGAGTCAGTGATGACCACTACTTGGTCGGCATATTTAGCATCAATCATGGCATAACCTAGGGAGCCACAAGTCGCTTTCCCTTTGGTCCCGTTGACGTTCCCATATTCATCAGAACTTGGGGCACCTAAGAAGGCTACGTCAATGTGAATGTCGCCTGCCGTAATGGCACGGGCACGTCCCCCGTGGGAACGAATCACTACTGGATTTTCCATAATACCGGAAGAAATGGCAGCCCCTAACTTGTCACGCAAACCACTAGAAGTAATGTTGGTGACAACCCCATTCTTGATGTGTTCAATGAGGGGCTCATGTACGTTGGCAATTGAAGAAGGTGCGATGGAGAGATTCTTAATCCCCATTTTGGCAATTTCTTCCATGACCATGTTGATGACATAGTCCCCTTCCCGGAAATGGTGGTGGAAGGAAATGGTCATGCCGTCTTTGAGGCCGGTCTTTTCAATGGCTTCGCGGAGACTACCCAAGAGTTTTTCTTGGCGTGGTTCAACGGGCTTAACCTTACGGCTTGAAGCTTCATAAGGCTTAATCCGAGCCAGCTCTCCTTCATAGACGCCGTATTGATCGGCGATTGCTTGTGGAATTTCACGTCCTGCTTTGTTGACTACCATCTTAAATTTCCTCCTCGCTAATGAGTCCCGCTGCTTTGGCTAGGGCAATGACCCGCTCAGCGCGTTCCACGATTGGCTTGTCGACCATTTTCCCTTTGACTGAGATGACGCCAGAGCCTTTAGCTTCAGCTTCACGAATCGCCCAGATAATTTCCTTAGATTGTTGGATTTCCTTCTCAGTTGGGGCATATACTTCATTAACCACTGGAATTTGGCGTGGGTTGATGACCGATTTACCATCGAAACCTAATTGTTTGATGCGGGCTACTTCCTCACGGAAGCCGTCCATGTTGTCTACGTTAGAGTAGACAGTGTCGATTGCGGCGATCCCTGCGGCACGCGCTGCATGTAAAATCATGCTACGTGCAAAGAAGAGTTCTTGACCATCAGGGTAACGGCGAGTCTTCATGTTGGTCACATAGTCTTCCGCCCCTAAGGCAATCCCAATCAGACGGTCAGATGCCTTAGCAATCTCACGAGCATTTAGCACCCCTTCAGCTGATTCGATGGCCGCCATCATCTTGGTGCGACCAAGAGGAATATTATTTTCCTGCTCGACACGGGTAATAATAGCATCGACATCCACGATGTCTTGGGCGTTTTCGGTCTTAGGCAAACGTACCACGTCAACCCCAGCCAAGACGACCGCTTCGATATCTAGGGCACCGGTAGTGTCCAGCCCGTTAATCCGTACAACGGTTTCGACATTGCTGTAGTCAAAGGTTTTGAGGGCGAAGTGCACCAAGGTGCGGGCAGAGTCTTTTTCCTTAAGGGAGACTGCATCTTCTAGGTCAAACATAATAGAGTCAGCCCCATATAGTGGCGCATCGCGTAGCATGGCCGCATTAGCACCAGGGACAAACATCATTGTTCTTCTTAAGCGTTCCATGAGTCAATCTCCTTCCAGTTGTATTCTGATAAGTCAGCAGCACGGTGGGCCACCGTAATGGTCCGGGCTTGGATGGTACAATCTAAGGCACCCTTGTCAACCGCTACTACTTGAGCTGATTGAATGCCTAGGCGGGTCAAGGTGTCTTCAATGACACGACGAATTTGCGCCCCAAATTGTTTTTCGACTGAACTTTCTAATTGAATGTCAATTCGTCCAGCATCACTCGGATTCAAGGTAATCATAATGTCGCTTGATTCCAAGGTGCCAACAACTGCACTTTTTTTAATTTCCATCTTTATTCCACCTTTTCTCTCTGGGCATCTTGGCCCAGTAAGTCTTGTGACTGTATGTAATGATAGGTTGACTGTGGGACTAGGTTGACCCAGTCAGCTAGCTTCCCTGCTTGAATCGCTGCCCGTACGCGGGTCGCACTAATAACCTGGCCGTCCTTTTCTAGACGGGGGATAATCTTTAGGTCTAGGTCCTGACCGAAGGCTTGGGCCAAGGCCTGATTGTAGACTTGGGTGACCGGCGATAGGGGTTCTTCCCCTACAAAACGAATGGCAATCTCTAGACTAGGCGCAATGAACTGCTTGAAGACTTGCGCATCAAGTTCTGCCTGGACCTGAGCCACCGCCAAATCCGCCCTTTCTTTAAGGAAGTAGGAGGGGAAGGTAGCCTGCGAGACCATATAATCTCGGCTAGGCAGGACCGTAACATTGGCTAAATCTGCCACCCCGGCTTGGACCATCTTGAAGCGATCTTGCGCGCTAAAATAGGACCGATCTTCGGATACCACGAAGATATAGAGGTGGTCACAGGCCGATAAGGCCTGCTCTACCAAATAGCGATGTCCTAGGGTAAAGGGGTTAGCGTTCATGACGATGGCCCCATTTTTGGAGCTATCCACCTTATGCTGAGCCAAATAGCTCAGATAGTCCTGAAAGGACGGGAAGCCCTGCTCCATAAAGAGCAAGGCTTCGGTTTGCGCCAGAAGCCGAAAGCCCAAGGCCTTAAAGTAAGGAAGATTCTTTGGTTTAGTATAGACGAAGCGATTGGTCAAGCCTTCCTGGTCCAAACGTTCCAAGAGGGCCATAACCACTTGCGTCAGCAAGTTCTCTGACTGATAGGTGGCGCAGACCACCAAGCACTTGAGAATCTTGCCGTCCAAGGACCCAGTCGCTGCCAAGCGTGCCCCATCATAAATGCCGATTGTGTAATCGACCGTTTCCTGGTCACTCAGATTAGCTGCCTGCATTAAGGTCTGCCAATCTTTCAAGGCTTGTGGGTCACGATCCAACCAGAGGCGTCTGGTCACATAGCCGTCCATTTTGTCTTAGTCCTTTTCGACTGGGAAGTACTTGATGAGGAGTTCAGATGCCCCGTATAAGATACCGAGAACTAAGAAGACCCCACCCATCCCAATCAGCATGAGTTCAAAAGCTTGTCGTAAGTTATCTAAATTCATAAGTATTACCTCGCAATTTTAGTGGATGAAGTAAGACAACAAGAGCCCGCCGGCAATAACGGAGGCAATTTGCCCAGAAACGTTAGCCCCTACAGCATACATCAAGATGAAGTTTTGAGGGTCTTCTTCTGTTGCCATCTTTTGAATCACACGGCTAGACATTGGGAAGGCAGAAATACCAGCCGCCCCAATCATTGGGTTGATCTTGTCCTTGCGGAAGAGGTTCAAGATTTTGGCAAAGATAACGCCCCCAATAGAGTCCATGATGAAGGCTACCAAACCGAACAAGATAATCATCAAGGTTTGGACATTCAAGAAGAGGCTAGCTTGCATTTTAACCGAAATGGTAATCCCTAAGAGGATTGACACAATGTTAACCAATTCGTTTTGAGCGGTTGCGGATAAGCTATCTAAGACACCACACTCACGTAATAAGTTCCCGAACATGAGGAAACCTACCAATGGTAAGGCGATTGGCGCGATAAAACCAGCCACGATGGTGATAACGATTGGGAAGAGGATTTTAGTCATCTTAGATACGCCTTCAGCATGGTAGGTCATGCGGATCTTGCGTTCTTCTTTGGTTGTTACTAACTTAATGGCAACTGGTTGAATGATTGGCACTAAAGCCATGTATGAGTAGGCTGCAACCGTGATGGCCCCTAAGAGATGAGGTGCCAATTGGTTGGCTACGAAGATAGAAGTAGGACCGTCAGCCGCACCGATAATCCCGATAGAAGCTGCTTCACGAATGTCAAAGCCCGCTAATACTGCGACTACTACGACGAAGAAAATCCCAAATTGGGCTGCCGCACCGAAGAGCAACATGAAAGGATTTTGAAGTAATGGCCCGAAGTCAATCATAGCCCCAATCCCAATGAAGATAAGTAGAGGGAAAAGTTCAGTCTCAATCCCGGCGCGGAAGAGAATGTCTAAGACCCCGTGTTGAGTTACGTTACCGACGGTTTGGTCTAGGACCCCTGAACCTGGGAAGTTAACCAGAATCGTCCCTAAGCCCATTGGTACCAGCAGGGTTGGTTCGTATTCCTTCTTAATCCCCAGATACATGAGCAGGCCACCAATGACCATCATGAAAACTTGACCAATGTTAATGGTCGTAATACCTTGAATTAATGTTTCCACTGTCTGTCTCCTTTACTGACTAAATTAATTGATGGTGATGAGGGCATCCCCTGGGTTGACTACTTGGCCGTTAGCCACATGAATCCCCGATACCACCCCTGCTTTAGATGCCACGATTTCATTTTCCATCTTCATGGCTTCTAAAATCATTAATGGTTGGTTCTCAGCCACTGTATCCCCAACGTTAACTAAGATGCGGAGAATAGTCCCTGGCATTGGGGATGGCATGGCATCTGCTCCGGCTGGTGCTACAGAAACTGGTGCGGCTGGCGCTGGGCTTGCTTCTGCTGCAGGTTCGCTAGCTGGTGCAGCTGGGGCTGGAGCAGGAGCAGGAGCCACTGGTGCTGGTGCAACTGGGGCAGCTGGCGCTACGGCCCCAATTTCTTCCATTTCTACCAAGTACTCTTTGCCATCAACTTTGATTTTGAATTTGCGTAACATATTGTATAATTCCTCCTAAATAAATCCATAAACCTTATGTGCGTTTTTGATAAATGTGCTTGACCGCCCATTGGCTGTCAGGGGCGTCCCCAGCCGCAATGGCTGACGCAATCACCGATACAGTGGTCGCTTCGGGGTTGCGTTTCAAGACGTGCTTGACCACAAATTGACTGTCGGGATAATTGGCCGCTGCTAGAGCAGAAGCAATCACGCTGACTTCTAGCGCCTCTTCTGAGTCGGCCGCCACATAGGCTGCCACTGGCTCCCATTCTGCCTCAAAAGCAGCTTGCTGAGCTTGCGCTTGTGCTTGACTCTCTGCTTCTTCAGCGCGGCGTCGGCCGCCAAATAATCGTCTGAGTAGTTCCATTTCTTCACTCCCTTCCAGATTAATCTACTACTTGTATTATACCCTAAACTAGCGCTTACACTAGTCAAATACTGTTCTTTTTGTGTTCTATTAGGCCAAGATTTTGATTTAGTCTTCCTATTTAAGCAAGGCGTCTTTTTTGGCTATACAAATTTCCTGAGCCCTTGTTTTTTAAGTGTTCTTTTTAGCTAAAGCCCTTTCTTTTTGTCTAAACATTCGCTATGATACAGGCATAAAGTAAACGCGTTCATTTCATGGAATGGACGTGTCGGGTCTAGGTCAGAAGGTTTTAGCGACTTTTGGCTCATACCCACGCTATTATTATTTTAATTTCAGAAAGGAAGATATGATGTTACTCACAGTCTTTGCTTATGCAATGATGGTTGTCTTCATGTATGTCATCATGAAGAAGAAAATGTCACCATTCACTGCCCTAGTACTCATTCCACTTGCTTTTGCGCTGGTAGCAGTCTTAACCGGCGTGGTCCAAGATGTCAACATCGGGACACTGGTTCGCCAAGGTCTCTTTGGCAACAACTCCAAGGATAAACTCACTGCAATGAAAGGGACGGCTGAAACCGGGGTTATGCTCCTCTTCGCCATCCTCTACTTCTCCCTCATGTTAGATTCCGGTCTCTTCGACCCAATCACTAACAAAATGATTCGCTACGCTAAAGGCGATCCAATGAAAGTCCTCGTGGCTACTGCCATTGTTGCGGCCGCTGTTTCCATGAACGGTGACGGAACTACCACTACCTTGATTTGCTGCTCGGCATTCGTGCCAATCTACAAGAAACTAGACATGAAACTCATGAACTTGGGTGTCTTAGTTATCTTGCAAAACACCATCATGAACCTCTTACCATGGGGTGGCCCAACCGCTCGTGCCATGTCCGTCTTGGGCGTTGAAGCCGACATCTTGGGTTACTTAGCACCAGGGATGGTTCTCTCTATTCTCTACGTTATCTTCTTCGTTGCCCGTGGTATGGGTAAAAAAGAACGTGCCCGCTTGGGTATCAAGGAATTATCAGATGCTGAACTTGATGAATTGACTACTATTTCTGACCCTGAAGTCTTGGCTATTCGCCGTCCTCAAAACTTCTGGATTAACGCGGTTATGACCATTGTCCTAATTGGCTGGTTAGTAGCAGGTTCCTTCATCGACGCTATCGAAGTTAAGCCTGTCGTTCTCTTCTTAATCGGGACCGGCTTAGCCATGATGATTAACTACCCAGACCTCAAGACTCAATCCAAACGTATTGGTGAGAACGCTGGGGATGCGGTACAAGTTGTCCTCCTCGTATTCGGGGCAGGGGTCTTCATGGGTCTCTTCCAAGGGACAGGTATGGCTAAGGCCTTGACGGACAGCATCGTCCACATCATTCCACAACAATTAGCAGGCTTCTGGAGCTTGATTATTGCCCTCATCTCCGTACCAGGGACCTTCTTCTTAACCAACGATGGTTTCTACTACGGGGTGCTGATTCCATTCGCAGAAATCGGTCGTCAATACGGCTTCACCGATATGCAAATGGCCTTGGCTTCTCTTATGGGGCAAGCCTTCCACCTCTTGAGCCCACTGGTTGCCTTCATCTACCTCTTGCTCCGCTTAACTGGCTTGGACATGGGCGAATGGCAACGTGAATCTGCTAAGTACGCCGCAGTGGTCTTCGTTATCTTCGTGGTTACCATCGTCTTGATGGGCCACATGCCACTCTACTTAGCACAATAATACTTAAGACAAAAGAGCTAGGACTAAGTCCTAGCTCTCTTTTTTTGTCCCTATGCAACTTGTGCTAACTTATGCACGTAAATTTCCTGACTCAGACCCTATCTATCAATAGATAGATTGATAGATAGGGTAGCAAGATTGGCTGGCTAGAGTTGGGAAGTTGGCTGCTCCCAGAATTCTGGTACCTGAGCCAAAATCTCATCGGCCGTCTTCAAACTGGCTTCTTCAATGCTGATACCTGTCTTCTTAAGATAGTAGCGCACCAAGTGATAGCCACAGCTATAGCCTGCTGCATAGGGCAGACCGACAGGACGCCCCCCTTGCACTTGGGTCAATTCATCACCGTAGAGATAAGGCATGGCTCCATAGAGGTTGGAGATGTCAAGGTTGGCCTTAATTTTGGGCTTGATAAGACTGTCTAAGGTCGCCAAATCGGTCTTGGTCAGCCAAGCCATCCAATACTTTGTCAGTCACGCTAAATCTTTAGGGTCCAAATAAGGCCTTGGCTTGGCTAAAACCTCTATTTTTAGGTATAATGGACATGATGACATCAAAAAGAAAAGGAGAATCCCTATGTCTGCGATTATCGAGGCGGTCAAACGCAACTTAGATATTACTCAGAATAAACCCCTCAAGATTTCGCTCTACGAAGCCTTTCGTAAGACGATTATCTTGGGCCAAATCCCAGCTGGCACCCGGATCAATGAGAAGGAATTCTCTACAGCCCTCAATATTAGTCGGACGCCCATCCGCTATGCCCTAACAGAATTAACCAAGGAACTCTTAGTGGAGCATATTCCTAAAATTGGCATTATTGTCAAAGGCATTAGCATCAAGGACGCCCTAGAAATCTACGATATTCGTAAGGCCCTAGACACCTTAGCCACTATTAAGGCTATGACTTTGATGACACCTGAAGACTTCCAAGAACTTCAAGCTATCCTAGAAGAGTGCGAGCGCCTCAACCAGGCCGACCGCGTGGATGATGTCTTGGCTAACTTCACTAAATTTAATGACTTCATCTATGCCAAGAGCCAGATGACCCGCTTGCGGGACATCGTCTCTGAGCTGCGGACCTATGTCATTTATTTCCGCGACTTGTCCATTCGCTCCTCCCAACGCCGGAGCGCAGCCCTAGAAGAACACTGGCTAATTTACCGCGGCATGTGCAACCACGATATTGATCAGATTACCCTCATTACCCACGAGCATCTGGATCGGTCCCTGCGCTTCATTCTTAAGCAAATGGAGAAACTGCACATTGACTAATAAGACGCTCTCTTGTGATTATCTGGCAGACCTAGCCTGCCAGGCCCTGGCTTTCGAAGTTCAACTAGCGCCTAAGCCTGGCCTAGTAGACCCTTGGTCCAATGGGGCACATGACGATATGACGCCACAAACTTTCGCCGCTAGTATCGAGGCCTTGCGACCTTATTTTAAGGGCTATGTCCTGTTAGGCCAAGCGCATGCGGGGGCGCCTGATCAGCTCTTCAGTGCCCTACGTCAGCTAGGGAAAGAAGCCGAGACTGCCATGTTAGCAGCCACCGCTAGTGTCAACACCCACAAGGGGGCCAATTTTTCCTTCGCCCTCTTATTAGGTGCCTTGGGAGCCTGTCAGGGCGACCTAGAGGCTAGCTGGCCTTTGATTGAGGCCATGACCCAGCACCTCGTGACTCAAGATTTTGCCCATTTGGCCCAAAAAACCTCCCTCTCTTATGGCGAGCGACTTTACCTGGAGCATGGCATTACCGGGGTTCGGGGCGAAGCAGCAGCAGGCTATCCGGTCTTACGCCAAGGCTTGCTCCCCTTTGTCTATCAGCGCCAAGACCTGGATCAACGCCAGCTTTGGTTGCAGGCTCTGGTCTATTTAATGGCTACCGTCCAAGATGGCAACCTACTCCACCGGGGTGGACTGACCGCTTTAGCCCAGATTCAAGGCGAAATGAGTCTACTCTTAAGCCAACTTCCTGACTTATCCTTGGCCCAGCTCGAAGAGCGACTTATAGCCTATGACCAAGTCCTCATCGAACGTCATCTTAGCCCCGGCGGCAGTGCCGATTTCTTGGCTCTAGGCTATTTCTGCACACTGATTACCCAAACTTAATCCCGGCTTGCTAAGTAACTTGGCAAGCTTTTTATTTGGCTTAGCGACTGATCTAGGGCTCTGGCTTGCAGAATCCGAACGTTTGTCATATTATCTAACATAAGAAGTCAGGATGCAGTTGACCCCTCATTTGACTTTCCCTATAATCATAAATGATAAAAGAAGGTGACAACTATGGCAGCCAAAGAATTCCGCAAATCTCTCGCCGTATTTCCCATCGGAACCGTCATGACCCTAACAGGCTTGACCGCCCGGCAAATTCGGCATTACGAAGATTTCGGGCTGGTAGTGCCGGGCAGAAGCTCAACCAATCGCCGCCTCTATTCGCTCAACGATGTAGATCGGCTCTTGGAAATTAGTGACCTGCTCGAGGAAGGAATGACCCTGAAGGGCATTAAACGTCGCTTCGAGTCAGAAGCTGAGCGCCCTCATATGGGGCATCCGACTACCAGTCAACCCCTGACTGACCAAGATGTCCGTCGGATTTTATGGGATGAGTTAGACATCCAAGGTCGATTTCGCTAAGTCTGGCTAGACTGACTAGCCTACTATCAAAAGGAGGATTTCCATGCCAACCACTCAATGGACCAAAGAAAGTATCTTACTAGACGCTAAGGAACGCAATGTTCGTTATGTCCGCCTCATGTTCACCGATATTACTGGGACTATCAAAAACGTCGAAGTGCCTGTCTCCCAATTAGAAAAGGCCTTAGACAACAAAATGATGTTCGACGGTTCTTCAATTGAAGGCTTCGTCCGGATTGAAGAGAGCGACATGTACTTAGTACCTGACTACAATACTTGGCTAGTCTTCAACTGGAAGGAAGGCGCCGGTGACACCAAGATTGCCCGCTTAATCTGTGACGTCAACAGCGTGGATGGTCTTCCTTTCCAAGGTGACCCTCGTAGCAACCTCAAGCGTATTCTTAAACGCATGGAAGACTTAGGATTCACTTCCTTCAATATTGGGCCAGAGCCAGAGTTCTTCCTCTTCAAATTAGATGAAAAAGGCCAGCCTACCATGCAACTCAACGACAACGGCGGCTACTTTGACTTGGCGCCTAACGACTTGGCCGAGAACTGCCGTCGTGACATCGTCTTGGAACTAGAAGCTCTAGGTTTTGAAATTGAAGCCAGCCACCACGAAGTAGGGCCTGGCCAACACGAAATTGACTGGAAATATGCAGACGCCCTCCGTTCTGCCGACAACATCCAAACCTTCAAACTCATCGTCAAATCCGTGGCCCGTCGCCACAACTTGCACGCCACCTTCATGCCTAAGCCTATCTTCGGCATTGCAGGGAGTGGGATGCACTGTAACATGTCCCTCTTTAATGAATCAGGTAATGCCTTCTACGATCCTGACACAGAAGACCAACTCTCCCAAACCGCCCTCTACTTTATCGGTGGCTTGCTCAAGTATGCCCGTGCCTACACCGCTATCTGTAACCCACTGGTTAACTCCTACAAGCGGCTGGTGCCTGGTTACGAAGCCCCTGTCTACGTAGCTTGGTCTGGTCAAAACCGTTCGCCTCTTATCCGGATTCCGGCAGCTCGAGGTAACTCTACTCGGATTGAAGCGCGGAGTGTAGACCCAGCGGCTAACCCTTACTTGGCTCTGTCTGTCCTCTTGGCAGCCGGCCTCAAGGGGATCGAAGATAAGATTATGCCACCTTCTGCTGTTGACCGTAATATCTACACCATGACGCGTGAAGAGCGCCTAACGGAAGGGGTAGAGGATCTACCAGGTTCCTTGCGCGCAGCCCTCAAAGAACTCAAGAAGGAACCTGTTATTCTAGAAGCCTTGGGTGACCACATCGCACAAAACTTCATCGCTGAGAAGACAGCCGAATACTTCGCTTATCAAAAGCAAGTCACCCAATGGGAACTCGAACAATACTTCAAAAACTATTAACCAACAAGTTAGAGGCTGGTGTAACACCCAGCCTCTCTTTATTAAGTCTCTGTAACAGGCAACCAGATTAGGTGCTTTATGTTCCAGGTTTTGATACAATAACTAAGGATTGTATCGGAGAAATTCTTTGATTTCTTGCCAGAAAATTCATATTTCTCTTACATTTCTCTGTTATACTTCCCTTATGATTGATTACTTAACCAAAGGAGCTGGCCCTATGCGCAAACGTCGTAAGAATACGATTGCCGTTATTACCTTCTTCTTGCTCTTGATTTGCGGGACGGCGATTGTCGTTTTCCTCAAGGAAAATACGCATCAGGCATCAAAATTAAATAACCAAGTGGCTGGCCAAGAACATATTGCTCAGGTCCAAAGTAGCCAAGTGACCTCTAGCACACCTGAGTCGTCTAGTGAGTCAGAATCGGCACCTTTCAACACGGTTCCACTGCAACTATCGGATGATTCCCTAGTTCATAGTCTGTCCAAGGACGAGCTTTCAGAAGTCTTGCAAGATATTCAAAACCAAGACTATCAGAACGACTTACTTAATGCCCAGTCTGACATCGTGGCTGCTATCAACAAGCACCGCCAAAATATCAGCGAGCTAGGCTATCTCTTCCTGCCGCAAAAACCAGCCGAAGTTAGCCAGTTACAGAACGTCAAACAATTGGACATTCCGCTCTATCTGCAGAAAGACCCTAAATGGCGGACCCTTCAATACGGGACGGATACTACTCGTCAATTAGGTGAGAATGGCTGTGCTATCCTATCCTTGGCTATGATTCATGCCTACTATAATCCGCAAGCTACGGTGACACCGCAGACCATTTTGGATTGGAGCAAGGACCATTACTATGTCCACAACCAAGGAACTTCTTGGAATATTTTCTATGACTTCGCTCAATCTTTCAATTATCAGTTCACCAATTTCGGTAATAACTTTGAAGAAGCCATGCAGGCTGTCAACCAAGGCCAAGCCATTGTAGCAACGGTTAAACCAGGCCTCTTCACTGAAACTGGCCATATTCTCGTCATTCGTGGCTACCAAGATGGCCAAGTCTATGTCAACGACCCTAATGATGACCCAAGCAAAATGTTCAGCATCAAGGCTATTCCAGCCCAAACCATGATGGAAGAAGGCGTCAACTATTGGGCCCTATCCAAATAACCATGATTTCAGGAGTTACGGCTCCTGATTTTTTGGCATTATCTCGCGGAGGAAAATTCTATGCAAACTAGCGACAGACAAAACCAGCAACTTAAAATCGCCGCCCGTGGGGCCTTAGTCGGCATTATCGTCTATCTGATTATTTCTAGCCTCAAATTAGGCGCTGCTTATTTCTTCCATTCGGCCTCCCTCAGAGCCGATGGTCTTAACAACTTAACGGACATCATCTCATCAATTTTGATTTTTATTGGCCTTCGAATTGCCCGCAAACCAGCGGATGAGGACCATTATTTTGGTCACTCCAAGTTTGAACCCTTGGCCAGCTTCGCCACTTCTCTGATTATGTTCACTGTCGGCCTAGAAGTCATCAAATCTTCAGCAGAACGCTTTATAGCCCAGGATTATCCGACACCCGACCTCCAAGCTCTTTGGGTGGGGCTTGCTGCCAGCGTCATTTTGCTCATAACTCAACGCTATATCCATCATTTGGCCCAGAAAACTCAAAGCATGGGGCTCAAGGCCAGTGCCAAGGACCTCTTCAGTGACTTCTTAACGACACTTGCTACCATGGTGGCCATTGCCGCTTCTAGCCTAGGACTAGCCTGGCTGGATATCCTGACGGCCCTTGTAATTGGTGGTATTATTCTCCACACCGCCTATACTATTTTCAAAGATTCGACCTTTGAATTATCAGATGGTTTTGACCAAGAAGAACTAGAAGCCTACCGCGCCATCGTCCTCAAACACCCTCAAATCCGTGCGGTTCCGCAAATTCGGGCACGTCTCTGTGGCCAGTATGTCCACGTGGATATCACCGTTTTAATTGATGGTCATCTTTCAGTTATTCAATCTCATCACATAACAGAGGAAATCGAACAGATTTTAGCGTATAATTATAATGTGTATGATGTCGATGTCCATGTCGAACCATATTTCCAAACCAATCTCAATCAGTAAAGGGGTATGTTTATGTCATCAGTTGTTGTTGTAGGTACTCAATGGGGCGATGAAGGTAAAGGGAAAATTACCGACTTCCTAAGCGAGAATGCCGAAGTCATCGCGCGCTACCAAGGTGGCGACAATGCCGGTCACACCATTCAGTTTGGCGGCAAAACCTTCAAGTTACACCTCATTCCTTCCGGGATTTTCTCCCCTGACAAAATCAGCGTCATCGGCAATGGCGTCGTTGTTAACCCTAAGTCTATCGTAGAAGAACTTGCCTACCTACATGGCGAAGGTGTCTCAACCGATAATCTTCGTATCTCTTCACGTGCCCATGTTATCTTGCCTTACCATATTGTCTTGGACAAGCTCCAAGAAGCCTCTAAAGGCGATAACAAGATTGGGACTACTAACAAAGGGATTGGCCCAGCCTATATGGATAAATCTGCTCGGGTTGGGATTCGGATTGCCGACTTATTAGACCGTGAAATCTTTGAAGAACGCCTACGGACTAACTTGGCAGAGAAGAACCTCTTTATTGAACGCGTCTATGGCGCAGATCCCCTCCGTTTTGAAGATATTTTTGAAGAGTACTATCAATACGGTCAGGAGATTAAACAATACGTGACTGACACCTCCGTTATCTTGAACGATGCCTTGGATCAAGGCAAGCGCGTCCTCTTCGAAGGAGCTCAAGGGGTCATGTTGGACATCGACCAAGGGACCTATCCTTTCGTTACTTCCTCTAACCCCGTCTCTGGTGGGGTCACTATCGGGAGTGGGGTCGGCCCAACTCGCATCAATCGCGTCGTCGGTGTCTGCAAGGCCTACACCTCTCGCGTTGGGGATGGCCCGTTCCCTACTGAACTCTTCGATGAAATTGGCCACCAAATCCGCGAAGTGGGCCGTGAATACGGGACAACTACCGGTCGTCCTCGTCGGGTGGGTTGGTTTGACTCTGTGGTCATGCGTCATTCCCGTCGGGTATCCGGTATTACCAACCTCTCACTTAACTCCATCGACGTCCTAACTGGTCTCGAATCCATTAAGATTTGTACGGCTTATAAGACACCAGATGGTCAAGTGATTGAGTACTATCCAGCTAGCCTCAAGTTGCTCAAATCTTGTACGCCTGTCTATGAAGAATTGCCAGGTTGGACTGAGGACATTACGTCTTGTCGCCGTTTGGAAGACCTGCCTTTGAATGCCCAAAACTATGTCCGTCGTATTAGCGAATTAGTGGGAGCTAAAATTGCCACCTTGTCCGTAGGCCCAGACCGCGAACAAACCATGATTTTAGAAAGCGTATGGCGTAACTAAACGATAAAAATCCCCGTCTGTCATCAGATAGACGGGGATTTTTGTGCTTATGATTCTTTTTGTGGGGCAAAGTACTGGGCTACCGCTTCCTTATAAGCTGCTAGCCAATTAGCCATAGTCTGGCGCGTTAAGGGGCAGTCGAAAGCCTCATAGCCATGATAGGCGCCTGGATAGACGCGGTACTTGGCCGGTACCCCCGCAGCTTGCAGTCGCTTCATATAGTCGAGTGTTTCATCCAAGAAGGGATCTAAATCTCCCACATGTGTATAGGCAGGTGGCATATCACTTAAGTCTAATGCCCGATAGGGCGCTGCATAGATGGGCACCTCCTCAGATCCATAGAGGTCTCCTAGATAGAGTTGCCAGCCCGCTCGATTTTTGATTTCGTTCCAAATCATTTCCCGATTGCCCTTCATGGACTCTGTCGATAGGCGGTCATCAATCATTGGATAAATAGGCATGTGGAAGGCCACCTGCACCTGATTTTGATCTCTAGCATAGAGAACCGTAGCAATGGTGAGGCCGCCACCAGCACTAGGTCCTCCCACAAAGAGCTGGTCAGAATTGACGCCTAGATGTTCCGCTTCTTCCTTGAGCCAAACTAGGCCAGCGTAGGCATCTTCTAAGGCTGCCGGATAGGGCTCCTGAGCGGACAGCCGATAATCAGGGGCGACGACCACCGTATTGGTCTCTAGCACAAATTGCCGAATGAAGGGTAAGTCTAAACGCGGATGCCCCAGGGCGTAGCCACCTCCATGAAGCCATAGCAAGCCTGTCGCTTGGCCTTGTGGCTGCTTAGAGCGATAGATAAGGGCACTTAAATTAGGATTCTGACTACTGGGAATCTTCACTTCTTCGATGACTAGGTCCGGATCATGAGGCAAGGGCACTCGGAAGGTCGTAAGGCCTGTCTGATTATAGGCCTTCAGGTCCTCTGGCTTTTTGAAGTCAACTAAGATATCCGTCATCCAACCTCGAAAGCGTAAATCCGGATTCACTTGAGGATAGCGCCAAGCCAAATAGTGGCGAATTCCTGGCAATCCCAGTTGATGTCGCCCACCTAACAGGGGCACTAGCTTCTTCATAAGATTCATGGGAAAGACTCTCCTTATTTTATCCTTCATAATGGGAAGCGTGACTTGCCCGTCTTCCCCTCTCAAGTTCATTATAGGTCCAGATAGCCCTATTTTCAAGCTAGGTGGGCAAAAATTGACCCAGGACCTGACATTTGCTAGACTAGGATTATCGAAGATGAGGAGGACACATGATGTCGACACAAGATGAAATTTTAGCGGTCTTACTAGAGCAAAATGGCCAGCCTATTTCTGGTCAAGCCTTGGCAGACCAATTAGGTTTATCTCGGACCGCTGTCTGGAAGGCTGTCGAAGGCTTACGCCAACAAGGCTATCAAATTGCCAGCCTAAGCAAGAAGGGCTATCTGCTAGAGAGGGTCAGCCATGCCCTTGATGCCCAGCAAATCAAGCGCGACTTGGATGCACCTTTTGAATCGCTGCAAGTCGCCCTCTATGACAGTGTCACTTCAACCAATGACCTAGCCAAACAATTTGCCATTCAAGCACCTGGCCGAGCCGGCCTCTTCGTCGCTCGCAAACAAACTCAAGGACGCGGTCGGTCAGGTCGCCATTTCCACTCCGATATTGCTTCCGGCCTCTATCTATCTGTCGTCTTCCAACCCCAAGTAACAGATTTAGAAGAAGTGCCCCAATACACCCTGCTAGCTGCCAGTGCCATGGTTGCCGCTCTGGAAGCAGCCAGTGGACAAAAGCTGCGTATCAAATGGGTTAATGACCTCTTCTGTCGTGGTCGTAAAATTGGCGGAATCCTGACAGAAGCGACGACCGATATTGAAAGTCGTAGCCTATCCTCGATTATTATTGGCATCGGCCTCAACTTAAGTGGCGACTTCAGTCAAGCGGAAGCCTCAACTCAGTCTGTTGCAGGAACCCTCTTTGGACAAGAAATGCCGGCCGACTTCAATCCCAATCAAGTCATCCACGACTTCCTTAAGCAGTTGGCTTACTATATCCGCACCCTCTCTGACAAAACCTACCTACCCCACTATGAAGAACACCTACTGGGCGTCGGGAGACAAGTCAGCTACCAGCAAGCAGGACAAGAATATACAGGTATCATTCAAGGAATCACCGACCAGGGCCACCTCTTGATTCAAGACCCTCACGGTCAAATCCGTACCCTCTTCAGCCAAGAAGTCCATTTTTCTAGTCAACAATTCGCTGATGACCTCGACTAAAGTAAAATCCCGCATCATGAGATGCGGGATTTTTTGATAGCTCAGATTACCATACCGGAATCTTAGAGTTCTTGCTTAACTCTTCAATCTTCTTAGCGATTTCGTCTGATTGGAAGATTTCTACGACTTTCTTGTAGAGTTTGTTGTCTTTTTCAGACTCTTTAACGGCGATGATGTTCTTGTACTCATCTTTCAATTTTGCCTTGTCAGTTGCGTCAACGAAGAGCGCGTCTTTAACGGTTAAGTTAGCATCTGCTGCGTAGTTCCCGTTGATAACCGCTGCATCCACGTCTTTCAAGCTACGTGCTGTTTGAGAAGCGTCCACTTCTTCGAACTTGATGTTCTTTTCGTTCTTGGTTACGTCGCTAACGCTAGCTAAAATACCTTTAGCATCGTCTACTTCAATCAAACCAGCTAATTCTAAGGTCAAGAGGGCCCGACCTTGGTTGGTCACATCGTTAGGAATGGCGATTTTTGCCCCGTCTTTAGCTTTTAACTCATCTAAAGATTTAACTTTTTCAGAGTAAATACCTTGAGGTTCTACGTAGGTGAAGCCGATGTTCACAACTTTGCCCTTGTTAGCCTTGTTCCATTCTTCCAAGAAGATAATGTGTTGGAAGGCGTTGAGGTCTAATGAACCGTCTTCTACTGCTGCGTTAGGTAAGTTGTAATCAGAAAAGTTAGTAATTTCGATTTCGATACCTTCATCTTTTTTCGCTTTTTCTGCTACAGCTTGCCAGAGTTCCTTGTCAGCTTCACCGACAACCCCAACTTTTACTTTTTGGCCTTCAAATTCTTTGGCCGCTTGTGCAGTTGGGAAGCTAGCCCCAAACACTAAACCTGCTGCGAGGGCTAAAGCCCCTAATTTTTTAACAAACTTTTTCATATTGCATGACTCCTTTATT
>CAUUNL010000021.1:0-25702 GCA_963546405.1 Abiotrophia defectiva | reverse complement strand
TTATATCATATATGATATAATGGGAATTTTTATTATGGGTAAATACGGTTGAGCAAACGTGGGAATGGTGAGGTTTCACGGATATGTTCAATCCCTGATAACCAAGCTACTGCCCGCTCCAAGCCAAGACCAAAACCAGAGTGTGGCACAGCGCCATACTTACGGAGGTCAAGGTACCAAGCATAAGCCGATGGATCTAAGTTGTAGGCCTTAATATTTTCATCTAAGGTCTCAAAGTCCACAATACGTTCAGAGCCCCCAATGACTTCACCGTAACCTTCTGGTGCAATCATATCAGCACATAGAACAGTGCGTGGGTCTTCTTCATTAATGCGCATATAGAATGGCTTAATAGCCTTAGGATAGTTGACGATGAAGATTGGGCGGTCGTATTGGCTGGCAATGAAGGTTTCATGAGGTGAACCAAAGTCATCGCCCCATTGGATATCATCAAAGCCATTGTCATTCAAGAGCTTGATGGCATCTGTATAGCTAATACGTGGATATGGCAATTTGGTGTATTGTTCCAAGACTGCTACATCACGGTTCAAGGTCTTAAGAGCTAGACCACAGTGGTCAATCACATTGCGAACCAGATGAGCCACATAACGTTCTTGGAATTGCAAGTTTTCTTCGTGTTCAACGAAGGCTAATTCAACTTCCATCATCCAGAATTCAATCAAGTGACGACGAGTCTTAGATTTTTCAGCCCGGAAGGTTGGCCCGAAGGAGAAGACCTTACCAAAAGCCATGGCCGCAGCCTCTAGATAGAGCTGACCAGACTGGGAGAGGAAGGCATCTTCATCAAAGTACTTGGTATGAAAGAGCTCAGTGGTCCCTTCTGGCGCAGAACCCGTCAAAATTGGTGGGTCTACTTTAATCAAGCCTTCTTGGTTCATGAACTCATAGGTTGCCCGGATAATTTCGTTACGGATTTGCATAATGGCATGCTGCTTAGATGAACGAAGCCAAAGGTGGCGGTGGTCCATCAAGAAGTCAGTCCCGTGTTCTTTTGGTGTGATTGGGTAGTCATGACTTTCACCAATCACTTCAATGTCTTGAACCAAGAGCTCATAGCCTAAAGCTGAACGAGTGTCTGCTTGAATCTTACCGACTACCTTCACACTGGTTTCTTGGTTAAGGCCCTTAGCCAAAGCAAAGGTTTCTTCGCTGACATCAGCCTTGACCACAATGGCTTGGAAATAAGCGGAGCCATCACGCAATTGTAAGAAGGCAATCTTCCCACTGCTCCGTTTGTTGGTCACCCATGCCTTGATGATGACCGTTTGATCAATATAATCTGCTGCTTGACGCATGGTAATTGTCTGCATACTGCCTGCCTCCATAGTCTTGTCTTAAATATTTTCGATTTTTTGTAACCAGGACCCATCCTGCGCATTGAGGTAGTAATAGGTCAAGGTATTATTATCATTCTTGATGGTGATTTCCCAGACGGGCGTGTCTTTGATCATGCCCAAACGCGCCTGCATAATCTTATAATTCTCATTGTCCGCTAAGGCAATGGCCTTGGCATCTTCTTCTGAGATAATCTGATTTGGCGTGTAGTAATTAACGGTCCCACCCTCACGTTTCACAATCGCATAACGTTCTTGGCCACTGTCATCCACAAAATCCAAGGCAAAGTAAGCCTCAGAAATGGTCGTCCAGTAGAATTTTTTGACGTCTTTGACAGTGTAGTCCGTCTCAATCAGTCGCACGGCTTCTTGCTGAGCTTGATGCGATTTGGCTTGGCTTGAATAGAAGACCCAAGCAAAGATGAGAAAGATGATGAGGAAAAAGAGCGTCAGTCCTGAGACCACTTTACGGTTTAACATACTTGACTCCTCCTGTCGCCACTTATCTGTACTATCATACCATAATTTCTCCAAAATTGCATGAATTTTTGGCTAGCTGACTAGGATGGATTAGTGACTGGGCAGGATGGGAAGCAGGTCAATGGCGGGCGCCAAGTATTCCTCAACCTTAGGGCTATAATAACGAGTCCAAACACGTTCATCTAGGAGATAGTAGTCCGCCTTGCAACTAGAGCTAGCGACCTGAGCCAACAATTTCTTAAGACGGAAAATCATCTGCGGTAGGGTCAGTTGATCAAAGGCCTGGTTGTCTGATAAGCTAAGCACCTGAACTTGGCCCAGGGTCCGCTCATTGGTCAAGGAGTCAAATGGCAGACGGTCTAAGACTACTAAGAGCTGATTGACTGACAGAGTGAAGGACTCCTCTAGAAAGAGACGTCTGGGCACAATGACAATGGCCTTGTCATCGGCTTCGGCGCGGCGCTTAATTTTCTTAAGGCTGCCATTTTGTCCCTGGCTATAAATCAGGTAGCCCTCTTCCAGCAGGGAACTTTCCCATAGAAGACGGTAGTATGTCTGGGCTTGGGCCTTGTTATTGGCAAGAATGAGGACGTGGCTAGCGCCCTTCTCGGCCAGCTGATCCTTGATAAAGGCCAGCAATTGCTCGGCCTCTTCATAGCCCTGACCTGACTGGGCATAAGCCAATGGCACCTGGAGGGTCAGACTGTTGGCTTGACTTTGCTCAGGTAGGCTTAAGTATGTGGCCCCCACTTGCCAGAAACGTGCCAGGCCATAGCCTAAAGGCTGGTCATACTGGCCGTCCGACAAGAAGGCGATCTGCTGGTACTGGCTTAGCTGAGGCAAGTGCTTGTTTCTCATAATTAAAGGCACCCGACTAAGGGCCAATTGGTAGATTTGGCCATTGCTGACCTGGCCTTGAAGTCGGACATAGCTCCCCTCTGACTGCTTGGCTAGTAGTCGACAGGTCGTTGCCAGATGGCGGTAGGTCCGCTTTTGTTTGGCGGTTAGTTTGGCGGTTTTTAACCAGTCCTCTAGCTGCTGGCCTAAAGTCGCCACTTGAGCCATGACGGTCAAATAGCGGGGACTGCCCTTGACTAGGCAGGCTGTCCACCAATCATTGCTAGCATTACCTATATCACTGGCTTCAAACTCTGCCCGCATACTTTCCAGCAGGTCATAGCTAGTGGCTAGGCAGGATTCTAACTGAGCTTCCTCCTGGCCTTGATCTAGTAAGGACTTAAGCTCTACAAAGAGCTGGCTGACATCTAGGCTAATGCTTTCTTGGTCCACCAGGCCTTGGTAACTGGCCTCTAAATCTAGGACCAGGACCCGAGCCTGACCCAGAAAGGCAAGCGGGCTGTCAGCGACTTGCTTTAAGGATAGCCAGTCTTTTTGGCTCATTAAAACTAAGTCTTTGGCTTTAAGTCCCTCTAAGTAACGGTGATAGCCCACCTTCTTACCTGTTTTAGGGATAAAATCATAGCGGCGCATGATATGGCTAATATCCAGTTCAGAATTTAGTTCATCCAAACAGCCGTACTGGCTGCTCGTCAACCAAACCAAGGCAGCCGCTAGAACGGTAAGCTCTTGTTGGTTGGCCCGGCTTAAATCAAATTCATGGCAGAATTGGTAGACCGAGGCCATATCGACAAACTGATAGGATGGGCGGTAAATGCCCGCTTGCTGACCCGTAACTTCTTGCCACAAGGTCTGCCAATGGCTGATTTGACCCTCATTCTCTAGAACTAGAAGGGATTTTTGTCCTTCTTGACGCCAAGCATCAAGTAAAGCCAGCGCCAAACCTTGGTGATCCTGACGGGCGCGAGCTTCTAGGACTAAGGGCGATTTATCCTGACCGGCTTCTTGCCAATAGGCTACCGCGGTTCTTTGCTTGGCGCTAATTAGGCTAGCATGACTAGCCTGAGCTTGACTGACGCCCTGCCCTTCCGGCCAATTTACTTGGCAATAAAAGCTGCTAGCTTGGTTAAGAAACTGACTGGCTTGATAGGGCAAAGCCTTAAAAATCGGCTGCAGGGCCAGCTTAGTCCCATAGTCCAAATCAGCTGCCTGGTGAGCTAAGACATCCAACAAATGGGCCGTCATCCGGGCATCCCCCAGGGCATCATGGGCGTCTTGGAAGTTCAAACCAAAGAACTGGCTCAAATCCTGCAAGTTAAAACCCGGCGCCTGAGGCAGGAAGATTTTCGCCAATTGGACAGTGTCCAAGGCAGGTGGTTGAAAGTCTAAGCCCTGTTCAGCAAACTTAGCCTGCAAAAAGGTCAAGTCAAAACCTAGATTGTGGGCCACAAAAAAGCAGTCTTTGAGTCGCTCATACCAGAGGCCTGCCACCTGGCTAAAGGTCGGCGCATCCTGGACCTGGTCTGATTGAATGCCTGTAATGGCCGTAATATGAGTGGGAATGTCACGCTCAGGATTGAGTAACATACTATGTTGAGCTAGGACCTGTCCATCTTCAATCAAGACAGCTCCAATTTGAATAATTTGATCACCTTGATCTAGGTGAGAGCCCGTTGTCTCTAAATCGACAACCGCAATTCTTAGTCCTTTAGCTTTCAAGATAATCAGCTCCTAACGCTTGAGCTTGGGCTAAGAGGTCGGCTGGCTCATTAGGCAAATCCCCCATGACGACCTGACGCTCTAGCTCCAAAAGTAGGCGACCAAGTCCGGCATTGCCTCGGCTTAAACCTAAGGCCTCCATGACCTTTTGCCCATTAATGGCCAAGTCCGAACGACTAGCAAGCGGCAATTGGGCCTTAGCCTGGGTCAGTTGATTCGATTGGCTCAACCAAGCTTGATGGTAGGCATAGGTCTCGTAAATAGCCAAAACATGGGCTGGCATCTGATAGAGCTGCCAGGCATCCAGTGGGCCTGAAGCAAAGGCTTGATCCAATTCCAATAAGTCACTGACATCTTTAATAAAGGGATTACTGTGCTTCCAGTCACGCAGGAAGGCGCGGGCCTGAGTTGAATCCAAGCCCAAGGCCTTAACTAAGGCCCACCAAACCAAACGCTCGTCGCGCGCTATCCCAGCAGCAATTTGAACAGCCAGGGTCTCATAGACTAGCTGCCAAACAGCCGAGGCATCCACTTGCTCCATGCCCAATAAATAGGTGCAAAGGCCGGATTCAGTCAGGGCTTTATAGCTTGTCCCTAGATAGTCACCTTGCATGAGCTTACTGAGTTCAATCCGAATGCGCTCAATGGACACATAGGATAAATTAGGGGCTAGCTGGCCTATAGCCTCAAAGGTCTGGGACTCAATCTCAAACCCTAATTGACTAGCAAAGCGCAAGGCTCGCATCATGCGCAGAGCATCTTCATCGAAACGTTCCAGGGCGGTCCCGACGGCGCGGATAATGCCTGCCTCTAGATCCTGCTCCCCACCGTGGTAGTCATAGACCCTGCCCAAACGGTCCAAGGCCAAGGCATTAATGGTGAAGTCCCTTCTCAGAGTATCCTCGCGTAAATTGCGAACAAAGTTAACCTGGTCAGGCCGGCGTCGATCGCTATAGGTCCCCTCCGTTCGGAAGGTAGTAATTTCATAGTTTTCTTTCTTGTAGACCACAACAATGGTCCCGTGCTTCTTACCCACATCAAAAGTGACCGGAAAAATCCCCTGGATTTCATCCGGCGTCGCACTGGTCGCAATGTCGATATCGTGAATTTCCTTGCCTAAGAGGGCATCACGCACGCAACCACCAACAAAATAAGCCTCATAACCATGAGACTCAATGGCTTCTAGGAGGGGCATGGCCGTCTGAAACAAGGGATTATTGAGATTAATAGTCTTGGTCATGCCCTTCTAGTTCCTCCAGTTGATTTAATAGTTGATTGACGATATCAAAAGCTCCCTGATCTAAAGCTAGGTCGACCTGCTCCTTCAATTGCTTGCGTCTGACTTGGCGGGTAACCTGAGTCAATCCCATTTCCAATTGATCCAAAAAGGCACTGTCTTCAGGTAAATAATCCGGCTGAGTAAAGAGATCATAACGATAGAGGGTCGCAATATAGTCAGGAATATTAAGTTCTATATAAAAAGTGACGGGTTGCGCCCCTTGAGCATTGAGTCTCAAATCGTGGAAAGCCTGCTCACAAGAACTGTAGGATTTGCCTTCCTTATAGTAACGGAAAGGCACCGCCGTCTGCTCCACATAGGAGATATAGACACCGTGACTGGCATATTCGACTTGATCCGAGAACTCAACATATTGAATATAATCAGGCTGAACCATTAAAAACTCTAAAAAATAATTAACCGTTGGGTTGGCATGCCGATAATGCTGCAAGAGCCAAGCAATAAACTGACGTTTACGTTGATGCTTATTAATCACAGTGTTTCCTCCTTTCTTAGACTTATCTTTACTCTTCTATATTCTGAGACTGGTGGTCTGTTTCCGCCAAAATTCGGTCTACAGTGGCAAGTTCTTGGTCTAAGCCCCAAGCCTCAAAATACTGACGGGCTTGTAACCAAAAATCCTGATCCCCTGCCATCAGGTCCAAGGCCTCTTGATAGGCCGCTTGAGCCTGATCCCGCTGGTCTAGTTCAGCATAGAGCGGTGCATAGAGACAAGACAGATATTCGGGATCTGGAAAGTCTGGCGCCAGAGTATCTAAGACCTCTAAGGCTGCCTGGGCGCCCTCATGCTGAGCTAGCCAAGCAATCAGATAGGTTGCAATGGCATAGGTCAAATCTTCATCTTCCTGGAGCAGATAGGCATCCAGTAACTTATCCTTAATAGCCGGCGTCAGATAGTCAATGGCCTGGCATAAGGCCAGATAATCCGCCATGCGTCCATCATCTGCCAGAGTCACTTGAAAGAGCCAGTCAAGATTTTCCCTCAAGCTAGTCTGGTGCCCCAGGCCTAAAGCCAACTCTGCCACTAGGTAGTGGATGTCCACAGAATCTGAGTCCAGGGTAAGGGCTTGTTGAGCAGCCTCATAAGCGAGAGCCAGATGCCCCGCCTTTTGGTAGGCCAAGGCCAAGAGATAATAATCTTCCGCACTAACCAGCGGCAGGTCTTCCCAACTTACTAAAGATTGAATCCACTCCAGCTGAATCATCTCATCTTCTAAGGCTAAAGCCAGCAGCCGTTGCCGAATCAAGGCTCGGTCCACCTTATCTGAGAAGTAGTCTAGCAGAACTTGATAGTAGTACTTGGCCTTGCTATAGTCCCCCTCTTCAATCTTGACTTGAGCTAGCAGTTGATAGGGCTCAAATCGAGTCGGATAGGTTTGAATTAAGTCCTGTAATACCTTCTGGCAGGCTTTTACTTGCCCCAGTTCAAAGAGAATCTGAGCCTCTAACCATTGGACAAGAAAGACGGCTTGGTCTGTCTTAGCCCGGCTCAACCATTCATAGGCACTGGGATAATCTGCTAGCTGGAAGCAAGCCTTGGCCAGATAGTAGGCAACCTTTTTCTTATGGGTTAGCTGATAAAGTTGGTCTAAGAGCCAAACTTGCCACTCTCGATAGCCCCGCTTAGCAAAGTAATCCGATAAATCTAGCAATCCTTGATAGGTTTGGGTATCATCTGGTGCCTCTAGGAGTGCTCCTTCTAAGACACTATTGACTTGGTCTAGGGATTGACATTCCTCACAGGCTTCAATCCAACGGCTTAATTCACTCATAAGACACCTCCACCTTCATTATACCACGAAGCCTAACGGGAGTCACTCCCAGCTAGGCAAACAGTGCTTAAGTAAGCAACTAACTAAATACGACTGATTAGTAAACAAGCAAAGAGGCTGGGAGTATCCCAGCCTCTAAAAGGTCTTTATTTAACTAAGAAGAAAGTGTTGAATACAAAGACTGCTAAAATGGCAGCACAGATTGGCGCAAGCACTGGTACCCAGGCGTAAGACCAGTTAGAGTCCCCTTTGTTCTTAAGTGGTAAGAATTGGTGAACCAAACGTGGACCTAAGTCACGCGCTGGGTTGAGGGCTGGCCCAGTTGGCCCGCCGACTGCGATAACCAAAGCCCATACCAAGAAACCAAGCGCTAAGTGAGCCAAACCTGGGTTGTTAGCGAACATTTGCCCTTTGGTAATCCCTACTGCTGCGAAGAAGAGGATGAAAGAACCAATAAATTCGCCCACAAAACCGTTCAATTGGCTGTTAGCAGCGTTAGCTGTTGAGAAAGTCCCCAAGATGTGTGCTTGGTTAGTTGTTTGATCATAGTAAGGCTTGTACATTGCCACTACTAAGAGTTGACCGAACATTGCCCCTAAGAATTGAGCCACAATGTAAGGTACAACTTCTGCCCATGGGAAGTTACCATTGATAGCCAAACCGAGGGTGAAAGCTGGATTGATGTGGTTACCGCTGACATGACCGAAAATCATGGCTGGCATCATAACCGCAAAACCATAACCAATCGCAATCAGGTTCCAACCGTGAGCCCCTTCACCGCTACCCGCTTTGGTGCCTTTTAAGTCAACGTTGGCAACAGCCCCGTTACCTAAGATGATTAACATGGCAGTGGCTAAAAATTCTGCAAATAAACGTACGCCTAATGACATATTACATAACTCCTTTTTATAATGAAAATCGCACCGTCTGGTGCTGATGGATTATTCCTTTGCTAAGTGTACCATATGTCAGGGGGGCTTTCAATTGCCATTTTGCTTTTCAAAACGCTTTCTTATCAGGACTTTTGCCCATCAAAAAACTGGAAACGATATCGCCGTTTCCAGTTAAGATTTTTAGGCTTCTTCTGCTTGGTTAGCTTGTTGTTCTAGGGCTTCTTTGAACTCGGTGATAACCGTCTCAGCATCTTCCGCTACTTCCTCTTGATGTGATGGGAAGGCAGCATGTACTAATTGGTCCTTGAGTTCTTGGGCAGATTTGGCTAAGTTAACACGGATTTCTTCCGTCTTGCTGTTAGCCGCATCATAGAAGTTAACCCCTTTTTCGACTGCTAAATCGCGGTACTCCCCTGCCCGTTCTAAGGCCAGGTCGCGATATTCAACAAAACGTTCGCCCGCTAAGTCCTTGTATTCATGAGCACGCTCAGTCAAGTCCTCCCGCAATTCTTTCCCTGCCTTTGGGGCATACAAGAGGGCTACGGCAGCCCCTACAAGGCTCCCCCATACTAAACCTGCAAAAAATCCTGATTTTCTTGACATGCTACATACCTCATTTCTTTAGTGTAATTTCGCCCGCCGTGTGTGACGGTTTCTTCTGGATTAGGTAATCCAACTGTGCTCCGGTCGCCTTAGGCTTAGGCTTGTCAGCTGTAGGCGACGTTGGTTTGACACCCGCTGCTGCTGGCGCCTTAGCTTCTGCTTCTTGCTTGCGGCCACCAAAAGGCGTCACACGTTTTAAGAAGTGGCCTGCCTTGAAGGATTGGGTCACCTTACGAGTAGAAGCTTGGACGCCACTAACTGAAGTTCCCAAATCGCCTACGGCCTTGAAGAGCGGGTCAGTTTGAGCTAACTTGCCATTCAAATCATCAACCAAGCTATTAGACTTGTTAAGTAGTCCTTCCACTTCAATTGAGAGTTGGTCCACATCTTTGGTAATGATTTTAATGGAATCATTGACCTCGACCACCGTTTGCTTAACTTCTTTCATGATTTTGTTGAAACCAATTAAGGTCCAACACAGAAAGAGGACTAATATCGCAAAGGCTAGCGCCGCAATTAAGGCCGCAATGCTTGTCCATTCCATTCTGCCTCAAATCCTTTCACGTTAAACTTTACTATTCTTATCATACCACGATTCTAAGAGGAGAACAAGGTAAGCACTTAATCCAAGAGATGAATCCCAGCCTGTTGAAGCTGAGTCAAATAGCGGAAATAAAAGGCCCCTGTCAAACGTCCCTGAGCACCGTTGGTCACATAGAAGGAAATCTCATAATGAAATTTCCCTGTGGTCGTATCATTGACCACACCGGTAATGACCGGTTCAGCTGTTAAATCCTCTGCATAGTCCTGGCTCAGCCCCTCCGTTATGACTTGAACCTGATTGGCCAGATCTTCCAACTGAGTCTGGTCTGTAATAGGTAAATCAATGACAATTTGGCGGTTCTCCCGACTGAGGTTATTGACAATACTAATATCCCCATTTGGAATATAGTAGCGATTGCCACTGGTTCCCTGGATAATGGTCGTCCGAATTCCCACCGTCTGGACCTTGCCTCGAATGTCACCAATTTTGACTTCTTCGCCTACTTCGTATTGGCCCTCCAAAATAATGAAGAAGCCATTGACCACATCGGTAATGAAGTCCTTGACCCCTAAACCGACGGCTACCCCGGCAATCCCGGCCCCAGCCACTAGGGTAGAAACTGGAAAACCTAGAATACCTAGAACAGCATAGACATAGAAGAAATAAAAGGCATAGTTAATGGCATTTTTTGTAATGGTCCAAATGGTCTGGAGTCTTTGTGGTGAGGTCTTAGGTGCTACCTGAAAGACCTTGTGGCGCAATTTGGATTCGAAGAAGCGATTGACCAGGCCTCTCCCCAACCAAAAGATGACCGTTACTAGGAAAAATTGCCAGACCCGGTTGAGAATTTCCTGCCAGGCTAAATGACTAATTTGGTTAAAGACATCCACTGTCTCTGCCTGCCCCCTTTGCTAGACCACTGCCTCAGCAGTCTCGAAAAGTTTAATAAGGCGATCCACCTCTCCAGGATTGGAAGTCAAATGCAGAAGGTGGGTTAGACGCTGCATAACGTTCTTACGAGTAATAATGCCTAAGAAACGGTTATCCCCATCCACCACACAGACAAAGTTCTGATCAATTAAGTAGTTGAGTACCTCTGCTAAATTGCAATTAGCTTGAACCCGAACCGGTTGACACAGCATAACATCGCGGACCTTAAGCTCGTCTAGGCGCTCCATTTCAATGGCGTCTACGGTCATGACGGCTTTGATAATCATGGACATGGAGATGACCCCCATCAACTTAGACTCGGCCGACAAAACCGGAATCATGGTGTAGTTGGACTGGGTTAAGATTAAAAGCCCGGTACTTAGAGTATGTTGGTCAATAACATTGGCGACATTATCCGCTGGAATCATGAAGTCCAGCATCTTGCTAGCCACTAAGGCTTCAATTTTGGGATGTATCATGTCCAGCCTCCTCAAGTAAATTTCGATCGAAAACTTGGGTCAACTGATCCAAGCGATGTTTGTCATCATCGTAGAACTCAACTTTAACAGTTTGAGGTTCAAAAGTTAGGATGGCATAGGTCCGATAAGGTAAGGAGCCCCGTGAATAGTTAAGGCTACCTGGATTGCAGAGCAAGACGCCATCCTCAATTTTGGCATAGGCTACATGGGTATGTCCGTGGAAGGCAAACTGGCAATGATTGTCATGAGCTGCCTTGACCATCCGTTTGCTATTAAAGTAGACATTGTGGAAATGGCCATGCGTCAGGAAAATACGACCTTGGCGAGTGTTGATAATCAATTCATCCGGATATTCTGGGTCATAGTCGTTATTACCGGTTACGACCGCATCTACCTTTTCCCAGACGGGATCATCAGGGGCAAACTCTGAGTCACCACAATGCAGAATAAGATCAACTTGTGGCCGGTAATACTCAACTAATTCATGGACTTTAGGCCAACGGCCATGATTGTCACTCATTAATAAAATTTTCATGCTGTCACCTCAAGCCATTCAGGTAGGCTAGCCAGGAGGGCCTTAATGGCATTAGCCCGATGGCTGATTTGGTTCTTACGACTTAATGGAATTTGGGCAAAGGTAGCCCCTTCTTGCTCTACATAGAAAACTGGATCATAGCCAAAGCCCGAGTCTCCACTAGGCTCCAGGGCAATGGTCCCATAGGCCCGCCCTTCTACGACATGACTGTCATGGTCAGGCGAGGCCAATACTAGGCAAGTGACGAAATAGGCCTGACGTTGGTCCCCACTGGCTTGGCTCATTTCCCTCAAGAGTTTGTCAATATTAGCTTGGTCTGACTTAGGTTGGCCAGCATAGCGGGCCGAATAGATACCAGGCGCGCCATTTAGATAGGGTACTACTAGACCCGAATCATCCGCCAATACTGGTAAATTCAAAAGCTTAGCAATGCTTTCTGCCTTGAGTCGGGCATTGGCTTCGAAGCTATCCCCTGTCTCTTCAACCTCTGGTAAATCAGGATAGTCTAAGAGCGAGACAACTTCAATGCCCTTAGGCCCCAAAAGACGTTCAAATTCGGCTACTTTTCCTTTATTCTGCGTTGCGATGACTAACTTCAAGAATCTCATCTCCTTCAATTTGGCACTGACCGATGCTTGGCTCATCTTGTTCCAACCAAGCAGTCACAAACTGGGCAAATTGCTTTGTGTCCCCTGTCGTATAGAAGCGCTGGCTTGGTGGCTGAATCTGCGCATCTTTGGCGCTGCGACTCAAACCAAAATAGTCTAAGAGCATGCTGACTTCATTCAAGGTCTCTACCCCTGAATCAATCAAGGTCACTCCTTGCCCCATGACCGCCTGAATCAGTGGCTTGAGGTGGGGATAATGGGTGCAGCCCATGACCAGAGTGTCAATCCCTGTCTGGTCAAAGGCACTTAAGCTTTCTCTAACCTGTTGCCAGGCCAGAGGGCTATTAAGCTGGTGATTTTCTACTAATTGTACAAAGCTTGGGCAGGCCACACTCGTAACCTGCAGATAGTCTGCCTTATCCTTCATGACCCGTTCATAGAGGTTACTTGCAATAGTCCCCTGGGTACCGATAACTCCGATATGGTTATTTTCTGTCCGCTCAATAGCAGCCCGACTACCAGGATGAATGACCCCGACCACTGGAATATCCAAGGTCTGGCGAATCTCTTCCAAAGCTGCCGCTGTCCCGGTATTGCAGGCAATGACAAGCATCTTAATGCCTTTTTTAAGCAGGAAACGGGTTAACTGCCAAATGTAGTCTTTAACCTCTTCCATAGACCGTGGGCCGTATGGACAACGGGCATTGTCCCCCAAATAAATAATGGATTCATTGGGCAGTTGCTTGAGGCTTTGCTTGACCACTGTCAGGCCCCCATAACCTGAATCGATAAAGCCAATTGGTAAATCTTTCATGACATTCATTCCTTAACTAGACTTTCTAATACGCTTACTTCTATTCTATCACAAATACCCATCAAACTAAATGGATGACCTCTGGCGATAAGGAAATCTTTAAAAATATGTGTCCAGGTCTACACACGACAAAAGAGGCTGGGATAATTCCCAGCCTCTTAGGCTTACATATTCTTCACTTTCATCATCCGAATCAGGTTGGCCCGTTCGGCTTCTTCAAGCTTCATTTCGATATAGTAAATGGTCTCTTCTAACTGCGGAATAATCTGATACTCTAAACCATTAACACGGCGACGTGTTTTTTCAATCTCATCAGCCATGAGTTGGCAAGTCTTCTCAATTTCCGCTAACTTCAAGAGGTCGTCTAGGGAGGCCGTAATCGAGCCAATAGCCTGGTCCATTTCGCTGTTGGACCCGACATAAGAGTAAGGTACTTCACTGGCATTGGCCGCTTCCTTGACATCTGCGAAGAGCTTAGGCACCGCCACACTCATGATGGAGTCCTGACGAATTTCTAGGGCCACTTCCTTGGATGGTACGGCAAAGAGTTCCTGCACCATAGCATCACTTTCTATAGACTTAGCCAATACAAAGTCTTGCATGCCTTCAACTAAGTTCCCTTCCACCTTCTGACGAAGTTGGTTGTTTTGCCGGATTAATTCGATGAACTGCCTCATCAATTCATCCCGCTTATCCTTGAGGAGCTTGTGGCCACGGCTGGCGATTTTCAGACGATCCTTGAGGTTATTAAGTTCCATCCGGGTCGGTTTGACATCTAAGCGCGCCATCTTCCATCCCCCTATTCTGCTGATTTAAGGAAGGTATCCAACATATCATCCTTAATCCGCTTGAGTTCAGTCCGTGGCAAGATGGAGAGCAATTCCCAACCCAAGTCTAAGGTTTCTTGGATTGAACGGTTGGTATAGAAACCTTGGTTGATATACTCTTCTTCAAAACGGCTAGTGAACTCAATGTATTTACGGTCCACATCGGACAGAGCCGACTCCCCTAAAACGACGGCTAATTCCTTAGCTTGCTTACCAGTCGCATAAGCTGCAAAGAGCTGGTTCATGGTTGGCGCATGGTCGTAACGGGTCTTGCCTTCACCTGACCCCTTGTCTTTAAGACGGGACAGGGATGGGAGCACGTTAATTGGTGGCCGGTAACCACTATTATAGAGGTCCCGTGACAGAATAATTTGACCTTCGGTGATATAACCGGTCAAGTCAGGAATTGGATGGGTAATGTCATCTTCTGGCATGGTCAGGATTGGAATTTGGGTAACAGAACCCTTTTTACCAATAATCCGGCCAGCACGCTCGTAGAGGGTAGACAGGTTGGTATAGAGATAACCTGGATAACCACGACGACCTGGCACTTCCCGACGTGCTGCCGAGACTTCACGCAAGGCTTCACAGTAGTTTGTCATGTCGGTCATAATAACTAGAACGTGCATATCCTTCTCATAAGCCAAGTATTCTGCTGTCGTCAGGGCAATCCGAGGAGTCGCAATCCGTTCGATAGCTGGGTCATTGGCTAAGTTGATGAAGAGGACGGAACGGTCCATGGCACCTGTTTCGCGCAGGTCATTCATGAAGAATTCCGCTTCTTCAAAGGTAATCCCCATAGCAGCAAAGACTACGGCGAAGTTTTCATCTGAGTTCAGTACGGTTGCTTGGCGGGCAATCTGAGCGGCTAATTCCTTATGAGGCAGACCAGAGCCTGAGAAGACAGGTAACTTCTGCCCCCGAACCAAGGTATTGAGGTGGTCAATAGCCGAAATACCCGTCTGAATAAATTCATCCGGATAGTCCCGCGCAACCGGGTTAATGGCTTGACCGTCAATATCCAGGTACTGCTCAGGAATGAGGTCTGGGCCACCATCGATGGCTTCCCCCATGCCGTTGAAGACACGGCCGACCATGTCTTCCGAAACCCCTAAATGCAGAGGCTTACCAGTAAAGCGAACCTTGGCACTGGCTAGGTTAATCCCAGCCGAACCCTCAAAGAGTTGGACCAAGGCTTTATCTTCTTGGACTTCCAAGACTTGCCCTTGGCGGAACTCCCCATTATGTAGGCGGATTTCCACCAGTTCGTTAAAGCGAACTCCTTGGACGTCTTCAACCAACATTAAGGGGCCTACTACTTCACTGACCGTGCGGTATTCTTTAATGACTGCCATCGAGTTCACCTCCTTGGGCTAAGATTTGATGGATGCTTGAGTCAATTTCTTGAGCCAAATCCTTAATACGATCTAGCTCCGCTTCAGGAATGAACTTACTCCGGGCAATACGGTCCCGCAAGTCCACGGTTCCAGACATGATTTCATGGAAATAAGCACCTAAAACCAAGGCTTCTTGCGCCACTTCGTGAAAGCGAAGAATGTTGGTCAACATAGCATATTGCTTAGCGAAAGATGTATAGGTATCGACTTCATCAAAAGCGTTCTGTTGCAAGAAGTCTTCCCGAATCATTCGCGCCGTATTGAGGGTCATGCGGTCTTTAGGCGACAGAGAGTCTACCCCGACTAAACGCACGATTTCTTCCAATTCACTCTCTTCTTGGAGCAGGTTCATAGCCTTGGTGACTTTAGCAGCCCAATCGACTTGCTGCGTTTGGTCAATATATTGACCCACTTCATCACTATAGAGCGAGTAAGAGTTCAACCAGTTAATAGACGGGAAGTGACGACGTTGCGCCAAACCAGCATCTAAGCCCCAGAAAACTTTAACAATACGTAAGGTGTTTTGAGTAACTGGCTCGGAAATATCCCCACCTGGAGGCGAGACGGCCCCGATAGCGGTGATGGTCCCTTCTAGGCCAGAACCTAAGACCTCTACACGACCTGCCCTTTCATAGTATTCTGCGATTCGGCTTCCTAAGTATGCTGGGTAACCTTCATCCCCTGGCATTTCTTCCAGACGGCCAGACATTTCCCGTAAGGCTTCGGCCCAACGAGAGGTGGAATCCGCCATAATGGCTACGGAATAGCCCATGTCACGGAAGTATTCAGCAATGGTAATCCCCGTATAGATAGAGGCTTCACGTGCCGCCACTGGCATGTTGGAGGTATTGGCAATCAGAATGGTCCGTTCCATGATGGACTTACCACTCGCTGGGTCAATCAATTCAGGGAATTCATTCAAGACGTCCGTCATCTCATTCCCACGTTCACCACACCCAACATAGACGACGATGTCCACGTTTGCAAACTTAGCGATTTGGTGTTGCACCACTGTTTTGCCGGCCCCGAATGGTCCTGGAACAGCCGCTGCCCCCCCTTTGGTTACAGGGAAGAAGGTATCGATTACCCGCTGACCCGTAATCATCGGTTCGACCGGAATCAGCTTGCGGGCAAAAGGACGGCCCTTACGAACTGGCCATTTTTGCATCAAGGTGCCTTGGAAGACTTGTCCGTCTTTACATTCAATTTGGTAGACGGTATCTGTTACCCGATAGTCACCCTCTTCAATGGCCGTCAAGCGCCCTGAAATACCATTAGGTACCATGATACGGTGCTGGATTAAATCTGTTTCTTGAACATAACCTAGAATTTGACCGGCCTTAACAACTTCCCCTACTTGAACTTGAGGGATAAAATGCCAGCTACGTTCACGGTCTAGGACAGGGAGGGCTACCCCACGAATGAGATAGTCACTTTCTGTTTGGCTACGGAAACGTTCTAGGGGCCGTTGAATCCCGTCAAACATCTGAGACATCATACCAGGACCTAGCTCAACAGACAGGGGCAAACCAGTTGAAGCCACTGGCTCACCTGGGCCTAAGCCCGACGTTTCTTCATAGACTTGGATGGAGGCTTGGTCGCCCCGCATCTCGATAATTTCACCAATTAAGCCCAGATGCCCAACACGGCAAATGTCTTGAATATTGGCTTCTTCCATTCCATCAGCGACCACTAAAGGGCCTGATACTTTAATAATTTTTCCTTCTTTCAAGCAAACCCCTCCTTTACAAGATATTTTGGCCGACTGCTTTTTCAACATTGTCTTGAATCTGTTGTTTACCGATTCCTAGGCTCCCCTTATGGGTTGGAATCAAAATAACAGCCGGTGTCACGAGTCCTTGGTAATATGCCAGAACTTCTGGAATTTCTTGAGCATAATCTTCTGTCAAATAAATAATGCCGTAGTTATCCTTAGCTAACTGCGCCAAGAGGCGACCTAGTCCCTCTACTTGGCGAACAGGATAAATGTCAAACCCAATCATTTGAAAAGGCAGAATGGCATCATGGTTGCCGACTACGGCAATTTTGTAAGATTTAGTTGTCATGATAACCCAGTCGCATCCTTTCTTCGATGGCTTCTTTGGCGATACCATTGGCTCGGCCAAGGAGAATCAGACGCAGATTTACTGCTTCCATCTCACGGCCATTCAAATAACGCAAAATCTGTCCGCCAGACAAGGCATCTAGGGAGGCACTATTGACTAAGTGCGTCAAGTAGAGATCTTGTAGTTGCTCCATCTGACTGGCTTGAATCTTGCCTGATTGCATAGCTTGGATATAGGCATCAAAGACCTTGGTATAGGGCAAGGCATTAAAGGCATTAAACCAACTTGCTAGCTGGCCGTCTTTAGCCAAATGCAACATTTCCTTAGGTCGCTTGGTCCCCTTGCGAGACATTAATTGATAGGCAAAACTGTTTGGCTTGTCTTGGGCAAGCGCACGCAAGGCCGTAATGGCATTAAAAAAGTCAATCTTGGCATCTACTAATTCTTGTAAGAGCGGAAGTTGGCTTTGATCAGCAATAACCCGCAAATGACGGAAATATGCTGAATCCATCCCCATATCAATGGCGACTGTGTTCTCATAATCCTTATACTCTGACCAGGTCTGAGCCACTTCTTCCACAATCAAGGGGTCACATAGGTCAGACTCTAGGGTCAGACTCAAATGCTTGAGCGCCTCCAAGGGATAGGGACCAATAGGAATCAGAAGATGTGACAAGTCACGGCCAATGGCCCGCATCTTTAGAAAGAGTTTAAGGTTGTGATAGACATACTTGAGCCCAAAAACATTGACCAGATTTGGGTCTGGACATTGCTGGTAAGCAAAAGCATAGTCCGCCGCCAGCGCCTTCATAATGGTTTGGTCTAAGACATCGTGTTGCCGAATCTCGGCCAAAGGGACGCTATAGGGTGTGCCTTCTAGATAAAGAGCTAGCTGTTCATCATCGACAGCATTCAGCAGTTGGACTAGGTTAGCCCGACTGAGAAAGCTTTGTTCCTTGACACTAATGGCTGTATTCAGTTGAGAATAGTCATGAACCGTCATGTCCTAGCCTCCTTTTTAGTCAGCAAAAATTTGATTGGCAATTTGATAGCCTTCCTCTTCATAGATAGCGGTTAACAATTCGCGGAAGAGATAGTTGTATTCAATCCGGCCTAGGGTGATGACAAAGCCTGTTTCATGGCGCAAAGGCACCCGCAGCGCCATATCTGGATAACGCGCTTGCAGTTGATCCAGTTGGTCTTGGCTGAACTTAGCTTGTGTGTCTTCACCTAGCGCTAATTCAAAGGCTTGGCCAGTAAATTGGTTTAGGACAGGTTCCATGAACTGCCAGATTTGCTGGCTATCCCAGGTTTCCATCCGAGCCAAAGCCTCAGTGAAAAGTTCTGTTAAGACTTTTTGTTTGGCAGTCAGTTTAGCTTGACGTTTTTGATAGTCTACTTGTTGTAATTGTTGTTGGTAGCGACTACGCACCTGATTCAAGGCCTGTTGGCGATGGCGATCACGTTCCGCCATAGCCTGAGCCTCAGCCTTTTCAAGCAAGTCATGGTGTTCATGACGTGCCCGTCTGAGCAAGGCCTCTCCTTCTTCTGTCACTTGCGCCAAGATAGCTTGACGCAAGGATTCCATTTCACTCATATTAGGACCTCCTCCCCAGCGTCTATTGAACGTTGGTTAAGAGCATGAAGGAAACAACGAAGGCCAAAATCGCGTAGGTTTCTACCATGGCCGCTAAGATGACCCCTTTCATGACGTGTTCAGGACGTTTTGCTAAGATTTGGAGACCTGCAGTGGCCACATTTCCTTGGTACTTAGCAGAGAAGTAACCCACTACCCCTACTGGTAAGGCAACGAAAACATAAGCCAGACCATTTGCCAAGCTAACCCCAGCAGACATACGTAAGAGGATGAAGAAGCCGATAACGAAGCCGTAAAGGCCTTGGGTACCAGGCAAGAGTTGTAAGATTAAGGCTTGGGCAAATTTTTCTGGTTCTTCTTTCAATAAAGCGGCTGCGGCTTGACCGGCAGTCCCGACCCCACGTGAAGAGCCCATCCCACTGAAGATAACGGCGATAGCGATGGCTAAGCCAGCAAAGAAGGCGCCCCCGTATTCTGTAAAGTAAGCAGCTAATTGTTCCATGTAATTATTCCTCCGATTTTACTTTTGTTTGAACGTTTTGATTGACTGGTGCCAGGGGCTGGAATGGCTGACCGCCGCCTTCGTAGAATTTACCGAAGAATTCGACGAACATCAAACGAGCGCCGTGGACATAACCTGACAACATGGACAGGAAGATGTTAAGACCGTGCAAGAGCACAAAGAGCAAGAGCCCAATGCTAAAGCGTGCCCATACTGGTAAAAAGGCCACAATGGTGTTAAAGGCCGCCCCGATACTCCCGCCTGACAAGCCCAAGGCCATGAGACGTGTATAAGAGACAAAGTCCCCAATGTAACCAGAAATCCCATAGAGATTATAGAGACCTGAACCCAGTCCCCCTAGGCTCTTAGCCTTGATGACGGAGCTGAGGACAATCCCAATAGCATTAACGGCAGCTAGGATTTGGCCCACTGTGCCTAACCAAGTTGCACCTGGAATCATTGGTCCCAGAACCATAGCAACTAAGCCTAGCAAGATGAAAATCCAAGCCAAGCCATTGGCATAGGCTTCATGGAAGTCACGCCGCTTAGCTTTCTGGTAGGTATTGAGGAAGAGCCCGGTCATGATTTGCAGGAAGCCTAAGCCAACTGAAATCAATAAGATGGTCGTAACATCTGTATTGGTATCAATTAATTTAAATGGTAGGTTAAAGCCAAAGGCTGACCCATAAATAGCCCCCCAGATAGCAGTAGATAGCCCTAGAGAGAAGTAGAACTTACAGGTCGTTCTTAGGCTTTCACGCCCCTTAATCAACCAGAGACCAATTGCGGTTGCTAACATAACCAGCAAACCATAGCCCAAGTCGGCTACCATCATCCCGAAAAAGGTCCAATAGAATGGAGCCAAGTAAGGCGTTGGGTCGACTTCATTATACTTAGGCAAGGCATACATGCGAGTCACCGATTCAAAAGGTGCCACTAATGGATGGTTACGTAATTTAATCGGTACTTGGTCTAGCTCTTCATCCTTAGCATCAGCAACTTTCATAACGACTAAGCCATTGAAAGTTTGCTTGAGAATCTCTTGTAAATGCGCCGTCGCACGTGTTTCCGTCCAACCTTCAACCGCTGCTAAATGTTCAGTTAAACCAGCGTTTTGGCTCGCTGTCTCACGCAAACTGTGGTTGGCTAAGTAATCTAATTGAATTTTGAGTTGGTCAACCGTCTCTTGAGACTTGGTCAACTCTTGACGGATAGCTTGGATGGTTTCCTGCACTGTCTTGAGTCGTTCAGAAGTCAGTGGCAGTTGCTCCTGAGGCAAGCGATCAAAAGGATAATCTAATGCCTGGAAGGAAGCAGGTGCCAAGCTATCCAAGAAGTCTGCTTGACTGGATAATTTCTGACTAAAGACCACAACACCCACTTCTTGGGGATTGCTGAAGACTCGCTTAACCACTAAGTCTGGCAAGGCTGCCAAAGCCTTGTAATAACGGTCAATACTGTCTGCCGGAACGGTCCCAATTGCCACATTGACCACTTGATGGTCTTGACCTCCCTGAGGTAAGACATCTAGCTTTTGCCATTGGGTCAAGAGGGCCAAGTCAGCCTGCAAGGTTTGCGCTTCTTTTTCTAAGTCTTTGAGCCGCTTATTGAGCTGACTTGCTCGGTTAACGGCTAATTGTTCATTGAACTGACGTCCTTGGGCTTCCAATTCCTGGAAGGTCAATTCTGGCAGTTCCTCAGTTAAAGAGGCTACCAGCCCCTTCTTAGGCAAATGTTGCTGATAGAGAGTCAGCGCCTTTTGAACCTTTTCCTGACGTTTCTGAAGTTGGGGAAGTAGATTGACAGCTTCAGCCTCATCTTCCCGCTTAGATGTCCCTCGTTCGCTGGCATCAAGGTCTTGCCAATCGTCCAGAACCTTAAGATTATTGAGATGGACCTGGCCATCCTCCTGAAGGACGGTCAGTAATTCCGGCAGAATGGCCTTGCTTGTCACCAAGGTAATCTTCTGCATTGGACTAACGGCCATAATTGTCTACCACCTTTGTCAAAATGTGTTGGAGCCAGTGTTCACGCTGGCCAGCCAAGACTTGCTCTACCAAGGCTTGAGTTACCTCTTGGGTTGAAGCTAATTCTTCTTGAGCGACTTGATAGCGTGCTTCTAACTGGGCTTCTTCTTCTGCCACTAGCCCTTGGGTCACTTGGTCGAACTGGGCGATGACGCCTGCCAGCTCTTCCTCGCGCACTTGGCCTAAGGCAGCTACTTGTTCTTGATAGTCACGTCTTAAGGCTTCAGCTTCACGCTCGATAGCCTGCATTTCTTTCATGGTTGTATTCACACTTAATTGCACCTCCTATAACTCGGATACGCCTACTATTATACCAAAACAATCCCGTTTTTTATAGCAAAATCCTTCCTCCTTCCATACCTTGAAAAAGTGCTTGACATTATGAACGTATGTTCGTATACTTGAGGTATAGAACAGGCGTTCGCAAGAACATTATTTCGCATAGAAAGGATGACCCCCATGGAACTCTCATTAAATACTAAAGCAATGCCCGCCCTCTTCAGCAATGTTTCCAAGGCAACGCGCCAATTGTTACAACCCTTCTTCCAAACTCCAACTTCAGATGCTAATGTCCAAGCTTTTATTATGCCCATGGACCATGTTCTGGAGCGTCTACACCAACATTATGTCAGTCAAGAAGACTTGACGCTCACCTACGAATATTATGATAAGGCCGGCAAAATCCAACTGGGCGAACGCCGTGTTTATGTCACTGGCCTCTTAAGCAATGACCACTTCCGTTTTATGGCCTGCGACTCTGGCCTGGATTTCCTCTTGGATAGCCAGCAAATTCTCCGTGTAAAATAAACCTTGACCCACCCAAGCCACTGCCATGGTCTTTGGGCTGATGAAGCACCTACACTCTCTTAGACGTCTCACTCCTGAGTCGTCTTTTTTGTATAAAAGGATAAGAAAAAGCCTCGTCATAGACGAGGCATAAAAATACTTTATTGACCTGTTCCTTGGCCGCTACCTGAACCTTGAACAGGAGGCGTGACCGGTTGAACTGGTTGTGTTGGCTGAACTGGCGTAGTAGGTTGCTCACTATTTTCTGGCGGAACTGTCGGTTGGACAGGATCCGGCTGAACTGGTTGTGGTGTAACCGGCTCTTCATAATAATACTCAGTGGCTGGCACTACTGGATTATAATACTCGTTCTGCCGGAAGTTCTGCGCATTATCCTGTGTTTGGGATACTTGTTGCAGTTCTTCTGCTGTAAAACCAGTCGGATATTGATTGATAATCAACTTAGAAGTCTTGGACACCGTCGCAGTGGTCGTTCCTCCTGTATCTCCAAGAGGATCATGAAGTTGACTAGCGCTAATTGGTGTTAGGCCAGAATTCAAACGCAACTCATTGGCCACCTTAAGGCGGGAAGATAGAGGTGCATAGTAGTAGTAAATCTCATTCAACATCAAATCTTCCAAATTTTCAAAACGAATAGCAGTGATATTTTGGAGGGCTGGCGAGTATTTCTGATAGATATTAAGGGCCTGCTTGAGATCTAGGTTAGTTTGGACGTTCTTAGCCACTACTTCCAACAATTGTGGGTAGTTGGCAATGGCGCCAACATTGGAGAGCTTATCAACCAAGGCCTTGATTACCAGTTTTTGCCGGTTTTGGCGCCCTGTCTCCCCTTCAGGATCATCATAGCGCATCCGAGCAAAGTTCATAGCATTCCAACCATCGACATGCTTGGTTTCGCCTGCTACGAAGCTTGATTCTTGATAGGTAAAGGTAATTGGGCTAGTGACATCAATCCCACCTACCGCATCAATCAACTGTTCCAGACCTTGCATATTGACCACGGCATAGTAGTCAATTGGCACATTGAGGAAGTTTTGCACGGTATCAATGCTTAAGTCGACGCCACCGAAGGCAAAGGCATGGTTAATCTTATCTTGTCCATGACCCTGAATATCGGTATAGACGTCACGTGGGATGCTAAGCATCTTAGTGGTGTGAGTCTTTGGATTGAGGGATAAGATAATCATGGAGTCAGAACGCCCTACATAGCCCTTGCTAGTGTCACGTCCACGACCATCATCGTCTGTCCCTAGTAAGAGAATATTAATCGGATCGCCGGTTTCAATAGAAGCTTCTTTTGGCCGTATCTTCTTAACCTCTACGGTACCACTCTTCCCAATCTCAGTCGAATTCTGACTGACTTGATTAGCAAGGTGGTTAATATCCCATAACATTTTGGCCGCATAGGCAGCACCTGCTAAGAGTACCAAGAAGAAGAAGACAAGAAACCAGCGACCTAGTCCCCATTTCTTCTTAGAACCGTGCAGCTCGCTACGCGATTGTTTTACTTTATTAGTCATTCCATCACATTCCTTAATTATTTTCCAACTTCTCTTGTAACTGTTGGAGCAAGACATGCTGGCTGTCGGCGTCTAGATTGACAATTGACATAGGGGCTTCCGTCATTTGACTGAAGTAACCCGCCCGGAACAAGTCCAAAAATTCATCAAAAGTCATATCTGTCCGGATGGCTTCTTGCAGAAGCGCAACTTCCTTGTCTAAACTTGGCACTTTCTGCCAATTAGCTAGATGATTGATAAGTCCTTCTATGACATCCATTTGTCTTTGGCCTTGACTGAGAGAGGTCTCATCCGTCTGACGAGCCAAATAAACATAGACTTCACGCCCTGTCAATTTCACCTCTTGGCCCTTGGCCAGGAGACGATTTTCCAAGACAAAATCTTGCTTAGGCACTAAGGTGACGCCACCCAATCGATCAATTAGGGGACGAAGCTTAGAAAACCTGACTTCTATTGTATAATCAATCGGCAGATTAAGCAACTCATGTGTTGCTTTTTCAATTGATTGTAATGGTTTCATCATGAAAACTTGACCTAATTTACCAGCTGGTAGACTAGCACCTTCCTTAAGTGTGGATTCACTCGGAATCTGTAGTCGGGTGCTCTCTCCTTGCCCTACTTCCAGCAGACTGAGGCTAATCAAACGCGTCTCCTCTGAGACCAAGCGCCCCGATTCATTATCATCTACCCCTAGCCATAAGAGGGTGAGCGGCTTTCGCTCTCGAATACGCTCTGGCAAGCTCGATTCAGCATTAGCTGAGCTACTTACCACTTCAACTAAAGGTTCATAGGCTGAGCTGATGTTCCGTATGACAAAACTTACATAGAAGAAACAAACTACTCCAATAATCATCAAGAAGAAGATAATCAGCACTAACAGGCGACTACGCCGATAGTTACGATTATCGTACTCATAATAGGAAGAAGGCATTGACCGTTTTGTACGTCTTTCTTTCAAAACAGTCCTCCATCTTATGCTTGAGAGGTAACATCATAACCTTGTGGGTTTTCTTTCTGCCATTTCCAAGAATCCCGGCACATATCGACCAAGTTCCGTTGAGCGTACCAGCCCAAGAGTTGGTTAGCCCGGCTAGCATCAGAATAGCAGGTTGCCACATCACCCGGACGGCGATCGACAATCTTGTAATTTACCTTAATGCCATTGGCTTCTTCGAAGGCCTTGATTAAGTCCAAGACACTATAGCCTTCGCCGGTCCCTAGGTTATAGGTTTCGACCCCTTTGACCGTCAAGTTACGATCTAATGCTTTGAGGTGACCGAGTGATAAGTCCACTACGTGGATGTAGTCACGGACCCCTGTTCCATCAGGCGTTGGGTAGTCATCCCCAAAGACACTGAGAGCAGGTAATTTGCCAACCGCTACCTGGGTAATATAAGGCATTAAGTTATTAGGAATCCCTTGTGGGTCTTCACCAATACGACCAGAGGCATGGGCCCCAATTGGGTTAAAGTAGCGTAGGATGGTAATGGACCAGTCTGGATCTGACGCCGCTAGGTCGCGGAAAATCTGCTCTTTCATAACCATGGTTGAGCCATAAGGGCTGTTAGCAGTATGCGTCGGCATATCTTCGGTTAAAGGCGACGGATTATTGAGTCCATAGACGGTTGCCGAACTAGAGAAGACAATATGCTTTACTCCAAATTCATTCATGACTTCCACTAAGGCAATAGCACCACCCACATTATTGTGATAGTACTTGATTGGTTCCGCAACGGATTCCCCTACCGCCTTATAGCCTGAGAAATGGATGACTGCTTGAATATCATTCTCCTTGAGGACTTGTCGCATAGCGTCCTTGTCTAAAACATCCACCTCATAAAAGGCAAAGTCCTTACCTGAGATTTGGCGAATACGATTTAATACTTCTGGTTTTGAATTAGAAAAATTATCAACAATTACAACTTCATGGCCAGCAGCTAATAATTCCACGACGGTATGACTACCGATATACCCTGCTCCACCTGTTACGAGAATTGCCATAGGAACACCCCTATTACATATTTTTATTGAACAGTCTCATTATAGCACATTTCAAGGCCAAGAGAGAG
>CAUUNL010000020.1:0-26286 GCA_963546405.1 Abiotrophia defectiva | reverse complement strand
AAAATAAAGTATTCTCTGATTATAGATTCAAGGAATTCCGCTAAAAATCAGCTGTCCCATCCTCATATTGCCAAACAATATTCCGAACCCCCTAAATTTTTTCGGATAAAAGGGCCCCTTTTTGGGTATTTATAAGTGAGGGGGAAATTCTATGTCCTTAGCAATTGAAGAACAAGCCCATGATCTCATTGTTAAAGCCGTCTCCCAAGGTGTATCCGATATCCACCTGATGCCTAAGCCTGAGCACTATGTCCTTTACTTTCGTCTCAATGGCCTCTTGCATGAAGAGGGCCGTCAGGACCTGGACTGGGGCAAGCGGCTCATCAATTACTTCAAGTATCGGGCAGATATGGACGTAGGGGAGAAGCGCAAGCCACAGTCGGGCGCAAGTCATCTAGAACTAGGTGGACAGGCTGTGGAATTGCGTTTTTCAACTATCGGGGATGTCCACCTGCAAGAGTCTTTGGTTATTCGGGTCATACAGTCGCAAGCGCGTCGAGGCGGGCCCTTGCTGACTTATTTTCCCAAGGACCTGGACATTCTGCGGCGCTTAATCCGACGCAAGTCGGGTCTCATCCTCTTCTCGGGTCCAGTGGGTTCGGGCAAGACTACCACCATCTATCACCTGCTGAGAGAGCGGCTGGATCAGGAGTCTATTCAGGTCATTACCATGGAAGATCCGGTGGAAATCTTCGAGCCCCGTTTCTTGCAGACCCAGATAAATGAAGCGGCTGGTATCTCTTATGATGTCATGATTAAGGCCAGCCTGCGTCATCATCCGGATGTCTTAATGATTGGCGAAATCCGTGACGAAGAGACGGCCCGCATGGTCATCCGGGGTGCCTTGACCGGCCACTTGATGATTGCGACCGTCCATGCCAAGGATAGCCTGGGCGTTATGGCGCGTTTGGCTGAGCTTAGTATTAGTCAGGCTCAGCTGACCCAGACCTTGATTGGCATTGTCAGTCAACGCCTGATTCCACGCTATTGCAGCCTCTGCCAAGCCAGTTGTCAGTTAGCCTGCCAACATCACCCGGTTGGGGCTAAGCGCTTGGCCCTGCTAGAGATTCTGTCAGGACCGGCCTTGCGCCAACATCTGACCCAGGAGCTGGCAGAGCCTGCCTATCAGACTCTGAACGACAAGTTGAGAAAGGCGTGGTCCTATGGCTTCATCGATGGGAAGGCCTACCTACAGTTTGAAGTGGTTTGAGCGGCTCAACCAACCCAAGAAGCTGCCCCTAGTCCAACAAGCCTATGTCTTGTCGGTTCTGGCGGATTTGTTGGGTCAGGGCTTTGCCTTAAGTACGGCCCTGCAATTTCTGGCCCTCTTAATGCCTAAGTATCAGGCCTTACTTCTGAAGGTAGATGCGGCCTTAGTAGAAGGGCAGAGCCTAGAAAAGTCCCTAGCCCAATTAGGCTTTGGGACCAAGATCGTGGCGCAACTCTTCTATGCCAGTCGTCAGAATCGCCTGCAGCAAGCCTTAGTTCAGGCAGCTCAGCGTCTGCATCAGGCCCGGCTCTTCCGTAAGGAAATGGCCAAGCAACTGGCCTATCCGGGCATGATGGGACTCTGTCTGGTGGGCATGCTTTTCGGCATGCGGACCTTTATCTTGCCCCAGGTCACTAGCTTTATTAGCCAGGAGGTATATGAGCGGGAATGGCTAGTCCGCTTCTTAATTGGCTTTTTCACCTATTTGCCCCAACTGTCCTTGGTCTTACTGGCAGTGGGCTTGCTAGGTCTGGGAGTAGGGGGACTACTCCTGCAAAAAGCCTCTTACCTCAAACGCTATGCCTGGCTAAGACCCTTGCCGCTTCTAGGCAAGTGGCTGTCCTGGCAGCTGACCCAGCAGGTGGCCTACGAGTTGGGCTACTTTCTGGCAGGGGGCCTATCCCTCCAACAAATGTTGCAGGTCTGGATGGACTATCCAGTCGATCCTTTTCTGGCTGAACTAGCCCATTATCTGATGGCCGGCTGTCTGGAGGGGAGACCCCTAACCCAGCAGATGAGCCAGCTAGGTCTCTTCACCCGCCAATTCCCTCTCATTATTGAGCAGGGTGAATTGACCAGCCAGCTATCAGCCAAATGCCTAGTCTATGCGGCTAAACTAGGTCGAGATTTGCAGGAAGACATGACCAAGAAAATCCACTTTATCCAGCCTATTCTCTTTATCTTTATCGGCTTGCTGGTGGTGGCTATGTACTTGGTCATGATGCTGCCTATGTTGACCATTCAGGGCTTGTAGTTTTGCGCAAGGACAAAAGGAGGTCATAACATGAAAGCAAGGGTGCTGAAGGGTCGGCGGAAGAATGCCTTCACGTTGATCGAAATGTTGATCGTCCTTATTATCGTAGCCCTTCTCATGGCCATTATTATTCCAAACGTGGCTGGTCAGAAGGAAAGAATTGAAAAGCAAGCGCGTCAGAATATGGCGCAAATCATCGAAACCCAAGTCAATACCTATAAATTGGCAGAAAATGATAGCGAGGTAACCGTCAAAGAACTCAAGGCTGCTGGCTACTTGACTGATAAGCAGGTAGAGGAAGCCAAGAAGCTCTTGCAGTTGGATGAGAATACGACCATTACCCTGCCAATTAATATTCCTCAACCATGATGGCAAGTCGACCAAATCGCCAGGCAGGCTTTAGCCTCTGGGAGTCGCTCTTGGTCATGGTCATTCTCAGCCTAGTCTGGTGGTGCTTTTCCAGTTTGCCTATGGGCAATTTTCTGGCAGAATGGCGCTGCCGTCTCTTCTGCGACCAATTAGCCCAGGCCTTACTGGTCAGCCAGACTCAGGCCATTAGTCGCCACCAGACCTATCGGGTGGTCTTTGAGACGGGTGGCAATCAAGTGCTGATTGAGCCTTTAGGCCAGGCTCAGGCACGACAAGCCTTTGCCTTACCCCAAGATTGGCAGCTGGTCACTTTCTTGCAATTTCATTATTTTGGTGATGGACGCACCGAGAAATTCAAGACCGTGACCTTGGTCAATCGGGTGACAGGCCAAAGGCATCATATTCGCTTTCAGTTGGGGAGTGGACGCTTTGAAATGGATTAGTGGTCACCGCCATCCTAAGGGGAGCAGGGGACAAGTTGCCCTGGAAGCTTTGGTGGGCTTCCTCCTCTTGGGGGCCATGATGGCCCTCTACCTTCCAGCCCTGCATCAGGCTTACCAGCGACTTGAGGACAGTCAAGTGGCTAGTCAAGAGTGGCGGCTCTTTGCCTTGATGGTGGAAGGTTGGATGCGACAGGACCAAGACTGGCTCAGCCAGGCCAGACAAGCCCATCCCCAAATCGTTGAGTTTGCTTGTCAGGACAAAGATTGTTGGATTGAGTTTGAGCGGGGGAGTCATTACCATGTTCAAGCGGCGGACTAAGCAAGGCTTTACCCTAGTAGAATGTCTCTTTAGCCTCTTAATTTTGGCCTTGCTCTTTGAGGCGGCCGTCCTAACCCTGCAGTCTTACCAGCGTTGGATTAAGGCAGCCGAGACCGACCATGGCCTAGAGTGGCAAAACTTCGTCATGGTCTTCGAGGCCGAGCTCAATCACTTTCAAGTCCAGCAAGTAGGGCTGGACTATCTGGACCTAGTAGACAGGCAAGATGACAAGAAGACTTATCGCATTGTCTTGAACAAGCAACGCCTCTATAAGCAACCTGGCTACCAGCCCTATCTCTATCAAGTAGCGGAGTGGCGGCTGGCACAATTTGGAGAGAGTTTGCGAGTGGAGGTGAGCTTCACCAATGGACAAGTCTACCAAACTTACTTTTGGCTCAGGCCAAGGCAAGATGAAAGTAGGCCCTAGAGGCTTTACCTTTCCCTTGGTGCTAGCCTTCATGCTGATTAGTCAGCTAACCTTAATGGGTGTCCTGTGGCTTTTGGCTGGCCACACGGCCCATTTACATGAAGTCAGTCGTTACTATCAGGCCAATATTCAATGGTCTATGGTCAAATCCCAACTTAGACGTGACAGAGAAGAGCAAGCCAAGGGCTTGCTGGTGCAAATCCAAGACCAGGTGCCCGTCCTCCTGGGACAGGTCTTGGGTCTGAGTGAGCCAGGTGCTATGCGGCAAATTGATGGGGCGCATTACCTGGTTGATTTGACGCAAGGCCCCCACAAAGGGGAAAGAATCTTGGTCCGGGTACGACTGGATCTATCACCCCAGTTAGCGGCCGGCTTAGATAATAAAGCCTGGCAAGCCTTGGCGGTCTATGAGCCAGGTCCTATGGAGAGGGACTGGCAAAGTGACCTGGCAGCCTTAAAAGAAGTGGCCGCTCAGGCAGACCCCAGCTTAAGTCAGGACAATTTTATCAAGGCAGACCACCAAAAGAGGCAGGACCACTGGAAGCCGCAGGAGATGGGCGGCCAAGAGTGGCAGTTTGCGGATGGTCAAATTGAGCTTGGGCCAGACGGTAAGACCTACCTCAATCGTGTGGGTGATGATTATGAACGACAGGAGACCTTTGACTTCTGTCAAGGAGACTATGTGTTGCTATATGAGTTCCTTCACTATGAGTTAAAATAAAAAAAGACCGCAGTTTAGGCTAGGCCTAGGCTGCGGTCTTTTGGGTGTCAGAACTAGCTTAGCTAGCCAAGGCCACTGTTCACAGCAGGGACCTTCCTATCCACCATCCGGGTGCGGTCTCACATGGAGACCTATGATAGGCTGACGATGGCAACCTACCAGGTTGCTCATCGGCTCATCGAGCTCTAAGTATAACATAGGGTAGGGGCTAGCGCAAGGCCTAGTCCCAAAGAAAAAGGCTAGGACAAGTCCTAGCCTGACTCACTCTATTAGTTGTTACGCATTACTTCCAAACGGTAGCCATCTGGGTCTGTGACGAAGAAGTAGCGTGGTGGTTTGCCAGGCAAGCCCTTCATTTCAGTCGTAGCATAGCCTGAAGCCAAGCAACGTTCATGAACAGCTTCCAAGTCATCAACGCCCAGCGCCAAGTGGCTGAAGCCATCACCGACTGTGTAAGGACCGTGGTCGTAGTTATAGGTCAATTCCAATTCGAAGTCACTGCCTGGAACGGTTAAGTAGACCAAGTCGAAGCCGTGATCAGGATAGCGGCTCTCGCGGCTAAGGGTGAAATCGAAGAGTTGAGTATAGAATTTAAGGGTTGCTTCCAAGTCTTGGACGCGGATGCAAGCATGGAGTAGAGTTTGTGCCATGGGATACCTCCTAAGTATTGATAGTTATAGTTTACATTTTTAAGGACTCGAAAGCGAGTGGAACGATTTGGCTGACCGTGGTCTCGTAAATCTGGCCGTCGCGACGGGTCAGATAAACAGGCACATCAGGCCGGCAGAATTCCACCAGGACCTGGCGGCAAATGCAGCAAGGTGGTAAGAAATCCTCTGTATCTCCGGCAACGGCAATGGCCTGGATGGACTTAGGACCGTAGCCTTGGGTGACAGCCGTGAAGACGGCCGTCCGCTCCGCGCAGTTGGTAGCGCCGAAGGAAACATTCTCAACATTGACCCCTTCAATGATTTGGCCATCATCCATTAATAGGACCGCCCCAACGGGAAAATGAGAATAGGGCGCATAAGCCTTGGGCAGGAGTTGGCGAGCCCGTTCAATCAAGCTTTCTTTGCTATATGTTGCCATGTAAAGTCACCTACTTTTCTTGTGTCTTTCTATTTTACACTAAAAGGGCAGAAAAGGAAACGTTTTTAGACAAGATAATAGGAGTTTTTCAAGATCATAAGTCAGCCTATGGCTAGCTTGGGTTTGGTCTCTTACTATGTTATATTATATTTAGAGGTGTTCAGCTTTTTACTTACAAATGACTTCGCTTTTTTGGTATACCTAGTCGATAGAATTTCTGATACGCTATAAGTGTGAGGGTGAGATAAATGAACATGATAGCTAATGATAATAGGTTGCGGCGCCAGGAGATTATGTTACGTTTACTAGACTATGAGACCTTAAGTTACCAAAAACTTTCGGATCAATATTTTGTCTCGCGTAGCAGCTTGTCCAATGACTTCAACCTCATTAAACATTTTTTCCAAAAGGATGGCGCCAGTTTGTCCTTTAATAATTCAGGGACCTTCTTTAGTGGCAGCGAGATTCAGGCTCAGCAGATTTTGAAGCGTCTCATGATTAGTCAGGATCAGCCTTTTTATTTAGATGGGTTTGACAGCGCTTTATATAATCGGGTAATCTGCTTGCTACAGGAATACAGCGACTCTTTGCAGCATCCTATTCCGGGCGATAATATGGCTCAAATTAGCACAAGCATTTGTCTCTTAATTGGTCGTGCTAAGGCAGGCCACCGTATACAACTTTTGGACACCAATTACTTGGAGCCGACACGTTATTACCCTCGTTTGTGGGATCTGATTAGCCGGCTAGAATCAGCCTGTGATCTAGCTTTTAGCGCCAGCGAATTAGTTTACCTAGTGACCATTTTGTTAGGGAGTGGCTTTTCTCAAGAAGCGGGTCAGATTCAAGAAGACCTAAAAAATCAAATTCGTGCGCTCATTCAAGATGTGTCGCTCATTATTAATTTGGATTTGCTGGATGACCATAAGTTGCTAGAAGACATCGCGATCCATATGAATCAGCTCTTCACTCGTCTTCAAGCTAAGATTAGCCTGGTCAATCCGCTTCTAGCCGATATTAAAAGTAACTATCACGCCCTCTTTCAAGATGTCAAATACCTCCTAACCAATGAGGGCAGTCGCTATGGCTTGCCAGCTGCCTGTCCACTCATATCTGATGACGAGATTGGTTTTCTAGTCTTGCATATCCAGGCGGCCATTGAGCGCAAATTTATCCAGAAAAAGGTGGTGATTGTTTCTCCTAATGGGATTGGTGTTAGCACCTATATTAATGCCAAGATCCAAAGGTTCTTGCCAAACTTGCACGACATACAGATTGTGTCCTTGAAGCAACTGGAGAAATTAGAGGTAGAAGATATTTCCTTCATTATCTCGACGGTTCCTATTGAAGGCCTTAAGCGGCCAGTGATTACCATTAGCCCCTTATGTACGGAAGAAGACATGCGGCAAATTATGACGGCCTATGCCGAAGTAGTGGCCCGGCAGTCCACGCTCAACCAGTACCAAATGATGAATCATGGTAGGGGGCTGATTAATGGCATCTATAAGGGGAATTTCAAGACGCAAGAAGAGGCGCTCAGCTTCTTGTTAGATCAGCAGAAGGACTTGAAGGAGGCCAAGAAGACGCAAGTACTAGCCTCCATACTGGAAAGAGAAGCTCAACAATCCACCTATCTGGATAAGGGCATCGCCATCCCTCACGCTAATCCCCAATTAGTCGAGACTAGCAATATTTCGGTCTTACTCTTAGATAAGGCGATTGCCTGGGGTTACGACAAGGTGGATGTGATCGTCTTGCTTTTGGTAGCAAAAGAAGAAACCTCAAAGGTAGGGGATGTCATGTACTTTATTGTGGAAGGTGTCCGCAATAAACCTTGGTTACTAAAACAATTGGAGAACGACTATGGAATGTGTGAATGAACTACTAGAGAATGCCCAAGTGGTAGAGCGGGTGGAGGATTGGCAGTCAGCCCTTAGGTTGGCAGCACAGCCCCTCCTGCTAAAGGGCAATATTAGCGAGGACTATGTGACCGCCATGATGGACTCAGTCATTCAAAACGGTCCTTATATGGTCATCGGAGATGAATTTGCCTTAATGCATGCAAGACCAGGGGAAGGGGTGAAGCAAATCGGAGTGTCCTTATTAGTCCTTAAGCAAGCAGTCGATGTCTGTGGCAAACCAGCTAAAGTTTTCTTAGTTCTAGCGGCCGTCGATAACACCAGTCATCTGGCTCTCTTGCAGGAAGTCATGACCGTGTTCATGGATGAGGACAAATTCCAATTAATTAAGTCAGGGCAATTAGCACAAATCAAAGACAGGTTAAAGGAGGAAGTCAAATGAAAATTCTAGCAGTATGTGGATTTGGTGTCGGGAGCTCCTTGGTCTTAAGAATGACCGTCGAAAAAGTAGTCAAGGAACTGGGAATTGATGCGGAGGTCGAAAATACGGACTTATCAACAGCCAAAGCGACGCCAGCGGATGTCTACTTCACCAGTTTTGAATTACAGCAAGAATTAGAAAAAACCATTAAAGCTCCTATCTATCCCATTAAGAAATACATGGATGTCAATGAAGTAAGGGAACAATTTAAACGCTACCTAGCATCTAAAGGAGAATAACCATGGATATTATTACGGATAACATATTACGAAATCCCCCTGTATTACTTGGCTTAATCGCCATGTTCGGGCTTTTGGTTCAACACAAGCCTATCTCTGATGTTATCAAGGGGAGTTTGACAGCTGCCTTCGGGATGGTTATCTTGTCGACAGGGGTCAACATGTTGTTGGGTTCCATTGCACCAATCAATACGGCCGTTCAAACCAGCCTAGGGGTCAGTGTATCAGAAGGCTTGTCTGATGCTTCATTTACGGCTGAGTATGGTGGGACAGTGGGTGTCACTATGTTCGTAGCGCTTGCGCTGCACCTGGCTATTGCCAGATTCACACCGATTAAGACCATTTTCTTAACAGGTAACATGCTCTGGTGGTTCCCATTCGTGATTGTGGCTGGTCTGGTGGAAGCCAAGGTATCAGGTACGATGTTAATTATTGTGGGGGCCGTCTTATCCGCTCTCTACTGGTCATTGGGGCCATGGATTACACGTCGCTTTGTCTGGGATGCAACAGGGGATGATTCCTTCTTAATTGGGCACCCAACTGGTATTCTCTGTATCATAGCAGGGAGTGTAGCCCGTGTGGTAGGGGACAAGAAAAAATCAACCGAAGATCTTGATCTCCCTGCTGGCCTATCCTTCTTCCGCGAAATTTCCATCACCGGTGGCTTGGTCATGTTAGTCATGAACCTGATTGTAGGTTGCTTCATTCCAAGTCTAGTGCCAGCTAAGAATAACCTCATTAGCTACTCCATTCAATCTTCCTTAGAGTTTGCCGGTGGGCTTTTGGTCTTACTCTATGGGGTTCGTTTATTGATTAACCAAATCATGCCAGCCTTCCAAGGGATTGCTGAAAAAGTGGTACCTGGTGCCAAAATGGCCTTTGATGTGCCAATTTTATTCAACTATCGGCCAAATGCCGTTTTAATCGGTTTTATTATCGCCATGATTAGCTCTACTGCCATGATTCTGATTGTGAACACAACCAATGTCTTCGGCGTTTTGTTAGTACCGCTAGTTATCACCAGCTTCTTTGAATGTGGTGGGGCGGCCGTTATTGCTGAAGGGCAGGGTGGTCTGCGTGGGGCCATCATAGGGACAGCAGTCGCTGCCGCGGTCATGGTCATCTTGGTAGCCATTTCTGGGACCATGCTGTCTACGACCATTCAAAACTGGCTCTTCGTCTTTGGTGGGAACGACCTATCCGTTATGTCGATGATTGCTAAGTTACTGGGGATGCTCTTTGGAGGTGCTTAGAAAGTGTTTGCCTATTTCCAAAGGATTAGGGAGATTCTAAGCCAGGTTGAGGAGCTGGAGGCTACTAGTCTGGCCCAAGCGGTAGAGATTCTGTCGGATGCAATTAAGAAGAAGCAAGCAATCTTCATCTTTGGTGCTAGCCATGCCGGGATCTTGGCTGAAGAAATGTTCTACCGAGCAGGTGGCTTAGTATCTATCAACCCTATCTTTGGGAGGGAGCTAATGCTAGATACACGGCCCATTAGTGCTACTAGCCGAATGGAGCGCCTAGTGGGCTATGGCCAGCTATTGGCCAAGAAAACCCCTTTTAAGGCTGGTGATGTTCTAATCGTCCATTCGGTCTCGGGGCGAAATCCGGTTGCGGTGGACCTAGCCCTAGCTGCCAAAGAAAAGGGTGTCTACGTCATAGCTTTGACCAATCTCACCTATTCTCGAGCAACTAAGAGCCGCCATCCCAGTGGCCATCGCTTATGTGATGTGGCAGACTTAGTGCTAGATAATCACGGCCATATTGGCGATGGGGCTTGTCAGGTTCCAGGTATCGAGCAGCCGGTAGGACCTAGTTCAACGGTGATTGGCGCCTGCATACTTAACCATCTAGTAGTAGAAGTGAGTCGGAACTTAGCCCAATCAGGTGTGAGTCCTGTCCCTATCTTTTATTCAGCTAATTTGGATGGTGGCGATGACAAGAACCGGCAGATTTATGAGAGCTACCGAGAGGCCATTCACTATGATTTGTAGGCCCAGATTTTAAGTAAGATATACCCTGACTTCTGCCTGAAAAGTCAGGGTATTTTGCTTGCTAAAGTGGTCTAAATTTTCTTCTTTAAAGTCAGATACTCTAGGGTATTTTTTCTTGTTTGGGTGTATAATAAGAATGAGTGCAGCTTAGCTTTTTTCATAAAAAAGACGAATGATTACACAAAAATGACGGTGGAACTTATGACTTTTTGTGGAAAAAGCTGAGTAAGTCTGATAAAATTGAGTAAATTTAGACTAGGCACAGGATAATCGAAAGACTAGGAACTGGAGCTGGTTATATGGCAAAACGAAAAGTATATTTAATCTCTTTTGACGCATTTGGCTATGAGGATGTTGCCTTTGCGAGTAAATTACCGAACTTTAAGCGCCTCTTAGATAAGGGGACTTGGGTTAAGAAGGTCCAATCGACCTATCCTTCACTGACTTATGTGGCTCACACTAGTATTATGACAGGATTGCTGCCACTGCATCACCAAATTGTCAATAATACCAAGATTCAGCCCGAGCGTCATAGTCCTGACTGGCACTGGTATGCTAAGGAAGTCCAAGGTGAAACCCTCTATGATGTCTTCAAGCGGGCGGGCTACAAGACGGCGTCCTTGCTCTGGCCGGTCATGGGGCGTAACAAGTCCATCGACTATAATTTAGCTGAAATTATTCCCAATCGGCCTTGGCAGAATCAGGCAATGGTCTCACTAGCTGCTTCTAGCATTCCTTTCTTGCTCAAAATGGAAGCCCGCCATGGTCATAAACGGGACGGCATTCAGCAACCGGCTCTGGATTATTTCCTAGAAGGGGTCTTGCTGGATACCATTCGTGATTACAATCCCGATTTCGTGACGGCCCACTTCCTGCAGCTAGATAGCATGCGCCACTACTACGGAGTTAATTCGGAGCAAGCCAAGCAAGCCATTATCGACTTCGATGGTCGCTTAGGGCGTATTATTCGACTCTTAGAAGACATGGGCCAATGGGAAGACTGCCTCTTCGTCTTGGTGGGGGACCACTACCAACTCAACACTCATACCGTGGTGCGGCCTAACCACCTGCTCAGCCGCCAACCTGGTTGGCAAACCCTAGGTCGTGACGGCACCATCAAGTCTTGGCAGGTTTACTGCAAGGGCGCGGATGGCTGTGCCTATATCTATCGCAAGCCGGGCGCTAAGATAACGGTCAAAGAAATTTTGGACACTTTACGGCCTATGATGCCTATGATTGAGACAGTTTACACAGCTCAAGAAGCGGCTGACTTCGGGGCGGACCCTAACTGCCTCTTCATGATTGAAGCCAAGAAAGGTTACTATTTCTTAGATGATTTAGCGGGTGACTTCCAAGAATCGGTGGATAATCCAACTTCGGATGCCAAGCTCTTACATGCCACCCATGGCTATCATCCAGCGCGTAATCACTATGCGACAACGGCCTTTTACCACGGGCCAGATGTTAAAGTGGGGCATGCCGTAGAGACGGGCAGATTGATTGATCATGCGCCAACCATTTTATCGGCGCTCAAACTTAATTTCCATCAATATGTCGACGGGAATGTCTTGTACGATATTTTCAGGTAAATAAAATATCAAATTGTCTAGTCGTATGCGTTTACATGAAACGCTTTCAGTGCTATAATAAATGTATAAACAAACAAAGGGAGGGATAGAATGACTTTCGCAGCATTACAAGAACAACTTTCGGAACACATCTATCATTTCAATCATGGTAACCATGAAGCAGCCTACCAATTTTTAGGCTGTCACAAGGTGGACCAAGATGGAGTGACGGGTTATCGCTTCGCCATTTGGGCCCCTCATGCAGCCAATGTCTACATTCAAGGTGATTTTAATCACTGGCAGAATGTGCCACTTAGCCACATTGAAGCTGGCGTTTGGGCGGGCATTATTGAAGGTGCCGAACGGAGTCAGTGTTACAAGGTTGGGATTGACCATGGTAATGGTCATATCGAATATAAGATTGATCCCTTTGGTTTTAACTTTGAGATTGCGCCTAAGGATGCCACGGTTGTCTGGGGATTGGAAGACTTCGAATGGTCCGACCAGGTCTGGATGAACCAGCAATGGCGTAAGAATAGCGTTCATTCGCCTCTCAACATTTATGAAGTGCACGCCAGTTCTTGGCGTCGCCACCCTGACGGCCGCACCTATACCTTTGCGGAACTGGCGGAAAGCCTGATTCCTTATGTTAAGGAAATGGGCTACACCCATATTGAAATGATGCCACTCATGGACCATCCGCTGGATGCTTCTTGGGGTTATCAGATTACCGGTTACTATGCGGTCTGTGGCCGCTATGGGACCTTGGAAGAGTTCAAGGACTTCGTTAACCAAGCCCACCAAGCGGGCATCGGGGTCATCATGGACTGGGTGCCTGGTCACTTCTGCCGTAATGCCAATGCCTTGGCTTACTATGATGGGACGCCAACCTTTGAATACCAAGATGTCAACCGGGCTAACAACGTAGGTTGGGGGACGCTCAACTTCGACTTAGGTAAGAACCAAGTCCAAAGCTTCCTCATTTCTAACGCCATGTTTTGGCTTAAGGAATGTCACTTGGATGGTTTGCGGGTGGATGCCGTGTCTAACATGCTTTACTTGGACTTTGACCAAGGGCCTTGGACACCTAACGAAGATGGCAGCAACCACAACCGCCAAGGGGTGGCCTTCCTCCAAAAACTCAATACCACAATCAAAGATCACCTGCCGCATGTCCTCATGATTGCGGAAGAAAGTACCGACTGGAAGGGCATCACGCATGCTGTTTCAGAAGGGGGCTTGGGCTTTGACTACAAATGGAATATGGGCTGGATGAATGATACCTTGCGTTTCTTCGAAACCGACCCATACTACCGACCACAGAATTTCCGCTTAATTACCTTCGTCTTTATGTACCAATACAATGAACGTTATGTCTTGCCATTTTCTCATGACGAAGTGGTCCACGGTAAGAAGTCGCTCTTAGACAAGATTCCTGGCAGCCGCGAAACCCAGTTTGAGACCTTGCGTCTCTTGCATGGTTATATGATGGCCCAGCCTGGTAAGAAGCTGCACTTTATGGGTAACGAGCTAGGCCAATACCTGGAATGGCGCTACTACTCCGAGTTGGAATGGAAGGACTTGAGCTTCGAGTTCAACCGTGAGTACCAACACTATATGAAGACCCTCAATCATATCGGTAAGGACTACAAGGCCCTGCATTATTATGATACTGAGCCAGCAGGTCTGACCGTCCTAGATGCTGACAATGTGGAACAGGCTGTCCTGACTATGATGCGGCAGGGTAAGGCCAAGCGTGATTTCTTAATCATTGCCTTGAACTTTATCCCGGTTGAACGTCAGGAATACCGAATTGGGGTGCCTTATAAAGGAGAGTACGAAGTCTTGCTCAACTCGCAAATGCAAGAGTTTGGCGGACGGTGGACCGAGAATCTACCGGTCATGAAGACTGAAGAAGTGCCTCATGATGGACAACCTTACTCCATTGTCACAACGGTTCCTAGTCTGGGTGTGCTCTATATCAAACCCAAACGTGTTTACGGCGCTAAATAAAAGCTAAGAAAGGAGATGAAATTAACTGACTTCTTACGCCGAGTGAGTCAGCTAGTTTCGCATGTGTGTATATGAAACAAGATATGATCGCGATGATTTTAGCCGGTGGTCAAGGGACCCGTCTGGGTGTCTTAACCAAACAAACGGCTAAGCCAGCCGTTCCCTTTGGAGGGAAATACCGCATTATTGACTTTGCTTTAAGTAACTGCGCCAACTCTGGGATTAAGAATATTGGGGTAGTGACCCAATATCAACCTTTAGAGCTTAACGAACACATTGGCAAAGGGGCAGCCTGGGGCTTAACCAGCCGTTCAGGTGGGGCTACTATCCTCCAACCATACTCCAGTTCAGATGGTGAAAAATGGTTCAAGGGGACAGCCAATGCCATCTACCAAAACATCAGCTATATTGATTCCTTAGATCCTAAGTATGTCCTCATTCTATCAGGTGACCATATCTACAAGATGGACTATGCAGCCATGTTAGAAGACCACATCAAGAACAAGGCTAGCTTGACCGTTGGGGTTATCCCAGTTTCCATGAAGGAAGCCTCACGCTTTGGGATTATGAACACAGACCAAAATGGCCGTATTATCGAGTTCGAAGAAAAACCAGCCCAACCTAAGAGCAACCTGGCTTCCATGGGGATTTATATCTTCAACTGGGATACCTTGCGTCGTTACTTGGTGGAAGACCAAGCCAAGAATCGTGAAATGGAAGACTTTGGTAAGAACGTGATTCCAGCCTACCTAAGCAATGCTGAAAACTGCTTTGCTTACTCATTTGAAGGCTACTGGAAAGACGTGGGTACCATCGAATCGCTCTGGGAAGCTAACATGGAATTCTTGGACCCAGAACATCCACTCAACATTAGTGAGGATACTTGGCGGATTTATACCTCCAACCCTGTGACCCCGCCACAATTCTTGACTGAAGAAGCGCAAATTAAGCACTCGCTAGTTGTGGATGGCTGTTACATTGCCGGCCAAGTGGATAACTCCCTCTTGTCGCGTGATGTCAAGGTAGGGCCTGATAGTCAGGTTGACCATTCTGTGGTTATGTCCAGTGCCACCATCGGTAAAGGTTGTCGCGTAGAGTATGCCATTATCGGTGAACAAGCCGTGATTGCGGACGGGGCAAGCGTCATCGGGACCCCAGACCAAATTGCCACTGTAGGATATGCTGAAGTAGTAGGAGGACCAAAAAATGATGGTGAAGAATAAGTTATGTGCGATTCTCAATTTGACCGAAGATGATCAATTATTAAGACCATTGACCCAAAACCGGCCCATTGCCGCCTTACCATTTGCTGACCGTTATCGGGTGATTGACTTCGCCTTGTCCAGCATTTGTCATGCGGAAATTGATTCGGTAGCCCTCTTCATCGCTGAATCAGGTCGTTCTATCTATGACCACATCCGTTCTGGGGCAGCTTGGGACTTAGATTCTCAAGTATCAGGTGGGATCTTCACCTTCTCTCAACAGAACTGGAAGCTCCGCCACCACCAAGAAAACCTCTACGAAGATTACTACTACAACCACCGGGTCTTCATGTCTCGGGCTAAGGCTGAGTACGTCTTCGTAGCCGGATCTAAGATTATTGCGAACGTGGATATCCGCGGCGTCTTCCGCCACCATGTGTCTGAAGGTAAGGATATTACCCTTATCTACAAACAATTAGACAAAGAAAAAATAGGTGATCAAAACCCTAAATCTCGTGCCCTTAAATTCGATGCCAACCGCCAAGTCAAGGGATTGGTTGAGTACGGTGATTTAGGGGAAGAAGAGAAGGTCGATGCTTCTCTCAGCATGTACTTCCTCAGCGTTAAGACCCTTAACGATATTATTGACCGGGCGGTGGACGAAGAAGTCTACATGGAAGTGGATGAATTGATTCAACACTATCTCTTAGACTACACCGTTAACCCATACAAGTACACCGGTTATATGGCGAACATTGACTCCATTCAACGTTACTACAAGGCTAATATGGACATGTTAGACCGTCAAAACTTCACTTCCTTGTTCTACTCAAGCCAACCAATCTTGACCAAGACCAAGAATGGGGTACCGTCCTACTATGCGCCAAGTTCTGATGTACGCTCCTCTGTTGTGGCCTCTGGTTCTTACCTAGCAGGTAAGGTGGAACGCTCACTCATTTCCCGTAAGGTGCATGTCTCCGAAGGGGCACATGTCAAAGAATCTATCATCCTGCAAGGGACTAAGATTGGCGATGGGGCACGTGTTGAATACGCCATCCTGGACAAGGGCTGTGTCGTTGAACCAGGCGCTCACGTCATTGGGACACCTGACAATGTGGTCGTAATCAGCAAGAACACAGTCATCCCAGCAGAATAAAGGAGTCGCCATGAAAGTTTTATTTGCTTCCGCAGAAGCGGCACCCTTTTTCAAGACGGGCGGGCTAGGCGACGTTGCCTATGCCTTGCCTAAGGAATTGGCTAAGCAGGGCGTGGACATTCGCGTGGTATTACCTTACTACACTCAAACGCCTCAGCAATACAAGGACCAAATCCAAGAAATTGCCCATTTCCGCTTCCAATTAGGCGGCCGGAATGTCTACTGTGGTATTAAGTATTTGGAGATGGACGGGGTCAAGTACTACTTCATCGATAACTTGGCATACTTTGACCGGCCATCCCTCTATGGCCAATGGGATGATGGCGAACGCTTCGGCTACTTCTCAACGGCTATTATTGAGATGCTGGAAGTCATTGACTGGATTCCAGACATTATTCACTGTAATGACTGGCACACCGCTATGGTGCCCGTGCTCTTAGTGGACCGTTATCACTGGAAAGACCGTCTGCGTCATATCCGCAAGGTCTTGACTATTCACAACCTACGTTTCCAAGGGGTCTATGATCCAGCCATCCTGGGCCAAGTCTTCGGGACTGGCTACAATGTCTATACCGAAGATGGGGTCAAGTACTATGACCGGGTCAACTATCTCAAGGGTGGCATTAACTTCTCTGACCGTATTACCACGGTGAGTCCAACCTATGCCCATGAGATTACCACCCAAGCCTTTGGTGAGAACCTAGAAGGGGTCCTCAAGTACAATGAATGGAAATTAAGCGGGATTATTAACGGTATTGACTATGACCTCAATAATCCTGAGACAGACCCACTCATTCCTCATCACTTTAATGTCTCGGACTTAAGTGGTAAGGCAGCTAACAAGGCGGCCTTGCAGGAACGTTTGGGCTTGCCAGTCAATCCAGATGTGGCCATGATTGGTATGGTTTCACGTTTGACCGACCAGAAGGGCTTCCAGTTAGTGGAAGAACGCCTAGAAGAATTACTGCAGGCAGAAGTTCAGGTGGTCCTCTTAGGGACTGGGGAGCCGCAATTCGAGCACTCCTTCCGTTACTTCGAGTCACGCTATCCTGACAAGATGAAGAGTCTCATTACCTTTGACTTAGGACTAGCCCAACAAATCTATGCTAGCTGCGACTTCTTCTTGATGCCAAGTGCCTTCGAGCCTTGCGGTCTGTCACAACTTATGGCCATGCGCTATGGGACCTTGCCAATTGTCCATGAGACAGGGGGCTTGCGTGACACCGTGCAACCTTTCAACCAATATACCGGGGAGGGGACAGGTTATTCCTTCAATCGTTTTGACGGTTGGACCATGCTCCAAACCATCTACTATGCGCTGGATGTCTATTACAACCAGCCTGGTGCTCATAAGCAATTGGTAGAACAGGCCATGACCCGAGACTTCTCTTGGACCGGGCCAACCCAAGAATACCTAGCCCTCTACCGTTCACTACTTCAAGGATAGTTAGCTCAGAAGAGACCAAGCGCTTGCTTGCGTCTCTTTCTTGGGCTTATGCCACACTTATTTAGGAGGAAATCAATGAAGGTCGATGCATTCAAAGACGCCTATAGGAAGAAGTTTGAAGACATGTTCGCCGTGCCTTATACCTCTGGTAGCACTACCGAACAATTCCAAGCCTTAGGCCAATTATTACGTTCTATCTATACTGACAAATGGGTCCACTACAACCAAGTCAAGCTGGACAGCAAGCAGAAGCAAGTCTTCTACTTCTCCATGGAATTCTTACCAGGTCGCCAGCTCAAGCGTTATTTGCTTAACTTAGACTTGTTAGACACGGCCCGCACAGCCCTAGAAGAATTGGGCTTGGACTTTGAAGCTGTAGCGGCAGCGGAAGTCGATCCTGCCTTGGGGAACGGGGGCTTGGGCCGTTTGGCTTCTTGCTTCATGGATTCCATGGCAGCCACTGGTGTGCCGGGCAATGGTTGCGGTATTCGCTACCGTTATGGCCTCTTCAAGCAGAAATTCATTGACGGCTACCAAATTGAACTGCCAGAAAACTGGTTGCGCAACCCTAACTCTTGGGAAGTCCGTAAGGAATCCAAGTCGGTTATTGTCCGCTTTGGTGGTAATGTCTGGTTGGAAGCCAATCAGTATGGGGATTTGAAGCCAGTCTATGAGAATACCTTTGATGTCTTGGCGGTGCCTTATGATACGCCACAAATCGGTTATCGTAATGACGTGGTCAACAACTTGAGGCTCTTCTCAGCCGAAATTCCGCCAGGCCACGAGTCTTATTTCACGACCCCTGAGCAACGCAAGGAAATTCAAGAGATCACCGAAGTGCTCTATCCAGATGACTCCAACTATGAAGGCCGACTCTTGCGCCTCAAGCAAGAATACTTCATGTGTTCAGCCGGGATTCAAAGCATTGTCCGCTACTTCAAGAGTTTGGGCTTGCCTTGGAGCGTCTTCCCTGATAAGGTGGCCATCCACATTAACGATACCCACCCAACCCTCTGTATTCCAGAATTGATGCGGATTCTGGTCGATGAAGAGAGCCTGACTTGGGGTCAAGCTTGGAATATCGTTAAGAAATCAACTTCCTATACTAACCACACCATCTTGGCGGAAGCTATGGAACGTTGGCCAATCTACATGATTGAAGGCCTCCTGCCACGGATTATGCAGATTATCTATGAAATCAACCGCCGTCACTTGGTTAACAAGACCGCCCTCTACGGGGCAGAACTAGCCCATCGTACGGCGCCAATCGAGGGGGACCAAGTCCTCATGGCCAACCTGGCCATTATTGCCAGCCACAGTGTCAACGGGGTCGCCAAGCTCCATACTGAGATTTTGGAACACTACACCTTGCGGGACTTCAAGACTATCTATCCTTTCCGCTTCAACAACAAGACCAATGGGGTGACCCACCGTCGTTGGGTGCAGCTAGCCAATGAAGGCCTCAGCAAGGTTCTCGACCAATACATCGGCAAGCGCTGGCGCTTCAAGCCACGGGAAATGAACATTCTCCAAGCCTTCCGTGACAATGATGAGGTATTAGAAAAACTACAAGAAGTCAAATTGTCTAATAAGGAACGCTTTGCCCGTTTCGTTAAGGAAGAGATGAAGCTAGACATTGATCCGACTGCCTTATTTGACGTGCAAATCAAGCGACTCCACGCCTACAAGCGTCAACTCCTGCAAGTCATGCATATTGTAGATCGCTACTTGACCCTTAAGGAGAATCCTAAGGCTGACTTTGCTAAGCGGGTCTTCATTTTCGGGGCCAAGGCAGCGCCAAGCTACCACTATGCCAAGTCTGTCATCAAGATTATTAATGAATTGGCTAATTTGGTTAACAATGACCCAGCCGTTGGCGACAAGATCAAGATTGTCTTCGTAGAAAACTATGGGGTCTCCCTAGCCGAATTGATTATTCCTGCAGCTAACCTATCCGAACAAATTTCCTTGGCGGGTAAGGAAGCGTCTGGGACTTCTAACATGAAGTTAATGGCCAATGGGGCCTTAACCATGGCGACCTTGGACGGTGCCAATGTCGAAATCTATGACCTAGTCGGTGACGACAACATCTTCCTCTTTGGTATGACGGCCGACGATGTGCAACAATTGCGTGAGGCGAATAACTACTACTCACGGGCCATCTATGAGGAAAATCCACAGATTAAACGTGTGCTCAATGCCTTCATTGACGGGACCATCCCTAATATTGAAGCAGAAGGGCGCGAGATCTTCGATTCCTTGGTACTCTACAATGATGAGTACTTCCTCTTGCAAGACTACCCAAGCTTCTATGAAGCGCAAATGGCTGCTGACAAGCTCTATCAAGAGCCGAAGGAATGGGCTAAACGTGCCCTGACCAACATTGCCTACTCCGGCAAATTCTCGTCAGACTACACCATCTTGCGTTACGCCGAAAGCATCTGGAATGTGTCGCCAGAAACCAACCTCTTAGGCGAAGGCTTCAGCAATCTAGACTAAAGACCAAAGACCGAGACCTATTCTCGGTCTTTTTTTTTGTGCGGTTTTAAAGTACTAGGCCTTATGTGGTTCTAAACACTAAATATAGTTCGTGAAATTCGCCTAACGTTCGCGATTTAGTAATGTGATGATGGCTTGTTTAGTCAAGAAGCCCTAGTATGTGCAATAGTAAAATTTTGTTGCTGAAATACTGAAAAATACCGTGCATTTTACTAGTAGATGTATTATAATTAGCTACGGAATTAAATAGGTGCCGATTCACAATGAAGCTTTATCCTGACGAAGTGCTGGTGTTTTCTTTTTCATGGGGGAGGATGGGCCTCAAAGTGATCATCTATTTGATAGAATTAAGTTTAAGGGGGACAAGAGTCAATGTTCAGTAAGAATAATCGACTGATGAATGACCAACGCAAGGGCGAAAAAATTACGCGCTATGCTATTAAGAAGTATAGCTTCGGTGCCGCATCGGTTGCGGTTGCTTTCGGGATTTATTTTGCTAATGGGCCGGTGGTGTCGGCTCAAGAGCTAAGCAATAGCAGTAACTTGGTAAGCACTAGTCAAGTGCCAGTAGCGCCGGAGAGCCAATCACCTGATCAGGAGCAGTCGCAGGCAGCTAGCCAAGCTGCAGAGTCAAGCGCTAAGGAGCTGAAGGCTTCAAGTCAAGCATCAGAATCATCTAGCCAAGCCGACCAGCAAAGTCAGGTGAGTGAGACGAGTCAAGAAACGGCACAGGAGGCTTCAGATTCAGCACAGCCTGAAGTAAAAGCAGAAGTCGCACCTCAAGCGGACAAGCCAGTGGTGAAAACACCAGGCTATCCAGTTAAGCCAGTAGCCAAACCTACTAGCTCAGCTATGCCACGGCCAAGTAGCCAAGGCCAAGCCATTCCTAAGGGGACAGGTTTCCGCGATAGCGGGGCGACAGGGATTCCTATCGGGACAGGTCCTGCCGGAGCAGACGATGCAACAGCTACGCCCCGGGTTGATAAACCAAGCTGGGATGAATCAGTTAAGAAAGACAGTGTTCAGTTAGCTAAGCAGATTAGTTGGCTTGATTTTTCAGATAGCGCAAGTTGGAAAAACTTGGATCCACGTGGCGGTCTTAAGGTAGGGACCACCTTCACCAAGGAAATTTCACCTGGTTACAAAGTGACCTTAACGGTCAAAGAGCTCAAGCCTTTTAACTCAACTGAAATCTATAAAAAGCGGGTTGCAGGTACTGCAACAGCGGGGACCTATAACCCCAACGCTGAGAATGGTTTCTTACAATCCGCGCCAGATTATGGTAAAACACCACCTCCTTCAGTTACTGGGGCAGCCCAGAACGAATGGACGACCATACGTGACCAAGGCTTTAATACTCAGAAGCGCAAGACTCAATTAGTGTTTCCAAAGAACTCTGCCAACTGGGGGGTAAAATTTGATATTGAGGCTACCTATCTGGGTAAGCGTGTAGCCCCTACAGTGGTTATGGCCGATGGTGAAGATGCCAACCCAGGTGAATTCGCAATCTTTACCACTAACGGTACGGGTTGGGAATACATGGGTGAATGGAAGATGAAGAGCCCGGCCAAAGAACCTTATACGGTGATCACAAAAAAAATGTTGGATGATGAGGACGTTAAGAGAAGGGGTCTTTTAATCTTAAGAGATAAGAGCGTAGACTGGTATAAATATCTCAGTCCAGATACCGTGACGGGTGGTCTGGGGACTCAGGTCTTCGGGCCAAACCGTTCTAATGAACGGACGGTTCCTGTCGTGATGACGCGTGGGGCCTCTGAAGTAGGTTTCTATGTGGCATCATCTGGACAACAAGCCATGATGATGGGCTTCCTCGTGGTAGATGGGAGTGATGCGCCAGAAAGTTATGGCGAAGCCTTCCATACCATTTCGGGACGTGACTCGGTAACCGACGCCCCTATTAATCAACCTTATTTAGGGACTACGCCAGCTGATATTGATGTTGAGTCAGCTAATGACTGGTTATTAGATGATCGTAAGGAAGTCGCGGATGAAGGGGTTGCTCAACTATTGACAGATGAGCAACTAAGTAACTCCAATGATTTGCTGGACTTAAGTAAGGCCCAAAATGGGACTTACACGCTCAAAATCAAGGCTAGTCCGAATGGAAATCCACAAGCACATATTAAGGCTTGGATTGACTTCAACCAGAATGGGAAATTTGAAGATAATGAAGGCAGTGACGTCAAAACCATTACGGCTGCTGGCGATCACACCTTAACCTTCCAAGCTGTTCCTGGCCTGACTGGCGGTCAAGTGGACAAGTTGGGCATGCGCGTCCGTATTGCCACTAATGCAGGCGATATTGAGAAGCCAACTGGTATTGCCTTTAGTGGTGAAGTAGAAGATATGCTCTTACACCGCATCTTCCCACCGAAAGGTGAGAAGCAAACAACGGACGGCTTCACGGGTGAGACCCAGAATGCGACTCTTCACTTTACTACCAATGGAGGCAGTCGAGAAGATAATACTGCAACCATTGGCATGTCTAGCCAAGCGCCTCAAGTCTTAGACAATCAGGGCAATGTTTTGCAGTCAACAGACGGCACGACTTATATTCGTCCTGAAGGGACCTATGTGGTGACCAGCAATGGCAATGACGTGCAAGTAGCCTTCACTCCAAATACGGCCTTTTCTGGAACTGCTGAGGGAATTAACATTCGTTGGACTGACAGCAACGGCACCTCGACTGGTTGGAATTCTACTGATGCGTCTGACCCTAATAAGAATAATCAACTATCCACTATGGACGGCCGTTATGTACCAACCGTTCGGAAGATTCCTAACTATGAAACGAGTGGTATTCAAGGGCTGGACCAAAGCAAAACGCTAGTCTTTAACGATGATGACACTAGTGCGACTCCTGTCACACCAGACGCTTCTCGTCCTGCAAGTTTTGTAGATGCAAGCGGACGGCCAGTAACAGGTAACACGGTGCCTGCCATGGCCAATGGCCAGCAAGTGGGGACCTATGAATTGGATCCAAACACCGGCCAAGTGACTTTCAAGCCTAACAAGAGCTTTTATGGCACGCCAGACCCAGTGGTGGTTCAAGTCAATGATAGCGATGGTAAACCACACCGGGCGCGTTACCAACCTATGGTCACCCAGGTAACGCCAAGAAGTACCAATGCTGAGTCAAGTGGCCTGCAAGGTCAGCCACAAAGCGGTAAGCCAAGCTTCACCCCAGGTGATCAACAAATCCCAATCGATATGAACAAAGCTATGACCTTTGAAAATGGGAAGGATACCTTGGAAGTGGCGAATGAAGGGACTTATACCATTAATGCGGATGGTTCTATTACCTTCAAGCCACTTAAGCAATTCACTGGCAAGGCGACTCCTGTGACGGTTAAACGTGTAGATGCTAATGGTACCGAAGTGACCGCTACTTATACACCTAACGTGACCAAGGTCACCCCAAGTAGCACACCAGCCACCTCATCAGGTCCTCAAGGGGTGCCACAAACAGGTACGCCAGTCTTCAAGGAAGGCGATCCAGCGGTCCCAATCGACTACAGCAAGCAAATGACCTTTGACGATGGTCAACCTAAGAAGACGGTTGCCGGCGTAGGGGAATATACCATTAATTCAGATGGTTCTATTACCTTTACACCAGATAAGAAATATGTAGGAACCCCTGCCGCAGTGACGGTCAAACGTGTTGACGAGAATGGTACCGAAGTGACGGCGACCTATACGCCAACTGTGACGGAAGTGACGCCAAAAAGTACCAATGCAGTCTCAAGCGGCCTACAAGGGCAACCACAAAGTGGCAAGCCAACCTTCACCCCAGGTGATCAGGCTGTGCCGATTGATATGACCAAAGCCATGACCTTTGATGATGGTCAAACAACTAAGAAAGTGGATAAAGTCGGGACTTATGTCATTGAGTCAGATGGTAGCATTACTTTCACGCCAGACAAGCAATATGTGGGAACTCCATCACCAGTAACAGTTAAACGTGTCGATACCAATGGCACGGAAGTGACGGCCACTTACACCCCAACTGTGACGCGAGTAACACCAAGAAGTACCAATGCTGAGTCAAGCGGCTTACAAGGGCAACCACAAAGTGGCAAGCCAACCTTCACCCCGGGTGATCAGGCTGTGCCGATTGATATGACTAAAGCCATGACTTTTGACGATGGACAAACAACTAAGAAAGTGGATAAAGTCGGGACTTATGTCATTGAGTCAGATGGTAGCATTACTTTCACGCCAGACAAGCAATATGTGGGAACTCCATCACCAGTAACAGTTAAACGTGTCGATACCAATGGCACGGAAGTGACGGCCACTTACACCCCAACTGTGACGCGAGTTACACCAAGAAGCACCAATGCAGTCTCAAGCGGCTTACAAGGGCAACCACAAAGTGGCAAGCCAACCTTCACCCCAGGTGACAAGGCCGTGCCGATTGATATGACCAAAGCCATGACCTTTGATGATGGTCAAACAACTAAGAAAGTGGATAAAGTCGGGACTTATGTCATTGAGTCAGATGGTAGCATTACTTTCACGCCAGACAAGCAATATGTGGGAACTCCATCACCAGTAACAGTTAAACGTGTCGATACCAATGGCACGGAAGTGACGGCCACTTACACCCCAACTGTGACGCGAGTTACACCAAGAAGCACCAATGCTGAGTCAACTGGCCTGCAAGGTCAGCCACAAAGTGGTAAGCCGACCTTCACCCCAGGTGATCAGGCTGTGCCGATTGATATGGCAAAACCAATGACCTTTGAAAATGGGACGGATACTTTAGTTGTAGCCAATGAAGGAACTTATACCATCAATTCAGATGGCACCATTACCTTCCAACCACTTAAGCAATTTACTGGCAAGGCGACTCCAGTGAAGGTTAAACGCGTCGATACCAATGGTACGGAAGTGACTGCTACTTATACGCCTAACGTGACCAAGGTCACTCCAAGCAGCTCTCCAGCTACTTCAAACGGTCCTCAAGGGGTGCCACAAACAGGAGCGCCTGTCTTCAAGGAAGGGGATCCTGCAGTTCCAATTGATATGGATTCGCCAATGACTTTTGAAGATGGTCAGCTTAAGAAGACAGTTCAAGGCGTAGGGGAATATTCAATCAACCCAGATGGGACCATTAGCTTTACCCCAGACAAGCAATATGTGGGAACACCAGCCCCAGTGACTGTTAAACGAGTGGACAAAAATGGGACAGAGGTGACAGCGACTTATACCCCAACAGTAACTCGAGTAACCCCAACTAGCACCCCAGCTACTTCGACGGGTGTTCAAGGTGTGCCACAAACCGGCACCCCAGTCTTTACCCCAGGTGACCCAGCGGTAGCAATTGACTTAGATCAACCGATGACCTTTGAAGACGGCAAGACTACTAAGACGGTGCCAAAGGTAGGGGAATACAAGATTAACCCAGATGGTTCCATTACCTTTACACCAGACAAGCAGTATGTTGGGACTCCGGATCCAGTCACTGTCAAACGAGTGGATAAAAACGGAACAGAAGTGACTGCCACTTACACCCCAACGATCACTAAAGTGACGCCAACTAGCACTGATGCTACATCAACTGGCGTTCAAGGCCAACCTCAAAAGGGCACGCCAACTTTCACTGAAGGTGATCCTTTAGTACCACTAGATGATACTAAACCAATGACCTTTGAGGATGGCTCAAGCACCAAGAAGGTGCCAAATGTCGGGACCTATGTCATTGAGTCAGATGGATCCATTACCTTCACGCCAGACAAGCAATATGTGGGGACTCCAGATCCAGTCACTGTCAAACGAGTGGATAAGAACGGTACGGAAGTCACCGCGACTTACACGCCAACCGTCACTCGGGTAACCCCAACAAGTAGTCCAGCAACTTCAACAGGTGTTCAAGGGGTTCCACAAACCGGAACGCCAGTCTTCACCCCAGGTAATCCACTAGTACCAATTGATGCGGATAGCCCAATGACCTTCGAAGATGGCTCAAGTACTAAGACTGTGCCAAATGTGGGTGTCTACACCATCAACCCTGATGGATCTATCACCTTCACGCCAGACAAGCAATATGTGGGGACTCCAGATCCAGTTACGGTTAAACGTGTTGATAAGAATGGTACACCAGTAACCGCCACTTACACGCCAACGGTAGCTAGAGTCACCCCAACAAGTAGTCCAGCTACTTCAGAGGGCGTTCAAGGTATGCCGCAAACCG
>CAUUNL010000019.1:0-26545 GCA_963546405.1 Abiotrophia defectiva | reverse complement strand
TATATTTAATTCTTTATGTTGATTTTCTAGCATCTTTTTAGGCACAAAAAGGTCCCCTTTACGAGTCAATTCGTCATGTTCTATTGTAGCGCATCCCAGGAAAAAGTGGGATTTTTAGGGAAAGTTTTAAGCAATCTTAAACTTTCGCAGATTCTGTGGTAAAATAATCCTAAGCATCCCCGTCAGGAGGTATCTCATGTCATTGGAAATGTTCACGCGCTACGCGCCCCAAGAGTGGCAAAAGCTCCACCAAGAGGGCCAACCTATACCGCAAGTCCATGAATTGGCTCGACTGGTCTCACTTAATGACCGCCTGTCTCAGGCAGACGTGGCCACCATCTATGCCCCTATGATTCATTATTTGGATATGATGATGACCTATCAACAAGCCTATCAGTCCGCCAAATATCAATTTCTGCAGGGCCAAAACCATCCCTCTCTCCAATCCCACCAGCCTTTTGTCATTGGGATTTCAGGGAGTGTCGCGGTCGGCAAGAGCACAACGGCCCGGGTCTTACACGAGCTGCTGAGCCGGACCTATCCAGAGCGCAAAGTCGCCCTGATGACAACTGACGGATTCCTCTACCCTAACGCTGAATTAATTCGGCGTGGTATCCTAGGCCGCAAAGGTTTCCCAGATTCCTACGATATGCCTCGCCTTCTAGACTTCATGCAACGTATTAAGACGCGTAAGGGGCCAGTCAGCTACCCTGTTTATTCCCACCAGGTCTATGATGTCTTAGTCGGCCAAGACGCCGTCATGGAAGATCCCGACATCCTGATTGTGGAAGGGATTAATGTCTTGCAACTGCCACAGAACCAGAAACTCTATGTCAGTGACTTCTTCGATGTCTCCATCTATATCGATGCTAATCCTGTCCATATTCAACGTTGGTACATGGAACGTTTCGAGCTCTTGCTGGACCTGGCCAAACAAGATCCTCATAACTACTACTTCGATTTATCCCAAAAACCACGCGAACAGGCCCGGCAGTACGCTAACGAAGCTTGGCAGACCATCAACCTAGTTAACTTAATTCAAAATATCGCCCCTACACGTGAGAGGGCAGATCTGATTCTGCATAAGGCCTCCAACCATTTGGTGGACAGCATTTATGTTAGAAATTACTAGAACTTCAACTAAACAAAAAAAGTCGCCACAAGTTAAACTTATGGCGACTTTTTATTTAAGTAATAGATTTAGAAATCTGCCGGTAACTTAGGCACAATCCCTAAGCCCTTGGTGCCATCACCCGTATGGGTACCGATGACAGGGCCAATATTGGTATAGCTAAGGGGCATACCAGGATAGGCATCCTTCATCATTTCATCCAATACCTTTAAATCTTCTGGCGCACCAGCTTGGCCAATGCCGACATGCACGCCCTGAGGGTAGCGTGTTTGCCATTCTGCCACTAGCTCCACCATGCGACGGTAAACCTTCTTGGTCGTACGGATTTTTTCAGTGACAGCAATCTTGCCTTCTTCAAAATGAAGCAGGGGACGAATCTGTAAGATATTACCCAAGATGGCACTGGAAGCCGACAGGCGGCCACCCTTAACCAAGTTATTGAGGTCCCCTACCATGAGATAGACATCCGAATGACGAGCCGACCATTCTAGACGACGACCTACTTCCTCAGCTGACAAGCCTTGGCCAAGCCAGTCTAAGGTTTCCTTAACCAAGAGTTCCATGACCATACAAGATGAGCCAGAGTCTACTGCATAGGCTTGTAATTTGTCCTCATACTCACTCAAAAGCATACGAGCAGTTTGATAGGTTCCGCTGATTTCACTGGAAAGGTGAATGGCATAGACCGTATCATAGCCAGCCGCTACTAATTGGTCCAAGAGGGCCAAGTAATCCCCTGGTTGGGGCTGAGAAGTTGTCGGTAATTGGTTTTCAGACTTGAGGCGGGTGTAAAATTCATTTGATAATTGCTGGTCAGAAGTATCCTTCATAACTGAGCCATCGCTGAAATTAACCGACAAGGCAACTTGATAGACGTCTGGATGTTGGGCTAAGGCCTCTGATAAGTAGGCAGTAGAGTCAACAATCACAGCTGCTTTCATCAACATTCCTCCTTAATTCAAAATACGCTCCAGAGGGATTATATCAAATATCGCGCCAAATGTCTTGCCATGTGGTAGAATAATGTGGAAAGGAGGCGCCCCAATGAACTATCTGACCATTGATCAAGCTAGTGTCCACGAAATCGAAATCAAGAAGTCCCGCTTCCTCTGCTATCTCTACCCTCTACAAGATGCAGCCGACTTTCCACCCATCCTTGCCGCCTTGCGCAAGGAACATTACAAGGCTGCGCATCATTGTAGCGCCTATATTATCGGCCCTGATTCCCTGACCCAGAAAATGAGTGATGATGGCGAACCTGCGGGTACAGCCGGTGTCCCCATGCTAGAAGTGCTTAAGCAACGTCAGTTGACTAATCTGGCTGCCGTGGTAGTCCGCTACTTTGGTGGGATTAAGCTAGGGGCAGGTGGCCTCATTCGTGCCTATTCCAGTGCAGTCAGTGAAGCCTTGAATCAGGCTACGATTGTTGCCAACGTCAACCAATTGCTAGTTGCCTTAGAACTGGGCTATAACCAGGTCGATTCCTTCCAGTATTTTCTAGACCATAGCGACTTGGATGTCACAGTTATGGACACCGAGTATGCCGGCCAAGTCACCTATACTTTGGCTATCTATCAAGACCAAGCTGCGACCCTAGAAGCCCAACTACGCGACCGTTTCAATGGCCAAATAGGCTGGCTAGAACTAGGCGAGGAAACCGTCAATGTCCCCATTAAACAAGCAGCCGACCAAGACTAAGATATATACAAAAGACCCGAGACACTTGTCTCGGGTCTTTGTTTTCTCTAAAACTTTTCGAAGAAGCTCTGCAACCAGTTAACAAAGGCACCTTGCTTGAGATTGTCAGGCAAGACCTGGTTCACAACCGCCACATGCTGTTCAAAAGAGCGGTTCATGATTTTCTGGATTTCTCTCAGGCGCATATCGCGCCCTTGCTGTTCTGCCGTCGCAATCTGCTTGAGAACCTCGATATAACTGTAGGCCAAACTCAAGGTCAAGCCTGAGGCGATAGCCCCTGTTACCGCACCGCCCGTTACCGTTCCTAAGCCAGGCAGAATCTTGAAGACGGATGACACCAAGAGTTTACCTACTAAAGTCGTACCACCGGTCCCACCTAAACCCATAACTAGGCTAATTAACTGGGATTTCTCTAACGACACCCCGAAGATGGCCGATAGATGGGCTAGCATGGTAATTTGCATGGGAACTAGGAGCGTCGCGTCAGCTACCGGAATTGGCACAAAGCCAACCCCAAATGCAGTCGTCACATAGGTTTGCGCCCAACGTCTAGCCTCTTTGACCTTTCTTGCCAAATCGACCTGTTGGGCGTTGATAAAAGCCCGGTGGACTGACTCCGGCACCAAACTTAGACTCAATTCCAAGAGCTCATTTAGACCATGAGACGGGATTAGAGCCTGTTTTGGCAGGCTATAAGCCTTGGCCAGAATAGGCACAATCCCCTTGACAGGTAGAGCCATAGCCTGTAACTGACTAAGAAATTCCTGGTTGTTGGGATCCAATTGTTGGGTCAAGACCAGAATTACCGGCACATACTGGGCCAAGGTCTTGATGATTTCGATTTCCATAGCTTCAATTCTAGCCATGGTCGAATTCAAGCAGTAGTAGACTACGTGAATTTTATCGCGCGGATCGCCTTGGCGCTTCTCAATCAGGAGATCCGACAAGCTAGCCAAGACCTCCCGCTGGGATTCAGCTGTCAACTCCAGCCCCTTGGTATCATAGAGGGTCAGAGGCACGCCTTCCTTAGTAATACGCACGAGTTGTTGAGTAATGGGTAGCCCGGCCCCTGTGGTTGCCAAATTTTCCCGGAAAAGGGCATTAATGAGCGTGGATTTACCACTCCCTGTTTTACCCGCGACTAGGACATTGAGGGGCTGCATCTTGTCAACTTCAGACTGGGTTTTATTGAGTAACTCATCCACCAGCTGGGTATTGACCCGACGCTTGAAAAGTTGATTTAGTTGGCGCATAGGCCACCTCCTGGATTGACATTAGTCGTTGTTACGACTAGATAGAATAATCAAACGGAGCAATTGTAAGGCTGTAGCACTGGCTGCCGCCACATAGGTTAAGGCTGCTGCATTAAGCACCTTGCGGGCAGCTGGCATTTCTTCTGGGGCTAAAAGTTGGTTTTGTTCCAAGATTTTAAGCGCACGCGCACTCGCATCAAATTCCACTGGCAGAGTTACTACTTGGAAGACTAGGACTAGGGAGAAGAGAATAATCCCGAATTGGACCAAGCCCATCATTTGGAAGATAAAGCCGGCAATAATCACTGGCATGGCAGCTGCTGAACCAATTTGGGTCACAGGCACTAAGGCATTACGCAGACGAAGCGGGAAGTAGTTCTCAGCGTCTTGGACTGCGTGACCACACTCGTGGGCAGCAACCGCAACGGCTGCAACCGAAGTTTCCATATCGGTCGCATCAGACAGACGCAAGACCTTGTGGCGGGAGTCATAGTGGTCAGTCAAATCACCTGAAACATGTTCGACTTGAACATTGTTAATCAGGGTTTGTTGCAGAATAGCTTGCGCCACTTGGCGACCAGTCGTGCCCTTGCTAGTTTCCCATTCACTGTATTTGCTGAAGGTGGATTTTACTTTCCATTGGGCATAACCAGCAAAAGCCATCCCGATAATGATTAAGAAGTAAGTTGGGTCAAATAAATATCTCATGGATATCCCTCCATTATTTTCAAGTTATACTTTATTATATCAAGTTTAACGACCCTTGGCATCTTTTAGGCTGAGCCCTTTGGGAAAACTTAAGAAATCTACCATCCACCAAGTCATGACAAATGTCACATCATGTCATGACAGGCGCTACTACTAGCCTCCGATTTCTTGGCCTATAATAAAACCATCAACAGCAAGGAGGGAACTATTATGAGTCTCATTAATGTAAAAGGTGCCGGCAAGACCATCAAAGGTCGCCCCATCTTACAAGATATCAACTTCTCGATTGAGGCTGGCGAATGCATCGCCCTCATTGGTCCTAATGGGGCCGGCAAGACCACTCTGATTGAACTCTTACTTCATGACAAAATCCTCAGCCAAGGGTCCATTACCATTAAAGGGATGGCAGTGGGTAACCGCAAACTCAAAAGTACTATCGGTCTCCTACCTCAGACGAACGAACTCCCTAAAAACCTCAAGGTCAAAGAATTAATCAGCTTCTTCCAATCCATCTATGACTACCCTTTGACGCAGGAAGAAATTCAAGATATTTTGCGTTTCAGTCCAAGCCAATACAATCAGATGACCCAATCCTTATCCGGTGGTCAACGCCGCCTTCTAAGCTTCGCCTTAACCTTGATTGGCCGTCCTTCCGTCCTCATACTAGACGAACCAACAGCTGCCATGGATACTTCGACGCGCCAACAATTCTGGGAAATTATCCATCGCATCAAAGAAACCGGGACCACCATTCTCTACTCTTCCCACTACATTGAAGAAGTCGAGCACACAGCCGAGCGGATTCTAGTGCTCCACCAAGGCAAGCTCATTCGTGACACAACGCCACACCGTATGCGGTCAGAAGAATTAACCCAGTTCTTTACTGTCCCTGTGCGCTTCCAAGAACTATTGACTAAGCGCCAAGACATTATGGAATTGACTGAAAACAGTGATAACCTGACCTTCCATACTAAGAATGGTGCTGAAGTCTGGGCTGCCCTTAGTCAAGCAGGTTGCGCCTTCAGTGAATTAGAAGTCGCTCGCCGCACCTTACTCAATAGTATTTTCGAAACTACCCGAGACGACCAAGAAAGCGAGGTAAAATAAAATGAAAAACTTACGCGCCCTCATCAAAGTAGAGGCCTACTTTACATTACGCAATTGGCAAAGTTTAGTCATGGCCATCGGCATGCCCTTGGCCTTCTATCTCCTCTTCTCTGGCATTTATCAAATGGAGATGCCTTATAGCTACAGAGTCTTCATGATGATTTCTATGACGGCCTCCTCTCTACTAAGTTTCAACGTTTTCGCCCTACCCTATAATTTAACGGAAGACAAGCACTCCAATTGGCGGCGTTTTCTTCACCATTCACCGGTATCTGTGGTACAATATTACTTAGTAAAAGCCTTGCGCTTTGCCTTGCTCTATTCCCTCGCTATCGGCGTGGTCTTCGGCTTTGGTGGCTTAGTCCGCCAAATTACCCTACCTGCAGGCGACTATTTCATGGTTATCCTGATTCTCTTGGTCGGAATGATTCCCTTCTCCTTTATTGGGGCTCTCATCTCCTACTTGCCAAGCGAGGAAACTATCTCCATGGTTGGGAACATCGCCTTCATGGCTATGTCACTTTTAGGCGGTCTCTGGATGCCTTTAATGCTCTTCCCTCAATGGATGCAAAACCTAGCTAAATGGATTCCTAGCTACCACCTAATGCAAATCATCCAAAACTGGTATACTGACCGCATCTGGGCATGGGATTCTATTCTAGTTCTAATAGGCTATGGGCTCTTCTTCCTAGTCTTGATTGCCTTAGTGCAACGCAAAATTGAAGTAAAATAAGTCCTTTAGAAGGAGGGACTATCGTGTTCCAACGTCTGAAAATTGCGATGAAACAGACCCACATCATGTTCTATATCAGTCTGGTCTTCATCCTATTCCCCGTTATTGAATCCGTCAATCAGTCCCCCATTAATTGGGGGCTTTTGGGCTTCACCTTGATCTTTTTAGTTTCCTATCTCTCCCTCTTATGGAGCCGAGACCAACGAATTATAACTCTGAGTTGGATTTATGCAGCAAGCTTTATCTGTTACTGTGCCCTTTATCTCAATCCTAACTTCATTTGGTTTCTCTTTTATTTGGGCAATGTCATGGCCTATTGTTTCCCTCGTTCTTCCCTCTTGTCCTGGCGTTGGTTAAGCATTTATGGCATCGCTCTAGGCATCTATCTCTATCACACTTGGCAGGGCTTGGGTCCCATTGAGTTATTCTATCTGGGCCTGCTAATTAGCTTCATCATCCTCTTTTCTATCGGTCAGCGCTTCGGCCGCTTGCGAGAGCTTATGCAGGAAAGAGAAGAAGCAAAAAACAAACAAATCAACCTACTTTTAGCAGAGAATGAACGTCATCGAATCCGGCGTGACCTCCACGATAACCTAGGCCATCTCTTCGCCACCTTGGCTGTTAAAAGCGAACTAGCCACTAGCCTGATGGACCGTCAAAAATATGAGGCCGCCCAAGAACACGTCAAGGATATTCACAACCTGACCCAGGAAGCGATGCACCAGGTGCGGGCCATTATCAACGACTTAGACCATCACGACTTGGCTAACGAACTCATCCGTCTGCAAGAAATGTTAGAAATATCTGGCATCCAGGTAGTCATCGATAACCAACTAGGTAACTTGTCCTTGACTCAAGACCAATCCTCCACCCTAGCTTTGTGCCTGCTAGAAGCCAGCAACAATATCATCAAGCATGCCCAAGCTAAGCATGTGCTAATCCGCCTCTGGCAGAACGACAATTTCCTCTATGCCTTTGTAGAAGACGATGGGCAAGGTTTTGGCCCCGTGCAAGAAGGTGAACTCCACACCATCTTAGATCGCCTGCAAATTCAAGGTGGACAGCTAAACATCCTCAGTCGTCGCCAACCTACCCAAATCCAACTTAAAATGCCCTACGAGAAAGGATAGGTGATTCCATGCGCCTCTTAATTGCAGAAGACCAAGCCATGCTTCGAGATGCCCTCTGTCAACTCCTAGAGTTGGAAGACCAAGTAGAAAGCGTCCACCCAGCCAAAAATGGCCAGGAGGCCATGGAAATTTTAGCTAGCCAGACCGTCGATATCGCCCTATTAGACATTGAAATGCCCTATGCCAGTGGTTTAGACGTGCTAGAGTGGTCTAAGACCCATCACCCTGAGGTGAAGATCCTCATCTTCACCACCTTCAAACGCCCCGGCTACTTCGAACGCGCCCTCAAAGCCGATGTCGATGCCTTCGTCCTCAAGGAACGCCCTGTCCACGCCCTCATGGAAACCCTAGAAAACATCCTAGCGGGTAAGAAGGAATATGCGCCTGAGCTCGTTGATCGCCTTTTCACTCATCACAACCCCTTGACCCCACAAGAGCGCCAGCTCATGGCAAGCGTTAGAGAAGGGCTCTCCAACAAGGAGTTAGCCCAGGAGCTCCATCTATCAGAAGGCACCGTCCGCAACTACATGTCTACCGTTCTGCAAAAACTAAGCGCTAAAAACCGGGCGGATGCCATCCGTATCTGCCAAGAAAATGGTTGGTATTAAAAATTTCGCCAAAGAAAAAAGACTGAGAAATTGATGCTCCTCAGTCTTTTACTTTGTCTTAGTCTTCTAAGTCCACGTTGTGGTAAACACGTTGAACGTCGTCATTGTCTTCTAAGACTTCAATCAAACGCTCAAATTTAGCTAAGTCGTCACCTGTTAAGGTCACTTCGTTTTGTGGCAAGAGGTCTAATTCTGCGACTTCAAACTCGCTAATCCCCATGGCTTCCAAAGCTGATTGAATGGCATGGAAGTCGTTAGGTTCGCCGTAAACGACAACAGACTCACCTTCTTGCGTTACTTCGCGGACATCTACATCGGCTTCTAATAAGCCCATCATGATTTCGTCAGCATCTTGGCCAGCGATAACGAAGACAGCCGTCGCGTCGAAGAGGTAGCTAACAGACCCGCTGACACCCATGTTCCCGCCGTTCTTACCATAGGCCGCCCGCACATCACTGGCAGTCCGGTTTACGTTGTTAGTCAAGGCATCCACGATAATCATGGAACCATTTGGCCCGAAACCTTCGTAGCGGAGCTCTTGGAAGCTTTCGTCACCGCCACCTTTGGCTTTTTCGATAGCACGGTCAATGACATGCTTAGGCACATTATAGGTCTTAGCACGATCAATGACAAATTTCAATTTTTGGTTACTATGGGGATCTGGATCGCCTTGTTTAGCAGCTACATAAATTTCAATCCCGAATTTTGCGTAGACCTTACTGTTATTGGCATCCAACTTGGCTTTTTTTTCTTTGATGTTGGCCCATTTACGTCCCATTCTTTCACATCACTTTCTCTTAAGATATTACTATTATAAGGCTAAGCTCCCGCTATGGCAAGGTCTGACACTCATTTGCCTTGCCAGTGGGCAAGTAGGCTTTTAGTAGCCCCCGACCTTGCGAATGACTTTATAAACCTGGTTGGAAACCCAACGTCCTACTCGCGTATTCGCTGTTGTTAAGCGACCAAAGAAAGCATAACGCAAGACTTTGAAGGCCTCAGGATTACGTTCCTGTAGGAAGTTCCAAAGGTCTTGGCGCTTAGCTATCGCTTCTGGTGTCCCAATACGATTGAGCAAGGCGCTAGAAATGCTGGTGACAATCTCCAAATGTTTAAGCAAATACTGGCGAATGCTAGGGTGTAGCGGCTGACTAAAGTCAACTGCTTCAATTAAAATTCGGTTAACTTTGAGTTGCTGGTCAATCCGCCCCATCATAACTCTTTCATTGACCGACTGGTCATCGCGGCCAATCAGATAACGATAGAAGTCGACATCCAGATAATAGAGGCGCTGAACATGCTGAATCGGTTGATAGACAAAGACATTATCTACATAGAAGGTATGTTCTGGCAAATTAAGACCACAATCTCTCAGCAGTTGGGTCCGATATATCAATGAATGCATCATGAGATACTCGCCTACTGAGAAAGGCTTGACTTCGTCCCAGCCAAAGAACTGATTTATAGGCAAATTACGCTCGTAGCGAACCGTTCGCTTAGCGCCTTCTTCTCCCTGCTCATAAACATAATTAGTCAAGAGAACATCCACCTGGGTGTCCTCGGCTTCAAAACGCTTCAGGGTCGCCATGACCGCAGCCAAAGCCGACTCATCCACCCAATCATCAGAGTCTACCACCTTGAAATATTGGCCCGTCGCATGGGCTAGACCAGTATTGACGGCCCCACCATGCCCCTTGTTAGCCTGATGAATAGCCTTGACCTGGTCTGGATAGCGGCGCTGATAGTCTTGAGCAATGGTCAAGGTTTCATCCTTAGAGCCATCATCAATAACCAAGATTTCAATCTGGTCGCCTGCCGGCAAGAGGGACTCAATAGCCCGCCCCATATAGGCTGCAGAATTATATGAGGGGATTGCCACAGTTAGTAATTTCATTAAGTATTCTACCTTTCTAGTCGAAACATTGAAGTCAATGGCTCCTAGCCTTGGGCAGGCTTCTTGAAGAGGCGTTTGAGGCCAATACGGCCTTTTTTCTTATCTAAGACAGTGACTTCAACTTCCAAGATATCCCCCACAGCTACCGCTTCTGAAGGATGCTTGATGAATTTCTTGGATAATTTGGAAATATGAATCAGGCCATCTTGCTTGACCCCGATATCCACAAAGGCACCGAAGTCGACCACGTTGCGGACCACGCCTTGTAGTTGCATTCCCACTTCGAGATCGTCTAAGGACATGACATCTTCACGTAAAATCGGTGCTGGTCCGGCATCCCGAATATCGTGCAGGGGATGCTTGAGACCTTCAATAATATCTACAATGGTTGCTTGACCCACTTCTAGCTCCTGAGCCAGTTGGGCTGGCTTAAGGGCACTTAAGGCCTCCACAGCATGATCAGAGCCAATCGCCTCTAAAGCTAACCCTGCGCGGTCCAGAATCATACGCGCTACTGCGTAACTCTCTGGGTGAATGCCGGTCTGATCAAGCGGATTCTTACCCCCAACAATCCGGAGGAAACCAATGGCTTGCTCATAAGTTTTAGGACCTAGGCGCTTAACATCCTTAATTTGACGGCGATCTTCAAAGCGACCTAACTCATCACGAAGGCTAATCAAGTTCTTAGCAGTCGTCGCGGTCAAACCCGACACGTGTTGCAAGAGGGAAACACTGGCTGTATTCACATCCACACCTACTCGGTTAACAGTGGTATTGACCACAAAGTCTAGTTCCTCGGTCAATTGCTTTTGAGCCACATCGTGCTGATACTGACCCACACCAATTGACTTTGGATCAATCTTAATCAATTCAGCCAAAGGGTCTTGCAGACGGCGAGCAATGGAAACTGCGCTCCGCTCTTCTACCTGATAATCCGGAAATTCTTGACGGGCTAGTTCACTAGCTGAATAGACGGAAGCCCCCGCCTCGTTAACAATCATATACTTAACCGGTTGGTCCAAGGTCTTGATGACTTGAGCTACGAACTGCTCCGATTCCCGGCTAGCGGTCCCATTCCCAATAGCAATGACTTCGACCCCGTGTGCTTTAATCAAGTCTGCCAATTGGCCACTAGCCGCTTGACGTTGGCGTTCACCTGCTGGTTTATGAGGGTAAATAACCCCTTTATCCAAGACCTTACCGGTTTGGTTAACGACCGCTAGCTTACAGCCCGTACGGTAGGCAGGGTCCAAGCCCAGCACTGTACGTCCCTTAAGAGGTGGCGTCAGGAGCAAATGCTTGAGGTTGTCACCAAAGACTTGGATGGCTTGCTTATCTGCCCGCTCAGTCGCTTCATTACGAAGTTCCCGTTCAATGGCTGGAAAGATGAAACGTTTGTAAGCATCCCGAATGGCCGCTTGCCCTAAGACACGCTTAGCTTCTGGGAGGTTCTCAGCTAGGACATGTCGCTCCAAATAATTGAAGATTGGCGCCTCATCTACCTCAATAGATACGCTGATAACTTCTTCCTTCTCAGCCCGGTTGAGGGCTAAGGTCCGGTGTGCAGGCAGGTCACTGAGTTTATTTTCAAAGTCATAATACATGGCGTAGACTTGGTTAGGGTCAGCCTCTTCCTTCTTAAGCTTGGTCTTGAGGATGGCATTATAACGCATGTATTTGCGGATAAATTCGCGGTAGGCAGCATTGTCTGACACCCATTGGGCCAGAATTTCATGGGCACCCGCTAGGGCAGCTGCCACATCCGAAACTTCTTCGTTAAGATACCCAGCAGCTGTCTCCTCGACATCCCCTGCTTGTTCATTCAACAACCATTGAGCCAAAGGTTCCAAGCCTTGTTCAATAGCCACCATGGCCTTAGTCCGACGCTTCTGCTTATAAGGTCGATAGAGATCTTCCACTTGTTGCAAGGTGCTAGCCGCTTCGATTTGCCCAGCTAGTTCTGGAGTCAGTTTTTCTTGCTCATCAATCAGACGCTTAACTTCTTCCTTACGCTCAGCCAATTGCGTGACATAACGATAGCGGGTCTCAATCTCGTGGATTTGGACTTCATCTAGGGCGCCTGTTTTTTCCTTACGATAGCGCGCGATAAAAGGAATGGTGTTGCCTTCGGCCAAAAGCTCTAAGACAACACTGACCTTATCAACCGGTAACTTAAGTTCCTTAGCTACCTCTTGTACTTCATGTGTTAATGTTACTGTCATGATTTAATCGTCCACCTTTGGTGCGTCCGAAGGAACGCAGAATGTTTCGAGAAGGGTCTCGTGACTGATTCGGACAGCCAATAGATGACCACCATATACCGCACCGCCATCAATGCCAATTAAGTCACCCTCACGATGCCAAACATGATGAGTCTGGCCATCGTCATTGAGCCGGCCAATTGGGGTGTGGCCGAAGATAATTGGACGCCCAGTCTTATTAGGCAGCGTATGGAAGGGTTCGCGAATCCAGACAAAATCGCGACGCGAAGAATCTTGCCAATGGTCGACTTCCGGATTAACCCCAGCATGTACAATGATGAAGTTACCAAATTCTGTATAAAGGGGCAGGCTCTCCAACCAGGCTTGTAGCCACGGCTGAGTCTCCTTCAAGCAGTCAGACAGCAGCTGGCCCATTTGGTCTTCTAGCCTACTAGGCGTCGTCTCCAAAAATTCTGAGATGGTGGTCAAACCACCGTTACGCTTATAGCGTCCAAAGTAGTTTTCTGGGTCCGTCAAGGTCTCCAATAACATATCCTCATGGTTACCACAGAGACAGATAGCGCCATGACTGGCTTGAAGCTCCCTTACTTTTTCAACCGTGGCCTTCGAATTCGGTCCTCGATCAATCAAGTCTCCCACAAAGATTAGTTGTTGATCTTCTGGGCGCCAATGGGTCAGTAAATCTTCCAAAAGATGGTACATACCATGGATATCCCCGATAACAAATGCTTCCTGCTTAGTCAAGGCTATCGCCTCCTTCTCATTCAATCTTATTCATTATAGCATAAAAGCCTTTAAAACACGATATCTAGCCCTGAAGCTCCTCGTTTATCAGACGTTTTGTTACGAATTCTACACATTTTCATTCCGCCTATCCTTGCAGTGTTCAAAAACACGAACATTTAATTTTTTTTGAAGGCAAATCCTCTTAGAACTAGTTCTATCTGCCACTGTCTATGCTATACTCAATTCTGTTCTATTAATCCAAACACTAGGAGGCTATTATTTTGGAACGTTTTTTCAAATTACGTGACCATGGAACGACCGTGGTAACTGAATTTATTGCAGGGATTACCACCTTCCTTGCCATGGCATATATTGTCTTTGTCAACCCGTCAATTCTGTCTCAAACCGGCATGCCTAGCCAGGCCGTCTTTCTAGCTACACTTTTTGCGGCGGCTAGCTCGACACTGGTAATGGGCCTTTTCGCTAATGTCCCCTACGCTTTGGCTCCAGGTATGGGCCTTAATGCCTTTTTCACCTTCACCGTCTGCTTCGGTCTAGGTTTCACTTGGCAAGAAGCCTTAGCCATGGTTTTCCTGTGCGGTATCTTCAACATCCTGATTACCGTCACTAAAATCCGCAAGCTCTTGATTGTTTCCATCCCAGAATCCCTACAACATGCTATTTCTGCTGGGATTGGGGTCTTCATCGCCTACATCGGGGTGAAGAATGCAGGCTTCTTAAACTTTACAGCCTCCGGTTCTAGCATTCTTTCCGTTAATGGCGGTCCAGCTAGCGCTACCCAATACGCTGGCGGGGTTACCAATGTCGTAGCTGATTCCGGTATCGTTCCAGCCTTGGTCAACTTCACTCAGCCATCTGCAATTCTCGCTTTGATTGGCTTAGCCATCACCATTATCCTCATGGTCCGTCAAGTCAAAGGCGCCCTTCTCTTAGGGATTGTGATTACTACCGCTTTAGCCTTCCCAATGGGCCTAATTGACCTATCAAGTGCCAACCTAGCACAAAATTCTCTTGGCAATGCCTTTGGAGAACTCGGTCAAACCTTCTTAGTTATCTTCCGTCCAGAAGGTCTTCCAGCCCTCTTCGCAGACTGGAGTCGCCTTCCATTAGTGCTGATGACCATCTTCGCTTTCAGCCTCTCTGATGTCTTCGATACCATCGGGACCTTCGTAGGAACCGGGCGTCGAACTGGCATCTTCTCCGCTGAAGATGAATTAGCCTTACAAAACAGCTCAGGTTTCAGCTCCAAAATGGACAAGGCCCTCTTTGGGGATTCAATCGGGACTTTGATTGGCGCCCTCTTCGGGACATCTAACACCACCACCTATGTGGAATCTGCCGCTGGGATTGGTGTTGGGGGCCGAACTGGTCTTACTTCTGTCGTGACTGCCTTACTATTCCTAGCAACCATGTTTATTGCACCTTTTGTCAGCCTAGTTCCATCTGTAGCAACTGCACCCGCCCTCATCATTGTCGGTGTCCTCATGATGGCTTCCTTCAGTGACCTCAACTGGACTGATTTCGCCGAGGCAGTGCCTGCCTTCTTCTCTTCCATCTTCATGGGCTTCTCTTACTCTATCTCTTACGGGATTGCAGCTGGTTTCATTACCTACGCTATCGTAAAAGTAACGCAAGGCAAGGCCAAGGAAATCCACGCCCTCTTGTGGATCTCCATCGCCCTCTTCGTCCTTAACTTCATTATTTTAGCCGTTATCTAATAGAAGCTAATCACTAGCAGAGACTCTGTCTCTGCTTTTTTTGCTATAAAAAAACTGAGACCTCGGTCTCAGTTGCTTATGCTTATTGTAACCAGGTAAAGTGCTGGTAATGGCTATTGATTTGCTCCCAATCTTCAGGGCCAAAATGAGCAAGGGCCTCTTTCATCAAAGTGGCTAAATCGGTCTTCGACAAGGTCTTCATTTGGCCGCTTGAGAACATATGATAGTCTCCCCCGCCGCAGGCACGGTATTGTGTCAGAGCTAGGCTATAAGTAGCATCTAAGTCCAACTCTTGACCCTTACGCTCATCCACGATACTTACCACGCGTTGCCCTACCGGCTGAGTCAAATCTACTGTGGTCATCAAACCACTGAAGACATCAAAGTTATAATGCTTAGGCTTAGGCGCAATGTAACTTGGATTAATTGCCTTACGCCCATCCTGATCCAGCACCAGATAGTTGAGATCGAACTCCAAGGCATCCTTGATTGTCTGACCACTTATCTCAACAGTCGCAATTAAATTATAGTAGGGATAACTAGCTAGCAGAATTTCATTGGTAATAGGCCCATGGAAATCTTTAAAGGCCTCATTAACTAGGGCAATGGCGCTAAAGTCAGCCCCTGTTTCCCGCAATTGTAATTGGTTAAGGAACTCAATATAAGGATGCCCGTAGATACGTGCTTCAAAAGCATCATGAGTAACAGGTAAAAGAGGTGCCTCTCCTAGGACTTGATTCAACCAAGCCGCCCCTTGGCTAAGCTCTGGTTCCATGACCTCGCGTACCGCCTGACTCGGACTCGTTTGGCTGGTTTCATGCAAGCTCGCTTGACCAGAAACAATTCGATGATCTTGATTAAAGTCTAAAGTAACTTCTGCTACATACTGACCCGCAAAGCCAGGTTGCACTACCCAAGTCTGTCCTACTTGTTGGCAAATCACACGGTGTTGGTGCCCTGTTAAAAGCACATCTAGGCCTGGAATCCTTTGCAGCATCTCAGCCCCGCGGTTTTCGCCCGTTAAAGCTTCAAGGGGTTCAAAACTATTCAAATCCCGTTCAAAACCACCATGATAAGCCAAGATTAAGACGTCCACCTGAGGTCTGATTTGCTCAGCATATTTCTTGGCAACTTGATAGGCATCGAGGAAGGCTAGCCCTTTATAATGCGCTGGTAACTCCCAATGGGGAATATACTCGGTTGTCACCCCAATAATCCCAATCCGGATGCCTTCACGTTCGGTAATGACATAAGGTTGGCCGAGTGCTGGTTGACCCGTTTCCTGCCAGACAATGTTGGCACACAAAATCGGTGCCTCTAGCTGATTCAAAATATTATCACGATAGTCTTGGCCGAAATTGAACTCATGATTACCAATTAATTGATAATCGTAGCCAATTTTATTCATAGCCCGAGCGAAGACGCTACCGTCGCCCGCTTCCTGCTTGCAGTATGTGGCGAAGGAAGAACCCTGTATAAAGTCTCCTAAATCAATGGTTAGGACAGGATGATTAGCCTTTTCTTTCAATTTTTCAATCGTTGCTGCTGTGTTGAGCAATGAGCGCTCAGCATTTTCTGGTGCTTTGAGCCAGAAACCATGTGTGTCACTGGTCATCAAGATGGATAATTGCTGCATAGTATGCCTCCTTAGTCTTAGCCCTCCTATTATACAGCATCCCGCTAAGCCTCTCAAGTAGCCTAATAAAGTCAAAATAAAAAAGGAAAAGACCAAGAGGTCTCCAGCCCCTCAAGGTCTTTTCCCAAGTCAGTCAAGAAAACGAGCGATGCCTTACCCCCACGTAAGGTCGCACCATTTTCCGGCAGTGCACTCCTTGCATTGCCTAAGTCTATCATACATCACTTGATTGGCAATGAAAAGGCTTATAGGCGGTCTGTAGATGAAGCTTAACACTTCTGACATCTGCCCTTTATTTGATTGCAAATATTACACTCTTGTAACATTTGCCTAGACCAATCCTAGGCAAGAGCTTCAATTTGGTCTAATAAATGATCTACATAGCCAATTGCTGAACGTAAGGCGCCAGCATCCGCCATGGACACGCCGGCATGTTCTGCTAAGGCTAAAGGCCCCATGGTGCCTCCGGCTTTAAGAACTTCTAGCCACTTATTAATAGTGGTTTGGTCGCCTGCTGCAATTTTCTGCCCTACAGCCGTCCCAATGGTTAAACCTGCTGAGTAGGTGTATGGATAAAGGGCCATGAAGTAGTGCGGCTGACGCATCCAAGTCAATTCGGCACCTGGATTAATTTCCAGGGCATCACCCCAGAATTCCTTAAGGGTTTCTAAGAAAAATTGATTGAGACTGTCAGTATTGAGGAAGTCATCACGGTCTACTGCTTCCAGCACCTTACGTTGGAAGTGAGCTTCCAAGAGGTGAGTGACCATATTGTGGAAGTAGGTCCGCGCAATAAACTCAGCAATTAAGGTCCGTTTTTGCGCAGCTTCTAGCGGTTGGCTGAGTAAATATTGACACATAATCACTTCATTAGCCGTTGAAGGCGCCTCGATAAAGTAAAGGCTGGCTTCTGGTGTAATAGGCGATACATGCTGGTTGGTTAACTGGAAGTGCCCCGCATGCCCCAATTCATGAGCCAGAACAAGCACTTCGCTGAGTAAGCCTGTCCAGTTGAGCAGAATATAGGATGGGCCATCGGCTACCGTCGCACAGAAGCCACCGGTTGATTTAGTCTGGTTCATTGGATAGTCAATCCAACGCTCATCAAAGGCGCGACGCACGATTTCTTGATAATCTGGTCCTAAAACCTTGAAGGTATCTTCCACCATGGCACGCGATGCCTCAATGCTGATGGTTTCAGCAGGTTCCTTCGAGAATGGCATCTTAATATCTGCCAAAGATACCTTGTCCAAGCCCTGTTCAGCTGCTAGTAAGCGCGCGTAACGACGCATCACCGGCGCAAACTCTGACATAATAACATCAATTTGGCGATTATAGGCTTCACGACTCACATCTTGCTTAAAGAGTTCGTAATCAATGATTGAGTCAAACCCGCGCAACTTAGCTTCCTTCTTGCTCGTTTGCACATAGTTGAGGTAGTTAGCTGCTGCCGTGTGTTGATAGCGCGCCAAGCCATCATGGAAAGACTTCCATGAAGCATGACGTAATTCATAGTCGCTAGCCCCCTCGTAGTCCCCCTCAAATTTGACGAAACTATTTGGGTAGGTCTTGCCCGCCACTTGGAAATCGTCGAAGGTCAAGTCCTGGAACTTGAGGGTTCCATAGAGAGCATATTGGTTGTAGAGCGAGCTCTGGAAACTGGATAAGAGCTCTTCAACCTCCTTAGAAAGGACGCTAGGTTTTAAACGCAAAACTTCTTTGAGGTAGCCCGCATAGCGCTTGCCCTTGTCAGATTGACTAAACTCTCTCAGGTAGGCTTCATCCAAGGCTGATAACTCTGGTGCTAGAAAGGCAAGCTTTGCCCCGACTAATTCGAAGAGTTGATCCAAGCCAACCGCATTGGCTTCATTCTGAGCATCTAGTTTGTCAGTCTCATAGGCTAACGAACCATAATGTGAAACCCAAGAAATGGCCACTTGAATAGCCTCATAGTCGGCCAAAGCCTTTTCTAATTGTTGCGCTTGGCCCAGAGTGCCCGCATAGTTAGCTTCGAACTCTGTCACCTGCTTTTTCAAGTCCTCTACGGCTGCTTCATAGGCCGCTTGGTCTTGATACAAGAGACTTAAATCCCAGGTCTCTGCAAGTGGCAGTTCCTGTCTTAAAGGTAATGACATCTTACTTTCCTCCTTGTTCTGCGCGTAATTCAGTGATAAAGCGTTCAATGCGTTCGAAAGCTTGCTTCAATTCATCGATCGAGTAGGCATAAGATACCCGTACGAAGCCTTCGCCTGACTGACCGAAGGCAGAGCCCGGCACAACCGCCACCTTGTGCTCCCGAATCAGACGGGTAGCAAACTCTTCGGAACTTAGGCCAAACTGACTAATATTCGGGAAAATATAGAAGGCGCCAAAAGGCTCAAAGCATGGAATGCCTAAGCGTTTGAGCTCCGCCATCAAATAACGTCGACGTTGATTATAGCTGTCACGCATCATTTCCACATCGCTAGCCCCATTCTTGAGGGCCATGGTGCCCGCATACTGGCTCATGGTTGGCGCAGCCATAATAGCAAACTGGTGAATTTTCACCATCTGAGCCAGAATTTCTTCTGGTCCACAGCAATAGCCCAAGCGCCACCCGGTCATGGCATAAGCCTTAGAGAAACCATTGATATAGATCGTCCGCTCAACCATACCTGGTAAATCAATGAGCGAATAGTGCTTCTTGCCGGTATAAGAAAGTTCACTATAGATTTCATCTGTAATAACCAAGAGATCGTGGCGTACAATCACTTCAGCGATTGCTTCCAAATCTTCCTTGGACATCACTGCCCCGGTTGGGTTATTGGGGAAGGATAAAATTAAAGCCTTGGACTTAGGCGTAATCGCCGCTTCTAACTCTTCCGCCGTCAGCCGAAAATCATTGGCCTCCTTAAGCGGAATAGGTACTGGCACGCCATCCGCCAGGGTAATACATGGTAAGTAGGAGACATAGCAAGGTTCATGATAAATCACTTCGTCCCCTGGTTCTAAACAAGCCCGTAAGGCTAAGTCAATGGCTTCAGATCCCCCGATTGTGACTAAGACCTGAGTGGCAGGATTGTATTGAACCGCATGATTGCGCGCGATGTAATTAGAAATCTCAGTTCGTAATTCCATCAGCCCACGATTGGCCGTATAGAAGGTCCGGCCTTTCTGAAGGGTGTAAATCCCCTCTTCGCGCACATGCCAAGGGGTATCAAAATCGGGTTCCCCCACCCCTAGCGAAATGACATCTTCAATCTCATTGGCAATGTCGAAGAATTTGCGAATCCCAGAGGGTTGAATGGCTTGAACTTTCTGGTTGATAAAACGATGACTCATGGAGTGACCACCATCCGTTTGTGTTTGTCATCCTTGACGAACATGGTGCCGTGGTCTTTGTATTTCGTTAAGATAATATGAGTCGCTGTTGACTGAACTTCTTCAATGACAGACAAACGGCTAGAAACAAAGAGGGCAATTTCCTTCATTGGTGCCTTCTTAAGCTCGACCAAGAAGTCAAAGCCCCCAGACATAAGGTAGAGGGAGTCTACTTCTGGGAAGAGATAAATTTTTTCTGCAATACGGTCAAAACCTTGCCCACGCTGTGGGTTAACCTTCAATTCGATAATGGCAGAAACACTTTGATCATCGGTTTTATCCCAGTTAATTAGGGTATGATAACCGACAATAATACGGTCGGCTTCAAGTTCTGCAATGGTTTTGATTACTTCTTCTTCGCTATAACCTAGACGAACAGCCAATTCAGCTGGTGAAATTCTACTGTTACTTTCTAATACTTTTAAAATCGCTTGGCGTTGATTCATGGTGAAACCTCCTACTAGACTTGTGGCCAGGCTTTGCTGACGCACCTTATTCCTATTATAGCACAAAGCAAGGCTAAGGCGAAAGACTGGAGGTCAGCGCCAAGCAAGTCGAATCTGCGCTAGAATAAAAAAAGCCGAGCGACCTCTTAGGGCTACTCAGCAAGTCATATTCAGAGAATCAATCCCCGACTTTGATTCGGTCGGTAAGATCTCCTGATTGACTAAAATCAATCGGAAAATCTAAGCTAGGCTGTGGCATCTTATAGCCTAGATAAGTTACAGCGAAGTCCTTGAGCCGGGCGCCAATTTCACGAAATTCACGTTTGAAACGGGTTGAAGCTGCCTCTTCAGCCGCCAGTCCTACCGCCTGTAGGCCTAAGCCACGCGCCAACATAAGGGCACGGGATAGATGATAGCCTTGGGTAACGATAATCACTCGGTTCTGACCCAGAACATGTTTGAGCCGATAAAGGCTATCATAAGTCGAGTAACCCGCATGATCTAAATAAATGCGTTCACTGGCTACTCCATACTGAACCAGATAGGCCTTCATGACCGCCACTTCATTATAATATTGATTGGTGTGATCGCCACTCATAATGAGAGCCTTATTGGGAAAGGTTTGGGCTAGCGTAAGGGCCGAATTTAACCTTCCTGCCAGGACCTTACTAGGCTCCTTATTATCGATAATCCCAGCCCCTAGTACCAGAATAGGCACCTGGTCACTAGCCCAATCGGTGGCTTGGATCTGTTGAGGCGTCTTGGTTTGGAATTGGGCGCTAACAATCACCCAAAGATTAATGGCTAGGATTAGCAAGAGCCCTAAGGATGCTAGGCCAATGACAGTTTTAAAAATAGATAGAATTATTCTCACGCGCCTCCCTCCTTCTCAAATATCTTAGCTTTTATAGTATAACAGTATCCCGAGGAGAAGTCTAAAATTGTCAGTCCTGTTGCGAAATTTAACCCAGCTGTTATCCGTTTGTCACGGACTCTGCCGATTATCTATGGTAGACTATAGAAGATTACCCCGAGGGCTCCAGTCCCCACATATCAAATACCCCATAGAAAGAGGAAACCCCATGAAATTACGACATATCTTTTTATTTTTGCTGGCCATTGTCTTAGGTGCCGGCGCCACGATTCTCTATCTCAAACTCCAAGAACCTGCGCGCAAGAACAATCAGACTCAAGAATCTAGTTCTAGCCAGTTAATCAGCCAATCTTCTTCTAGTAAGCCTGAATCTAGCACTAGCGCCTCTTCCTCTTCGGAGCCACCACAGTCTTTCCTGAATGAAAGTATTCCAGAAGACGCTAGCTACAAGAAGACGGTCTTGCCTGCCGAAATGGACGGTAACGAACTCAATAAGAAAATCAACGAATTCTACCAAGCCAACTACTCAGCAGAAGAGAAGGCTGCTAGCCAACAAGCACTTAGCCAACAAGAATTAGCAGATTTGCAAAACTACTTGGATCAAGCTGGCAATGTCAGTGGTTTGGAAACTAAGGTCGATCAAATCGCGGTTAAGTTAGGCAACCAAACCAGTTACGTCGTTCGTTTAGTTGTACCAATGACTCGCCAAGAAGCCAACAGTCGCGTCAAGGACAGCGATATCGAACTCATGAACCAAGCCTTATCCTATGTCGGCAATCGCCTAGTCTTGGTAGCCTACTATGATCAAGCTAAGCAAGCGGTGGTCCCTGTCAGCCTATCTAACAGCTCCCGCCCCGCTCTCTTCTACTACAACGTACAACCTTAAAGTAAATCGAAGGCCACCTATCACTTAGGATAGGTGGCTTTATTTGCTTGGGAAAGGCTAATTTTCAGCTGAGTCTCGAACCGTGTCAATGCCTAAAACTACTGCCAAAACTAATACCGGATGAATAGTCTCATCATAGATTTCAATCTCGAAGGTATCGGACCAGGTCATAATCTTGCTCCGAATGGTCGCGATAATTTCTCCATCTGCATCATAAAGACTACAGCCCTTAAGCCAAGAAATACCATCCACTGTCCAACCTAGACCTTGAATCGATAAACGGGTACTTAAGATACTGAAGCGCTCTTGAATGGTCGCCACTGCTTGGCCGCCAATACTAATCGTTAGCCGTTGAAAGAAGAGCCGCCACATGTCCTGAGTCACTGTCGCCAACTCGGTACCGCTCTTGGCATCTAGAATGGTCATCTGGCGACGAAGCCAGGGCATACGGCCTCGAACTTGATAGACTACATTCCCTGCTTCATCATAAATCTCAAAGTTTTGGCGAATAGACATAAAATGTTGTTCCATATAGAATTTCATCATATTCTCTCCCTACTTGTGATAGGCGTGCCCCTTCATAATCCGAAAAGCCCGGTAAATCTGCTCGACTAGGACCAGACGCATGAGTTGATGAGGTAAGGTAATCCGTCCAAAGCTAACTCGCCACTGGGCCTTTTGTTTGAGTCGCTCCGCTAGGCCCAGGGAACCACCGATAATAAAGCTAACCTTACTTTGACCATGTAGGGCCATGCGGTCCAAACGCTGGGCTAAATCTTCAGAAGAGATTAGATCTCCTTCAATGGCGAGGACAATGACCTGACGGCCAGCATCTAATCGAGCCTCTATGCGGTCTGCTTCCTTATCTAAAACTTGTTCAATTTCGAGAGCGGACATCTTCTCAGCAGTTGCTTCATCGGCTACCTCAACAATAGAAAGGTTGGCATAGGCGCCAAGGCGCTTGGTGTATTCGGCAATTCCTTGTTTGAGATACTTCTCCTTGAGTTTGCCAACACAGATAATTTCAATTTGCATCCTCATTCCTCCTACCATTATCATAGCATTTTTCGGCGATTTTTTGTATGATAATAGGGAATTGAATTAGAATCGAGGTTCTCGCTATGCAAGATCTATTCTCCCCAAGCAAATGGACCGCAACCCAGAAGCTTACCGTTAGCTTTCTGGTGGTTATTTTAACCGGGAGCTTTCTCCTCTGGTTGCCTATTTCCAACCAGCCAGGAACTCATCAAACTTATTTAGACCATCTCTTTACTGCTGTCTCCATGGTCTGCGTGACGGGTTTGACCGTCCTATCCATTAAGGACACCTATACGGTCTTTGGCCAAATTGTCGGTATTGTCCTTATGCAGATTGGGGGCTTAGGGCTCATCACCCTGATTTCTGTCAGTCTCTTCTACCTGAAGCGACGCATTTCGCTCAAGGACCAAACCACCTTGCAGATGGCCCTTAACCGTAATACCAACGACAACTACAAGGACTTTCTCTTTAATGCCTATCGCTTCACCTTCGCAGTAGAAGCCATTGGCGCCCTAGTTCTGATGACGGACTTCATCCCCCGCTACGGTTGGGCAAAAGGCGCCTTCAATGCCGTTTTTGTTGCGGTTTCTGCCTTCTGTAATGCTGGTTTTGACAACCTAGGCAGCAACAGTCTCCAGGACTTTGTTCTCAACCCAACGGTTAACTTTACAGTTGCCTTACTCATTATTGCAGGGGGGATTGGTTTCACCGTCTGGGCCGAGCTGAGCGAAAGGTTGAATCACTACTTCCATTCTCGTCCACGCCTCTTGCGTTTGAGTTTCCGCCGTTTGAGTTCCCACTCGCGTCTAGCGCTGATAGCAACTGCTACCTTGTTATTTGGCGGAGCCCTTATCACTTGGCTATCAGAACTCAGACATGGCTCAACTATCGGTAATTATAATATCTTCCAGCAGTGGATGATTTCTTTCTTCCAGTCTGCTGCCTTCCGTACGGCCGGCTTCTCGACTTTGAACTATGAAGCGACCCATCCCTTCACCAATCTGGTCTATATGATTCTCATGTTAATTGGGGGGGCCCCAGGTGGTACAGCCGGTGGTATTAAGGTCACTACAGCTGCCATCATGTTCTTACTCTTCCGTTCCGAACTCAAGGGCCACACTGAAGTAACTTTCCATAAACGGGTTATTCCAGCCAGCGCCGTTAAGCAGGCTATGACCATCATTCTCTTTTTCTTCACAGTCTTAATGATTGGCTATTCGCTCTTACTCTTGGAGCATCCAAATCTCAATCCTTACCATCTTCTCTTCGAGGCCATTTCTGCCATGGCCACTGTGGGTTCTTCAGCAGGGATTACCTCGCAACTTACAACTTGGGGACGCATCATTATTATGGGGATGATGTTCTTGGGCCGGGTAGGTCCCTTTACCGTCTTTCTCAGCTTGCTCCAACGTGACCGCAAAGAAATTCACTATGCCGATACTGATGTATTAATCGGCTAATCAGAAAGGATCTGTACACTTATGAAACCAAAACTTAATACTCGGATTATTGGCGTCTTAGGTCTGGGGGTCTTTGGCCGTACCGTCGCTAAAGAACTTAGCAAATACGATGTAGACGTTATCGCCATTGACAACCGACAAGCCAATGTCCAAGACGTGGCAGACTATGTTACTAAGGCGGCTGTCGGCGACATTACCGATTACGACTTCTTGAAAAATATCGGCGTTAAGGAATGCGATATTGTCATTATCGCGACCGGTACTAACTTGGAAAGCTCTGTACTAGCGGCTATGCACTGTAAAAAATTAGGTGTCCCTCGAATCGTGGGTAAGGCTCGTAGCTTAACCTTTGAAGAGGTCCTCTATGAAGTGGGCGTCCATGTAGTGGTCTCTCCTGAACGTGACTCCGGTGTACGTTTAGCATCTAAGATTCTCCGTAATAAGATTGACGAAGTGCTACGTCTAGACGATGATACCTCGATTGTCGAATTTACGGCGCCTGACGCATGGGTCGGTAAGACTGTCTTAGAATTAGACTTACGACGCAAGTATGAACTCAACCTAATTGGTATGCGGGAAGAAAAAGGCGAGAAGTTGAATTCTTCTATTGCCATCAACCACCCAATTGAAGCCAACACCATTTTGGTCGCGATGGCTAATTCTCATGTTTTCGAGAAATATGACTATTTAGGTTACTTTAACGACTAAACTTACTATCAGAAAAAGCCATGGTTTTACACCATGGCTTTTTTGCTAGTAGATTAAATTTAGGAAGGACGTCGACGCATGAGGATGAGGCCGATGGCTGCAAGCACCAATACTGCTCCTACTAGCAAGAATGGCAGGCGGTCTACTTCACCTGTGTTTGGCAGGCCCTTCTTATTTTCTCTCTTACTTTCTTTCTTAACCTCTACCTTACTTGAGCTTTGACTTTCTTTTGATTCAGATTTAGACTCAGAAGGCTTAGATTCGTTAGGTTTTGAAGACTCGTTGGGCTTAGATTCACTTGGCTTAGAAACTGATGATTGAGAAGACTCAGCTGGTTTGGATTCAGCTGGCTTAGAGGCTGTGGATTGAGAAGATTCAGCTGGTTTAGATTCACTTGGCTTAGACATTGAAGATTGGGAAGACTCAGCTAGTTTGGACTCAGTTGGCTTAGATTCTGAAGCTTGTGATGTCTCTGCTGTCTTGGATTCACTTGGCTTAGATTCTGAAGTTTGTGAGCTCTCTGCTGGTTTGGATTCGGCTGGCTTAGATTCTGAAGCTTGCGAGCTCTCTGCTGGCTTTTGTTCAGGCTTAGGTGCTGGCAATGAAATAACGGGCAGCACTTGTTTATCCGCTTCATCTTCCAGAGGCAACTGTGCTAAGTAGCTATCGAATTTTTTCTTGAGCGCCGCAAAGTTTTGAACGGTTTGACTAGCATCATAGACGCTAGCAGTCACCAAACCTTCAGACGTTTCACGTTCTTTAGCTGGCTTATATTCCTTAACACCGGCCATACCATCTTTTTCAAGGCCTTGTTCTACTAGCCACTTATGAGCCGCAGAAACAGCTTGATCACGATTACCCTCTACCAAGAAGTAGAAAACAAGCCCTTCTGTATTATCTTGGGCATTAACTAGAACATAGCGCACAATGCTGTGTTCCTTAGCTTGCGCTACCTGGCTAACCTCCGCCGCATTATTTGATGCAGTGGCTTGTGCTGCAACTGGATAGCTGCCTAAAACACTGGCAACTAAACCCAAAACTAAGATTCCTTTCGACCACTTTTTCATGGTGAATCGCTTCCTTTCCTTTTGTTACACTTATTGTAACTCTGTTACAGAAACATTACAAGCGAATCTTTGTTTTTTATTATTTATTTCCCGGATAATTCATAAATTCGCCATATTTCC
>CAUUNL010000018.1:0-26840 GCA_963546405.1 Abiotrophia defectiva | reverse complement strand
AAATAAGCTATAGGACAGCCTACAGATTTTTACACAGGATTTTGGACTTGACTGGAAACTGGGACAAAAGCTAGGAAAAGTCATGAGCCAGTGGTCCACTCCGTCGAGTGGACCACTGGCTCCCCAGAAAAGGCAGCAACCTGGCCCAAAGCTCCCAAAAGTCACGCCCCAATCCCCACTAGCTGACTAAGCAACCGGCAATAACAAAAAATTTCCCCTTGCATCCCGGTTTAAGCTGTGCTATACTATCGTAGTTGAGTAAAACAAGTAGAAACCAGCCGTTTCTCGCCAATCCCCTTAGGTGCTTGGCCGATAGTGATTTCCCTTTGCCTAGTGGTGGGGGAATAGGTAGCGGCTAGTTTGTGTACACAAGCTAGTTTTTTTCTTGTCGGACTCGAAATCTAACTGGAGGTGGACTACCATCGTTAAAGAAATGATCATTAACGAAGATATCCGCGCACGTGAATTACGTGTGATTGGAGACAATGGTGAACAAATCGGTGTCAAATCACTTAATGATGCGCTCACTATTGCAGAATCTTTCGGACTTGACCTAGTACTTGTCTCACCAAACGCCAAGCCACCTGTTGCTCGGATTATGGACTACGGTAAATACCGTTATGAGATGCAGAAGAAGGAAAAGGAACAACGGAAGAATCAGAAGATTGTAACCGTCAAAGAAGTTCGTCTTTCTCCTGGTATCGAAGACCATGATTACCAAACTAAACTACGCCAGGCCATTAAGTTCCTCGAACATGGTGACAAGGTCAAAGCCAGCATTCGTTTCCGCGGGCGGGCCATCACCCACAAGGAGTTAGGTCAAGACGTATTGGAAGACTTCATTGATGATACCAGCCATGTATCAACCGTTGAAGCTCGTCCAAAAATGGAAGGTCGCAGCATGTTCATCGTGCTTGCCCCATTAGCCCAAGCGGCGCAACAAGACTAATCTTATTATAGGAGGAATTCCCATGCCAAAACAAAAAACACACCGCGGTTTAGCAAAACGCGTTAAGAAGACTGGTTCAGGTAAATTGAAACGTTCACACGCTTTCACCAGCCACCGTTTCCATGGTAAAACTAAGAAACAACGTCGTCAATTACGTCAAGCTGATTTAGTATCTAACTCAGACTACAAACGTATTAAACAACAAATTTCGCAATTATAATACTAGAGAAGAACCAAGGAGGAATTTACTATGCCACGTGTTAAAGGTGGATACGTTACCCGTCAACGTCGTAAACGTACATTAAAATTAGCTAAAGGTTACTACGGTGCCAAACATCTCTTATTCAAGACCGCTAAGCAACAAGTAATGAAATCTTACATGTATGCTTACCGTGACCGTCGTCAGAAAAAACGCGACTTCCGTCGTTTATGGATTACCCGTATCAACGCGGCAGCTCGTATGAACGGGATCAGCTACAGCGTCTTAATGAACGGCTTGAAGAAAGCTGGCGTTGAAGTTAACCGTAAAATGTTGGCTGACTTAGCAGTTCACGATGCAGCAGCATTCACTGCTTTAGTAGAACAAGCTAAGAAAGCTTTATAAGAAGCGGATTAAGCAGATTAATGGAGGCAGGACCGGTCGGTCGATGCCTCTATTTTTTGAATTTTAATCCATCAATAACAAAAAGGAGGTTCTATATGCAGTACATTTGGCGTTATTTACGCAAGAATCCCAAGCTCTTGTTTTTGGATTTCTTAGGGGCTTTTTTCTTTGTCATAGTTAACTTGGGCCTGCCGACCATCCTGGCCCGTATGGTAGACGAAGCCATCCTACCTCACGATGTCAGCCGTCTCTACTACTGGTCTGTCATCATGTTCCTAGTGATTCTGGCCGGGGTGGCAGGGCGTATCCTGCTCTCCTACACCGCCAGCAAGCTAACGACCGAGATGATTCGGGAGATGCGTAACGATCTCTATGACAAAATTCAGCAGTTCTCCCACCATGAGTATGAGCAGATTGGGATTTCTAGTTTGGTGACCCGGCTGACCTCGGATGCCTTCGCCCTAATGCAGTTCGCCGACCAAAGTCTGCGTCTGGGGATGATTACCCCCTTTATGATAGCATCTTCCATGGTCATGATCCTGGTAACCAGCCCGTCCCTGGCCTGGTTGATTTTATTGGCGGTGCCGCCGCTAGCCATTTCCATCTGGTTTTTGGCCAGAAAGTCGACGCCCCTGTCTAAGCAACAACAGAAGACGCTAGATAAGATTAACCAGTATGCCCGCGAGAACCTATCCGGTTTGCGGGTCATTCGGGCCTTTGCGCGCGAGGATTTCCAAGAGGAACGCTTCGATCAGCAAAACCAATCCTATACCGAGACCTCGTCCCGCCTCTTCAAATTAATGGGTTGGGCTAACCCACTCTTCGTCCATATCTTGATTTGGATGATTGTGGCCATTGTTTGGTTCGCCTTGGAGCCAATCGCTCAGGGCTCGCTCCAAGTGGGGAATCTGGTAGCCTTTGTGGAGTATGCCTTCCATGCCCTCTTCTCCTTCATGCTCTTCGCCAACCTCTTCATGATGTATCCGCGGACGGCCGTATCGGCAGCCCGTCTTCAGGAAGTCATGGATCTACCTATTTCCATTGATCCAAATCCCAACGGAGTGACTGAGACGGAAACCAAGGGCTATCTAAGCTTTGAGAATGTGACCTTTGCCTATCCAGGTGAGACGGAGAGTCCGGTCCTTCATAATATTAGCTTCGAAGTTAAGCCTGGCCAGACCATCGCCTTTATCGGGTCGACCGGGAGCGGTAAGTCCTCGCTGGTTCAGCTCATTCCGCGCTTCTATGATGTCACCCTGGGTAAAATCCTGGTGGATGGCGTCGATGTCCGCGACTACAATCTCAAGGCCCTACGCCAGAAGATTGGTTTTATCCCGCAGAAGTCCCTGCTCTTTACCGGGACCATCGGCGACAACTTGCGTTATGGTAAATGGAATGCCAGTGAAGGCGAGTTGGAGAAGGCCAGCGATATCTCCCAGGCGCGGGAATTTATTCATAGCCGGTCTGAACGCTATGAAGCCTTCTTGGAAGAGGGCGGCAGCAACTTATCAGGGGGTCAGAAGCAACGTCTGTCTATCGCCCGTGCCGTAGTGAAGCGTCCTGATATCTATATCTTCGACGATTCCTTCTCGGCCCTGGACTATAAGACTGATGCCCAACTGCGTAAGCGACTCAAGGAAGTCACCCAAGATGCGGCCGTCCTGATAGTGGCTCAGCGCGTGGGGACCATTATGAACGCTGACCAAATCATCGTTCTCAACAAGGGCGAAATCGTGGGTCGCGGCACTCACCAAGAATTAATGGCTAGCAATGAGATTTATCGTGATATCGCCAATTCTCAGCTTAAGCAAGCCAGTTTAGATGAGGAGGCCATGTAAGATGAACAAAAAAGTATCCAGTATCAAGCGCCTCCTACCTTATATGAAACCTTATGGCTTGTCTTATTTCTGGGCAATCCTCTTGACCATTATTAGCGACATTGCTTCCGTCTTGGAACCCTTCATTTGGGGTTTGGCCCTGACAGAAATCTCGCGGGGCAGTGTGGCCATCCTGCAAAAGGTACCGGGCGCAAGCCTCAATTACCCCTATATTGGCTGGATTCTAGTTATCTATTTCTTCCGTGGTTTGACTTATCAAGTGTCAGCCTATCTAGCCAACGTGGCCATCACCAATGCCGTCCAAGGGACCATTCGGGATCTGCGTCAGGCCATGAACCAGAAGCTCAACCGCCTGCCGGTCTCCTATGTGGACCAACACCAGTTTGGTGACCTCTTGGGTCGTATGACCGGTGATGTGGAGTCCGTTTCCAATGCCTTGCAGCAGAGTTTACTTCAAATTGTCAATGCGGTCTTCACCCTTGGTTTGGTGATAGCCATGATGATTTGGTTGAACGTAAGCTTAGCCTTGGTTGTCATCATCTCCATGCCGCTCTCTTATTGGGTGGCTAAGAAGGTCTTGGTTCTATCTCAGCCTTATTTCAAGGGCCAGGCCGACGCCTTAGGTCGCCTCTATGGCTTTGTCCAGGAGAACCTAACGGGTTTCAATGTCATCAAGCTTTATGGCCGGGAAGAACAATCCGCCCAGGAATTTTATGACATTACCCATAATTTACAAAAAGTAGGCTTTAAGGCGACCATGGTGTCGTCTATGGTCATGCCACTGGTAGGCTTTATCTCCCACATGACCTACTTGCTCCTAGCGCTGCTAGGGGGCTTGGCCGTCTTGCAAGGGGTGCTGACTATCGGGAACCTGCAAGCCTTCGTCCAATATGTCTGGCAGGTCAACCAACCGATTCAAACCATTACCCAGCTGACGGGCACCCTGCAGGCGGCCAAGTCTTCCTTGGATCGGATTTTAGAATTGATGGATGCGCCGGAAGAAGTGACGGAGGTAAAGGCTCATTTGGCAGGACCGCTAACAGGGCGTGTCAGCTTCAAGGACGTGGCCTTCCACTACCAAGAAGATAAGCCTCTGATTCGTAACTTCAACCTAGAAGTTGAGCCGGGCCAAATGATTGCTATCGTCGGGCCAACAGGTGCCGGTAAGACGACCCTGATTAACCTGCTTATGCGCTTCTATGATGTGACCCAGGGGGCCATTCAGGTGGACGGCCTGGATATCCGGGACTTGCCACGTCAGGAATTGCGTCAGCAGTTCGGTATGGTCCTCCAGGATGCCTGGCTCTATGAAGGGACCATTAAGGATAATCTGCGTTTCGGTAACTTAAACGCCACTGATGAACAAATCGTTGAAGCAGCGAAGGCCGCCAACGTGGACCACTTTATCCGGACCTTGCCGGGTGGCTACAATATGAAGATGAACCAGGAATCCAGCAATATCTCCTTGGGTCAAAAGCAATTGCTAACGATTGCCCGGGCCTTGCTGGCAGATCCTAAGATTCTGATTCTGGACGAGGCCACTTCGTCAGTGGATACCCGTCTGGAGCTCCTCATTCAGAAGGCCATGAGCCGCCTGATGGAAGGCCGGACCAGCTTCGTCATTGCCCATCGTCTATCAACCATTCAGGAAGCCGATAAGATTCTGGTCTTACGTGATGGTCAGATTGTAGAACAAGGCAATCATGACAGTCTCTTGGCAGCCAAGGGCTTCTACTACGAACTCTATCAAAGTCAATTTAATCAATAAGCCCATAAGGTTAGGATTTTGTCCTAACCTTATTTTTATAATTGGACTAGACAAAAAAGTGTCATAATAGTGCGGATTAGATAGCTTATAGTTTTATCGCCCAAGTGTTGCCTTTAGGAAGTCGAGTCAAAATTAAGCTGAAATTTATCTCAATTAGTAATGTGCTGAATTTAGGGGAGAAAGGCTTTACATTAAGGGGTTTCAGGACTATAATGAAGGCAAGACGTATCCTAGAATACGTTTCAAAAATATTTGGAAAGGAGGAGAAGCATGGCTCATAAACGTTTGTTGTCTTGCACAGCCAGTGAGGTCAAAACTTTGACAGCCGCGGAACTTAAGCAAGCCATTAAGGCCAGCGAAGGCCGTATTATCTTGGCGGAAACAGTGGTCACCAAGGCGCCGCTAATTGAAGGGGTGAGCAATGCGGAGATGATGCGGGCATTTAGTGCGGATATGCTATTATTGAATGAATATGATCTATCCACCAAATTTATCCATAGTTTGCCTGCAATGGACGCGCCTATTGCCTACCTCAAGGAATTAACCGGTAGACCTATGGGGTTGAACTTAGAACCTGTTGACCCAAGTGCTGAAGCGCTAGAAGATTGGATTGACCTACCTGAGGGCCGACGTGCTACAGTAGAGAACTTCCAAGCCGCTAACCGAGAGGGATTTGATTTCTTGGTCTTGACGGGTAACCCTTCGACAGGGGTTAGTCATCAGGCCATTGAAGCCACGGTGCGGCTAGCTAAGCAGCATTTCAAAGGGCTGGTCTTTGCAGGTAAGATGCACAGTGCCGGGACCGGCGAGAAGGTGGTCTCTGAAGCGCATTTGTTAGCCTACATGGCAGCAGGTGCAGACGGCGTCTTGATTCCAAGTGTGGGGACCGTGCCAGGGGTCAGAGAAGACCAGGTGGCGCGGATTGCCGATCAAGTCAAGGACTTGGGCGGTTTAGTCATCTCAACCATTGGCACCAGTCAGGAAAGTGCCGACAGTGGGACCATTCGTGAATTTGCGCTAGCCAACAAACGCGTGGGTACAGATATTCATCACATTGGCGATGGTTCCTACGGACGCATGCCAGATCCAGAGAATATTCTGGCCTTGTCGCTAGCAATTAGAGGGAAGCGACATACTTATTTCCGTATGGGACAATCAGTATTAAGATAAATAGAAAGTAGGAAAAAACAATGATGTCATATTTACAAAAAATGGGTCGCTCTTTGATGCTACCTGTTGCCATCTTACCAGTGGCTTCCATTTTAATGGGGATTGGTTACTGGATTAGCCCTGCTGGTTTAGGCGTTCCAGGTCAAACCGGGACCAACCCAGTAGCAGTCTTCTTGATTCAAGCAGGTTTAGTCTTAATCGACAAAATTCCGCTCTTATTCGCCGTTGGTTTGGCAGTTGGTTTGGCCAAAGACAAGAACGGGGCAGCCGGTCTCAGCGGTTTGGTAGCCTTCTTAATTATCACTACCATCCTTTCTAAGGATGTTGTGGCTCAATTACAAGGGGTAAAACCAGAAGAAGTGGCTTTGGCTTTCTCTAAGAGCACTAACGCCTTCATCGGGATCTTATCAGGGATCATCGGTGGGGAAATGTACAACCGTTTCAAAGATGTTAAGTTACCAACCGCTCTAGGTTTCTTCAGCGGTCGTCGTTCTGCGCCAATCATGTCAGGTCTGGTAGCATCACTTGCTGCCCTTGTCTTGCTCTTCGTTTGGCCAGCTGTCTTCAGCGCTTTAGTAGCCTTTGGTAAGTCATTTGTTGGCTTGGGTGCGATCGGTGCTGGTATCTATGGTTTCTTCAACCGTCTCTTGATTCCAGTTGGTTTACACCACGCCCTCAACGCTGTCTTCTGGTTCGACGTTGCTGGGATTAACGATATCGGGAACTTCTGGGCTAACACTGGGGTTCTAGGTCAAACTGGTATGTACCAAGCTGGTTTCTTCCCAGTTATGATGTTTGGTTTGCCAGGGGCTGCTTTGGCAATGTACCGCAACGCCAAAGACAGCAAGAAAAAAGCTGTCTCAGCCCTCTTAGTAGCGGCTGTCTTGGCTTCCTTCTTAACCGGGATTACCGAACCACTTGAATTCTCCTTCATGTTCTTAGCACCTGTTCTTTACTTGGTGCACGCTGTCTTAACAGGGGTATCCTTAACCATTGCTGCTTTGTTACATGCTACTGCAGGTTTCAACTTCAGTGCTGGTTTGATCGACTTCGTCTTAACTAGCCGCCTGCCAATGGCTAACAACCCTTGGATCTTGATTGTCTTAGGTGTAGTAATGTTTGCGGTTTACTTCTTAGTCTTCGACTTCTTAATCAAGAAATTCAACTTCACCACTCCGGGTCGTGAAGATGACGAGTCTACTGAAGGCGATGCTAACATGACCGTTAAAGCTAGCGACTTCAACATTCCTTTATTAATTGAAGGTTTAGGTGGCAAGGACAACATTGAAGCAACTGACCACTGTGCTACTCGCTTACGTTTAACCCTAGCTGACACTAGCAAGGTTGACGAAGCTAAGATTAAATCTACCGGTGCTGTTGCAACGCGTGTCCTCAACAAAAAGAACGTGCAAGTTATTATCGGGACCGAAGTACAATTTGTTCACGATGCTTTAGCAGCACAAGTAAAATAATCTCGTCTATTGATATAGTAGATAAAAAAGCGTTGGCCGCCTCAAGGCGCCAACGCTTTTTCTTATGGCTTGACGAGAGAGGGCAAAAGGCTGGTTTTCCAGCTTCTGGCCTCTTTAGTTGCTGGTCACATTGTGTTAAAATAGATAGGTGATAAAACAGAGAAGGAGGCGAGCGGCATGGCCAAGCTTGCATTAGATACGGCGACGGAGGCACTGTCAGTGACAGTCATAGATGATGCGGACCGGATACTAGGGCATACCAGCTTAGCGGCTGGCAGACAGCATGGGGAGCGTTTGGTGCCTGTTGTGGCCCAGTTGCTAGAGGATTGCAATGTGGACCGCCAAGCCGTGGATAGCCTCTATGTGGGGGTAGGGCCTGGCTCTTATACCGGCGTGCGGATTGGGGTGACCCTGGCTAAAACCTGGGCGGACAGTCTGGGTCTAGAACTCTATCAGATGTCTTCCCTGGCCCTGCTAGCAGCTCAAGCTAATGTGGCGGTGCGAGACTACATTATTCCCCTCATGGATGCCCGCCGCTTTTCAGCCTACACGGCCCTCTATCAGCAGACAGACCAGGGGCTGGTGGCGGTGACGGCGGATTGCCATGCTGACTGGCAGACCTGGCTGAGCTCTGAAGCCCGCCAACATTTGCAGGCTGGCGACCAAGTCCTGATGATTGGCCAGAATCTGGCGCCGTTTGCTGAGGCTTTTAGCCAGGCCTTGCCAGATGTCAGCCTTAAGACGGTAGAAGGTTGGACTGCCTATCCTCATACCGACAAGTTCCAGCGAGTCGCCCATGAGCGAGTGGCAGAGCCGGCCCTCTTGGAGCCTGTCTATGGCCATTTGACCCTGGCAGAACAGGAATGGCTAGCCAAAGAAGGAGGCACCAGTGTCGACCATGCAGCACTTATTCACTATTATTCGTGAGTTCTGGCAGGAGCGGGTGCTAGGCCGCCAAGACCAGGATGCTAGTCAGACGCCCAAGCGTCATGCGGCCCTTGACATCAGCCAGTTCCCGCCCCAGCCCTTGGGTGCGGGGGCCTATTTACGGCAATTAGTCGAGGAGGATTTGCCTGAGCTAGTGGCCTTGGAAGAACTCTGCTACGATGGCTTTCTGGCCTGGACCCTCAAGGATTTCCGGACCGACTTCCGCTATAATCTCTATGCCATCTACTGGGTGCTGGAAATTGATGGCCATATTCAGGGCCTAATTTCGGGCCGTTGCCAGCAAAAGACTGCCCACATCAGCCATCTCTTCATCCACCCGCGCTTTCGGCGCCAGGGCTATGCCCGTCGCCTGGTGCAACGCTGGTGTCGTTGCGTCAACCAAATCGGCAGTCGCCGGGTGACCTTAGAAGTTCGGGCGACCAATCAGGCCGCTCAAGCCCTTTATCAGGGACTAGGCTTTGAAATCGAGCGCCTAGTGCCCAACTACTACCACACCATGCAGGAGGATGCCCTCTTCATGGTCTACGATTGTCAGCAATAGGAGGTGTCGGCATGGACAGCAAACATTATCAGGTGGTGCCCTTCACCGGCGCCCAGCTACCCGAGGCCTTCCGCCAGGTTATTATTAAAGGCAATCAAGCCTTGCACTGGAATGAAGCCCAGAGTCGGAGTGACTTCCAACTGGACCAAGCCGAGTATTACCTGCTGCTAGACCATGATCAGGTGTTGGGCTATGTCGGCCTCCACCATGTCTTGGATGAAGCCACCCTCAACCTAGTCTATATCCAAGCTGATTTTCGAGGTCAGGGACTGGGGCGCCAGCTCCTAGACTTCGTCTTAAATCAACTAGCCTATCGGGGCATCCGCCATGTCTTCTTGGAAGTGCGCCAGGCTAATGCAGCAGCCCTGGGCCTCTACCAGCAGGCCGGCTTTGAAACCTTAATCGTCCGGCCGCGTTACTATCAGGATCCAGTGGATGATGCGGTCATTATGCAGAAAATGCTAAGTCTATCAGAAAAGGAGGGGGAGCCCTCATGAGTCAAAAAGTTCGGATTATGGCCTTTGAATCGTCTTGCGATGAGACCAGTGTGGCCATTGTCGAAGACGGCCAGACCATCTTAGCCAATGTGGTGGCTTCCCAGGTCCAAAGTCATATCCGCTTTGGCGGGGTAGTGCCAGAGGTAGCCAGCCGCCATCATGTGGAACAAATCAGTCAGGTAACCCGTCTAGCCTTAGAACAAGCCGGCGTCACTTGGCAGGACATTGATGCCATTGCGGTGACCCAGGGACCGGGCCTAGTCGGCGCCCTCCTAGTCGGGATTACGGCTGCCAAGACCTTGGCCTTGGTCCACGACAAGCCCTTGATTGCGGTCAATCATTTGGCCGGCCATATCTATGCCAGTCAAATCAGCCAGGAGCTGGCCTTTCCTCTGCTGGCCCTGATTGCTTCGGGTGGCCATACCGAGTTGGTTTATATGCCTGAGCATGCCACTTATCAAGTCGTGGGGGAGACCCAGGATGATGCGGTCGGCGAAGCCTATGACAAGGTCGGCCGCTTGCTGGGCCTGCCTTATCCGGCCGGCAAGCATGTGGATGCCTTGGCCCATCAAGGTCAGGACACCTATCCTGTGCCACGGGCCATGCTGCAGGAAGATAACTTGGACTTCAGCTTCAGTGGTATGAAGAGCGCGGTCATGAACCTAGTTCATAATGCCAAGCAAAGGGGCCAGGAGCTGGTGACGGCTGATTTAGCCACTAGCTTCCAACAGGCCGTCGTCGATGTCTTGGTGGGCAAGACCCTCAAGGCCTTGGAGCAATATCCAGTTAAGCAATTTATTCTGGCCGGGGGTGTGGCCGCCAACAGTGGCCTGCGTCAGCGTCTCAGCGAGGAATTGGCTAGTCGCTATCCTGATGTGCAAGTCTTGATTCCGCCCCTATCCCTCTGTGGGGACAATGCGGCCATGATTGGGGCAGCCGCCTATCCGCTTTATTTACAAAAATCATTTAGTCCCCTCAGCCTCAATGCTAAGCCTGGCTTATTCCTATAAGCTAGGCTTTTTTGTGGGCCTTTAGGGCCAGACTTTGCGCAAAAAGGCCTGCTAAGCCTAGTCTTAAGCCCTTGGCATTTCACATGCAAAGCGTAATGTTTGTCAAAATGTAAGCGTTTGCTTTTTGGGCAAGAAAGTGCTATAATATATAATGTGAAATATGGCACGAGTCGCAGGTAGCCAAGGAGGGGAGCAGGTGCGACCGTCACATCCAAAAATCAGTAAGTTAATACAGAAAGGAAGTCAAACAATGAGAGCAGCAGTAGTAAGTCAAGCCTGTGATGGAACAGTCGAAATTGTCGAACGCGAAACGCCTAAGGTAGGCCCAGGGGAAGCCTTGGTCGATGTAGAATATTGTGGGGTTTGCCACACCGATTTGCACGTGGCCCATGGGGATTTTGGTAAGGTGCCAGGTCGGATTCTGGGGCACGAAGGGATTGGGATTGTCACTCAAGTGGCACCCGATGTGACCAGCTTGAAGGTTGGCGACCGAGTAAGTATTGCTTGGTTCTTCCAAGGATGTGGTCGCTGCGAATACTGTACAACAGGTCGCGAAACCCTCTGCCGTAGCGTCAAGAATGCGGGTTACTCCGTTGATGGGGGCATGGCTGAGCAATGCTTGGTAACAGCGGACTATGCGGTTAAGGTGCCAGAAGGTCTGGATCCTGCCCAAGCCTCTTCTATTACCTGTGCTGGGGTGACTACCTATAAGGCCATTAAGGTAGCAGATGCTAAACCTGGCCAATGGATTGCCATCTATGGTTGCGGGGGCTTAGGGAACTTAGCCATTCAATATGCTAAGAAGGTCTTCAATGCCCATGTGGTGGCCATTGATATCAACCAAGATAAGTTGGACTTGGCCCTAGAAGTAGGGGCAGATGTGACCCTCAATGCCAAGGACGTGAATACGGCAGAATACATTCAAGAACACTTCGGTGGGGTCCACTCTGCGGTGGTAACAGCCGTATCCAAGGCTGCCTTCAATGATGCCGTTAATGCGGTAAGGGCAGCAGGTAAAGTGGTAGCCGTCGGTCTCCCATCTGAAACCATGGACTTGCCAATCGTTAAGGCCGTTCTGGACGGCATTGAAGTCATTGGTTCTCTGGTAGGGACCCGCAAAGACTTGGAAGAAGCCTTCCAATTCGGAGCTGAAGGCCTGGTTGTCCCAATCGTTCAAAAACGCCCACTCGATGATGTGGCGGCTGTCTTTGCTGAGATGGAAGCCGGCACCATTCAAGGCCGGATGGTGCTGGACATGAAGCATCAATGCGCATGTGGCCATCACCACTAAGCTTAAGATAAGCCAATGAAAAAAGGCACTGAGATTTAAGTCTCAGTGCCTTTTTAGCTACCCATTATATCATATATGATATATCGGGAAATTTTAAACTTAGGCCAGGAAGTCTTCCAAGGCCAGGCTGGCGCTTTCCCAGGCTTCTAAGGCCTCAAGTTGGGCGGCTTCAGCCTCTTGCAGGTCTTGGTGGAGCTGGGCTAGTTGGCTCTGGTCATTGGCCAGGGCAGCCGTCTCCATCTGGGCGTGGAGTTGGGCGATGCGAGCCTCCCATTGGGCGTGGCTGGCGTCTGCCTGATCCACAGCTTCTTCCAAGCGGCGGCGTTGACGCTTGGCTTCTTTCATGGCTTGGTAGTCTTGTTGGGCCGGATTAGCTGAATTAGCTGTCTTAGGCTCAGTGCTTGCCTCGTTAGCTTGGCTCTGGGCAATCAAGGCTTCTTCGGCCTTCTTCTCCTGATAGTAGTCGTAGTCGCCTAGGTAGGTCTTGACACCTTGCGGGGTGACTTCGACTACTTGCGTCGCCAGTCGGTTAATGAAATAGCGGTCGTGGGAGACGAAGAGCAGGGTGCCATCGAAGGCAATCAAGGCATCTTCCAGAACTTCCTTACTGTCGATATCCAAGTGGTTGGTTGGTTCGTCCAGAATCAGGGTGTTGTCGTGCTCGGTGGCTAGTAGGGCTAGACTGAGTCGGGCCTTCTCGCCCCCGCTCAGCATGGAGACCTTCTTGAGGACGTCATCGCCGGAGAAGAGGAAGCTGCCAAGAATGGTCCGAATGACCTTCTCGTCGGTGGTGTCATGGGCCTGCCAGAGGGTTTCTAAGACGGTTAAGCTCTCGTCAGGTAAGACCAGGTTCTGGTCGTAGTAGCCGATTTGGACGCCCGTCCCAAAGCGATAGGTTCCTGCCAGGGCAGGTAGTTGGCCAATCAGGGTCTTGAGCAGGGTGGTCTTGCCGACCCCGTTAGGCCCCACTAGGGCGATGGCTTCTTGGCGCCGGACCTGGAGGTTAAGATCCTGGGCGACCGGCGTGGCCTCATAGCCCACCGCCAAATGATCGACGGCGAGGACATCTTCACCGGAGTCCTTGGCCGCCAGGAACTGGATGCGTGGCGCCTGCTTGTCTTGCTTAGGCTTTTCTAGGCGGTCCATTTTCTCCAACTGCTTGCGGCGACTTTGGGCCCGTTTGGTCGTTGAAGCCCGCACCAGGTTACGTTGGACGAAGTCTTCTAGTTTTTGAATGGTGGCTTGTTGAGCGGCATAGGCCTTCTCTTCCGCGGCCAGGCGCAGGGCCTTCTCTTCCACATAGTAGCTGTAATTACCCTTGTAGGTGTGGAGCCGATGATGGCGCAGTTCCAGGACCTGGTTGACTACCTTATCCAGGAAATAGCGATCGTGGGAAACCAGGAGGAGGGCGCCCTTGTAGCTAGTCAGATAAGTTTCTAACCAGGCCAAGGTGGTCATATCTAAGTGGTTGGTCGGCTCGTCCAGAATCAGCAGGTCATAGTCCATAAGTAGGATGCGGGCCAGGGCTAGACGGGTCCGTTGCCCCCCGGATAATTGGCTAACCGGCGTAGCATAGTCAGCTTCGTAGAAACGGAAACCGTGTAGAACGGTCCGGATGTCCGACTCAATGGCATAGGCATTGCGTTGGGTTAGGGCTTCCTGGAGTTGGTCGTAGCGCTCCAAGGCCGCCTGATAGGCTGGCGCCTGAGTGTCGTCTGACAACTCGGCTAGTCGCATGGCGGCTTCTTCAGCCGTCTGGCGCAGGGCCAGTGTCTCCTGGAAGACCGCCAGCATGGTATCCCAGATGGACAGGCTGTCGTTCCAGTCGGTCCGAACATGTTGGGCCAAATAGCCGATTTTGAGACCTTTGGCCTTGGTGATGGAACCGTCCGAGATCGGCTCCTCGCCCATGATTTGCTTAATCAAGGTGGACTTGCCGGCCCCGTTACGGCCCACCAGGGCAATACGGTCTTGAGTTTGGATATTGAAGGAGACCCCTTCATAGAGGGTGTCATCGGCAAAGCGCCGAGCCAGGTCATTGGCTTGTAGTAGAATCATAGCAGGCGATTCCTTTCTATCAGTGTCTCTATCATTATACCTTGAAGATTCAGGACCTTCAAGAAAAGAAAAGGGACGCATTCTCGGAGACCGGAGGGCGAGTTATCGTCATCTTGTTCTTCAATATTTTAGGCCCAGTTCGGGTTAACCCGAACTGGGTAGACAATCTTGAAAAGCAAGAAAGTCATAGGGCAATACCTTATTGCCTTTATATCAAGAGGAGAGTGTAGAAAACGAGGAGAAACTTAAAGTGGCTCGAGTATTTTTTGTGGAGACAAGGCTTATGTTTGGGACAAAAGAATAGAGAGCAGGAAGTCGCCTTCCCACTCTCTGCTACTTGATTATTCTCCAAGAGAGTCTAAGTATTTTAGGATGGATTCACCTGCAATACGACCAGAAGTCCAGGTAAAGCCAGACGCAAGGCCTTCATATGGCGGGTAGCCAGCTCCTTCATAGTAGCCACCAGCGTTGGTACCACCAGTATAGAGTCCTGGAATAACCTTGCCTTCTTGATTGAGGACTTGAAGGTGCTCGTTGACCCGCACACCACCGATAGTTCCGAGATAGACTGCACGAGTATCAAAGGCATAGAATGGGCCGTCTTTAACAGTGTATTTAAGGGAGTCAGCAGATTTAGCATAGTCGGTATCGGACTTGGCCTCTACCATCTGGTTGTAGCGTGTCACGCTAGCTTCCAATTCCTTGGCATCCATACCAGCAGATTTGGCTAATTCTTCTAGGGTTTCGCCTTTGAAGGCAGTTCCTCCCGCGACAGCTTCATCAGCTAATTGAACGAAGTCCCCCTTGTCCATGTTAGCCCCAGGACCGGCTTTGGAAATCAACATGTCTGTCCCTGCGGTATAGGCTTCTAGGGTTGCCTTATCAACGATGAAGTAGTATTTACCACCAATAGAGTAGGCTGCGTTGGCCCAGAAGGCAGTGTCGTAGACTACGTCTTCATTAGTAAAGCGGGTCCCGGAAGGATCTACCCAAAGTAGTGGGGACATGAGGAGTTGGGTGAGAGGGCTAGAGGAGAATCCAGCCATGTGAGCATCGGAAGAAGCTTGTGCGACCTTAGATTCGGCTAATTGGGCTGCATGGAGAAGTGGGGTGGAGTCGACATCGACCGCCCCCTTAGCTTCCATAGCAGCAAGGCCCTCGCCACGGTTTGGTGTTCCGAGGGAATTAAGTTGCGCGTGACGGCTGACTTGAGCAATCTTCTCTTGGTTAGCGCCATAACCACCAGTTGCTACAATAGTAGCTTTAGCCCGGACAGTCAGGGTCCCGCCACTAGACTTCTTGGCGACAATGCCTTTGACGACACCATCTTCTTCAATTAATTCTTCCATGGTAGTATTGAGCTTGAGGGTAGCGCCGAGTTCTTGCAGTTTGGCATAAAGTTTATCGAAGCCTGCGCTAGTGTCTTTATACTTATGGTAGGATTGGGCCTTGTAGTTGTCGCCTTCATGGGCGAATTGGGTCGTTCCTTCTTGCAGATAGACTTCCATGCCGAGGGAGTCTAGCCATTCAACGGTTTCGGCCGATTTTTCAACGACAGCACGGGTGAGAGGGCCGTTGGATAGGTAATGATTGAATTCTAGCAGTTGCTTGACCGCTTCATCAACGCTCACATCGATTCCCTTTTCCTTTTGAAACTTACTGCCGATGGCGAAAAAGCCAGAAGACAGCTTAGTATTCCCACCGACATAGTTGTTCTTTTCGACGATAACGACGGATTTACCTGCCTGAGCTGCTACCAATGCAGCGGCTGTCCCGGCGCCACCGGTTCCGACTACGACTAAGTCTGCCGTCAGTTCTTCGTCTTGGGCGGTGTCTACGGCTTGTTGATAGGCGCTGACATCGGCCCCTGCTGATTTGAGGGCTGCTTCTACTGCGGACTTAAGTGCGGCAGTGGAAGAAGATGCCCCAGAGACAGTGTCGATTGCCATGGACTGATACTTGACGATGTCTTGGGCCAGTTGAGGGGCTGCATCTGCCCCGACCCCTTGAGTCTCAGAGTTACTAATAACTTTGATGTCGGTGATTTTGCCCTTGTCGAGAGTGACTTGGACCTTCATCTCGCCACCTGAAAAACCAGTGGCCGTTCCTTCGAAGGTCCCGGAAATATCCTCGTTAGCAGCCAGTGCTGACAGGACTGGTTGAGCCAGCGGAGCTAAGGCTAAGGTCAGGAGCGCTAGCACCAGAAAGAAGGTGCGTCGGAGCTTGGATAAGGGTTTAGACATAAATGATACCTCCTAAGTTGTGACGCTCAGCCACTAGTGTAGCAAGCTAGGGCGCCGTGCAGTTGTATTTGCAATCAGTGTATCATAGTGTTAAACTAGGCGCGTAGTGAACTAAACCCCGTATTTTATGTGGTTAAAACAATCTTTGTGAGCTAGAGGAGGGTGAAGGGCATGGAAAGCTATCGCTATCATTATTTACAATTGAAAGCGGATGATACGTTTGTGAATGCTATGGACTATTTGTTGATAATTTGTCACGATGACTTATCCCTTGTGGTGGGAGAGCAGTATATTCATGCCCAAGCAGGAGATTTCTGTTTAGTTCATGGCCACCAATCGCTGCAGTTTTTAGTTAATCAGTCAGCGTCAGTAAGCTGCCTGGCGCTTTCGACCGCTTATTGCCACCAATACCTGCAAACCCCTTTTTATCAGTTGCCGATATTTTATGATTTCTTTCAGCTAGAGCCTGAACAAGAAGACTCACTCTTTTTCCGGTCGTCTAATCAGCCTAAGCTACAGAAAACTGTGGCGCTACTGATGGAAGAGGCCCAACAAGAAGGAGACAGCCAGGGGGTGGTGGTCTACCACTTGTTGCTAGTACTTTTCCATCAATTGCATCAGGTCCATCAGGAGATTCTCTCTATCTCAGATTCAACCATGATGCCACATCGCCTGGCGGGCGCCTTTCTCAAGTATATGGAAGAACATATGCAAGATATCACGATAGAGTCTATGGCCCAAAATTTTGGCTATCATCCGACCTACTTCTCCAAGTTGTGCCAACAACTTCTTAAGACTACTTTTTCAGATAAAATCCGCCAACTGCGCTTTGAGCGCACCTGCGAACTTTTAGTTCATAGTCCCTTAGCCATCGGACAGATTATGACAGAAGTTGGTTACCGCGATTTGGGGCATTTCCACCGTAGCTTTAAACAGCAGTTTGGTTGTACACCTCTTCAGTATCGGAAATTAAAAACTAGTAATGCGCGCCCTTTGGGTCAGGATTTTTCAATAGATTACAAGAAAAAGCATAGAGCCTAATTAAGAGAGGTTCTATGCTTTTCTATCTAGGATTCTGCATAATGATTGGAACTATAAGATAGAAAGCTAGTCAATTAGCAATGAATTGAATGTTGCTAGTTAGTGATCGTCCGAAGGCATGACCTAAAGCGGGCATTTGGAGCTCAAAGGACGATAGGCGTATCAAAGCCCTGGGAACGAAGTGACCTAGGGATTGATAGCCTATCGAGGCGGAAGACTGGCCTGGCCAGGCTAGAGCCGGTCCAGCTCCAAATGCCCACTTTAGGTGTTAATGCCGAAAGACGATCACGAGTTCACGTCACAAAGGCCGAGAATTTAATTATCTTGCTTTTCAATATGTTACGTCGAGTTCGGGTTAACCCGAACTCGCATAAAAATACTGAAAAGCAAGAAAGTGATTGTGTAGCCTGTTGTTACTATGATATCAACGTTCATAGAAATAATATGGGAAGGAATTTAAAATGCCTAAAATAATTTTTGCGGAAAATAGCCTATCGAGGCAAAAGACTGGCGCTGCCAGATAGCTACTTTAGACTCAAAGACCAAAGATGCTCAGAACTACTAGGCGCCAACCCTAAAACAAAATAATCTTGCTAATCAATATTTGGCATCGAGTTGTGGTTAACCACAACTCGCATCAAAAAACTGAAAATCAAGAAATTTATAGTGGTTCCTACTATGGCTGGTCTACCAAAAGCCATCCCAAAAATATAAAGCGAAGGCTAAAATGCCCCAAAATATTTTTACCTCAAATCTTATATGGCTGGCCACAAAAAAAGAGCCCCTCAAGGGGGCTCTTATCTTACTTAGTTAGCAACTTGTGACCGGTCATAGTCATAGAGACGGGTCAAGATATAGGCCAATCCGCAAGACACACCATGAGTGAAGGTGATGTGCTGGGTTAAGAAGAGGGGTGCCACATAAATCAAGACAGCCAAGGCACCGTAGAAGTGAGCCTTGTACTGAGGGAAGCGGCGGACATAGCGCAGATAAATCAGGGCGAGCACATAGCCCCAGATGGCACCACCCGTAATGGGGTGTAAGAAGAGTTGATAAGCTGGCATGCGGAGAAAATCCATGGGGGAAACAATCCTTTCTACTAGTGACTAATTTATTTGATTTTGTAACGTCTGATGGTAAGAGTCAAGACGCCGTCTTGGAAGCCACCCTGGGCTTCGTCAATAGCCTTGCCCAGGAAGCTGTAGTCATGGCCGGAGCAGTGACTACCCAAGAGGGCGTTGAAGTATTCGTCCACTTCAATCTCCCGTGGACTTTGCAGATCCTTGAGTAGCTCTTGGAAGCTAGCAGGTTCGGCCTGGCAGGGCGCTTGGACGGTCATTTCAACCACTTGGTTGCTAGCCTTAAAGTCCAGGTTAAAATCATTAAGGCCATTGTCTAAGAAATAGGAGACAATCTCCTTCATAATACGCGTTGCTTTGTGTTTTTCGATATTCATAGGGGGCTCCTTCTAATCATCATAGGCGTGATGGTTACTGCGCAGGGTATCATAGATGGGTACCAGAAAGGCGGCGACAAAGCCACCCGCAAAGCCGTTGTTATAGAGGCTCATGCCTGCATGTAAACTAAAGACCATACTTACTACATTATAATGCAAAAAGCCTGCGACTGCACCATAAATGATGCCATAATGTCCAGCAATTGGGGCTAGAGTGGTCCCGAATAAGATTGGTACCCAAACCGAGGATTGGGCGGGATCCTGGCCTAGTAATAAGGCAGCTAGCAGAATGCCGGCTGAGATAGGTAGGCAGTTACGCGGATGCTTACCGAAGGCGGAGAAGCCCATGACCCCTAGGATACCGCCCAGGATAGGCCCATTCAATTGGACACCCAAGGCCAGGGCCAGTAGCAAGTAGAGGCTGCCGTTAAGGGCCATATTGAAGGCGGCCGTCCCGAAGCCGAAGTGAGCTAGGAAGTCATCCGGTGTCCGCCCGGCCCGGCGCAAGAGTTTGCCGTAGTTGGCTTTGACTTCTGTTCGCTTGAAGGCTGCTAGGCCAAAGAGCCCTAACAAGATACCCAGCAAATAGAGGACTAAGAGGCCATGATGCTCTTGGTTGAGGATGCTGAGGCTAGGCGCCTCTAGTTTGAAGTAGCGGAAGCTAATAGTCCCGAACATGGCAATAATGCCCATGGCGAAGCCAAAGTTATAAAGGTTAAAGCCTTGGTGGAACTTGAGGTATTGCTCAGCCAAAGGCGCCGAGATGAAGCCAACGCCAGTCCCAATCAGGGCTGCCAAAATTATCGACCACCAGGATAAGCCAGGTGCGATGGCCCAGAAGGAGATAAAAGGCGCCGCCGAAGTGGCGAAGAGGCTGACCGTGGTCAAGGACCCGAAGGATTGGCCGGTCCAGCGACTATAGAGGTAGACTCCATAAAAAATCGGCAGAATATTCAAGATATGGGTGCCGAAGAGGGCATGACCAGCAAAGATACCGGCGGCTGCCACTTGCAGACCGTTGAGACGTGACCGGGTGTTGGTGTAGACCAGGATGTAGGCAATAACAAAATGGCAGGCCACATTGAAGAAGGTAGCCGCCATCCCCATGGCCGTAAAGTCCGTCATTAGGTAGGTTTGTTTACTTAAAATTTGGCCGTAATCAGACCAGAGGCTTCCGGCGTCTGGCATCAAGAAGCTAAATATAAAGGTATAGAGGGCCAGCACTAAGAGACTAGACTTCTTGTTAGGCCGCAGGAAAGATGGAAGAATGGAATCAGCCATGGGAACCTCCTTATTAAGTGCTAATGTTAGTATAGCACAAAGTAAAGGCTTTCGCGGGGTTTTTTGCTGTTTTTCTGAGGGGCATATATTAACAAATTATAGTTGTTTTAGCAAAAAATAGAGAAGTCTGTGACAAGACTTGATTTAGAGTAAGCGCTTAGCAATAATAGAGGATAGAGGAGACTCGATTCGTGATGAGGAGGAAGAAAAATGGCAATGCCAGTATCAACTGAATTAAAAAAATATATGGAAAAGATTTGTGATCAAGCCCGGGCGGTCAATCCCCGTTGGGCTGAGGTCTTTCATGAATGTTTCTTAAATACCCTAGAGACCACCATCGAACGTCTAGAAGATGGCACCACCTTCGTGGTGACCGGGGATATCCCGGCTATGTGGCTACGTGACTCGACCGCACAAGTACGACCTTACCTTGTCTTAGCTAAGGAGCATGAGGACATCTACGACATGATTGCCGGTTTGGTCGAGCGCCAATTTGGCTATATCTTGATTGACCCTTACACCAATGCCTTCAACAAGGAGCCAAATGGCCAAGGCCACGGGGTGACCGACCACACGCAAATGAATGACTGGATTTGGGAGCGCAAATACGAAATCGATAGCCTGGCCTATGCCATTCAATTAGCTTACTTACTCTATGTCAATAGCGGCCGGACCGACCACTTAACAGAGACCGTGCGCAAGGGTCTGGTGACCATTCTAGACCTCTGGCGCACGGAGCAAGACCATGAAGGGTCTAGTCCTTATCGCTTTGTGCGTGACACCGACCGCCAAGAAGACACCCTGCCTTTTGATGGCAAGGGCTCACCCGTTGGTTACACCGGCATGACCTGGTCTGGCTTCCGGCCAAGTGATGACCGTTGCACCTACCACTACCTGGTGCCATCCAACCAATTTGCCAGCGTGGTCTTGGGCTATGTGGCAGAATTGGCGCCATACTTGGGCTTGACTCAAGAAGAGATCGAGCTAGCCGCCACCCTTAAGGATCAAATCCAGGCCGGTATTGAGCGCTATGCGATCATTCAAAACGCCCAAGGTCAAGCAGTCTATGCTTATGAAGTGGATGGTTTAGGCAATGCTAGCATCATGGATGATGGCAATGTGCCAAACCTACTTTCCCTGCCTTATCTAGGCTTCTGTTCAGAAGATGATCCGATCTATGTGGCCACACGCCAGACCGTTCTGTCGCCAGAGAACCCTTACTACTACAGTGGCAAATTAGCCAGTGGCCTGGGTTCCTCTCATACCTGGGATCAATATATCTGGCCGATTTCCCTCTCTATGGAAGGCTTAACCACCAGCCATAAGGCGGAGAAGGCTCGGATTTTAGACTTGCTGGTCAATACGGACGCCGGCACCAACCAAATGCACGAATCCTTCCACGTCGACGATGACAGTCGTTACACCCGGGAGTGGTTCTCCTGGTCTAATATGATGTTCTGTGAACTTCTCTTAGACTACTTCGATATTCGCGTTAAACGCTAGAAAGACATGAGGCAATAAAATGAGCAAGAAAACCGTTCATATCATTTCCCACTCCCACTGGGATCGGGAATGGTACCTACCCTTTGAAGAACACCACCTACGTTTAGTCGACTTGATTGATCAAGTTCTAGACCTATTCGACACCGATCCAGACTATCGTTACTTCCATCTGGATGGCCAGACCATCACCTTGGACGACTACCTCCAAATTCGTCCCCATCAAGAAGCGCGCCTTAAGGCGGCCGTTCAGTCCGGCAAATTACGGATTGGGCCCTTCTATATCTTGCAGGATGCCTTCCTGATTAGTGGTGAGGCAACGGTTCGTAACGGTCTGATTGGTTATCAAGATCTCAAACGCTGGGGGGTTAAGGGCGAACAATTAGGTTACTACCCGGACACCTTCGGTCTCACCGGCCAAACCCCGCAAATCACGCGTGGCATGGGCATGTCTGTAACGGCCTTTGGTCGCGGGGTCAAACCAACTGGCTTTGACAACCAGACCTTTGAAGAAGGCAGCTTCAAGTCAGCCTTCTCAGAGCTGACTTGGAAGAGCCCGGATGGCTCTGATGTCCTGGGGATTCTCTTCGCAAACTGGTATAGTAACGGCAATGAAATCCCAGCTGAGCCTGAGCAAGCCAAAGTCTTCTGGGACAAGAAATTAGCTGATGCAGAGCGCTATGCGGTCTCTGACCAGTTGCTCATGCTCAACGGCTGCGACCATCAACCTGCCCAGGCTGACTTATCCAAAGCCATTGCCTTGGCCAACCAGCTCTACCCAGACTATGAATTCATCCACTCCAATTTTACCCTCTATCAAGAAGCCCTAGAAGCGAGTCTAGCAAGCAATCAACCACAATTAAGTGTGGTGGAAGGGGAACTACGTTCGCAAGCAACGGATGGCTGGTATACTTTGGCCAATACCGCTTCTTCCCGTCTCTACCTCAAGCAGTATTCAGCCCGTCTGTCTGACTACTTGGAGCAAGTTCTAGAGCCTTTGGCTACCTTAGCTACCCGCTATGGCTACGTCTATCCAAGCGATAAAATAGACTTTATCTGGAAGACCCTCCTGCAGAACTATCCTCATGACAGCATTTGTGGCTGTAGTATCGACGAAGTTCACCGGGGCATGGTGTCACGTTTTGAAGCCGTCGAGGCGGCTAGCCAGACCCTAGCGCGAGGCATCCTAGACTTCTTGGCCCAGCAGGTCAAGGCGCCAAATCGTTTGCCAGACCAGCCTTATGTCTTGCAGGTCTGGAACCCAAGCAATTGCCTCAAGGAAGGTCGCCTAGTCAGCAAAGTAGTCCTAGACCGTGCCTTCTTCAGTCAATATCCGGTTAAGGAAGCCTACAAACGCATGGCGGAATTAGCCATTGAAGACTACCAATTAGTGGATGGTCAAGGCCAAGTCGTGCCTGCCACCATTGTGGACCTAGGGGCTAACTTCGACTATGACCTACCAGATGACCGCTTCCGCCGGGCCTACTTCGCACGTGAATTAGAAGTAGAATGGCTAGCCACCGTGCCTGCCATGTCCTTGGCTGAGTACTATTTGGTGCCTAAGACAGAGGACCTGGAACTAGAAGGTGGGGCTCAAGACAAGGAGTTCATCGAGAATGACTACCTCAAAGTGGCCCTTGCAGCCAACGGCTCTGTTACCATCACCGATAAGGTGACCGGCCAGGTCTATGAAGACCAAGGGCTCTTAGAAGAGACTGGGGATGTGGGCAATGAGTATATTTTCCGCGAATCCTTAGGCCAACGCCTGACCCAAGCCGATGCTCTGATTAGCACCCGGGTCATCCATGATGGCTTGGCTGATCATCTGGTCCTAGGCTATCAACTTCAAGTGCCAATTTCGGCTGACTATGCCTTACTAGAGGCACAAAAACAAGTCATTGATGTGGTCGAACGCCAAATTGGTCGGGCTGACGAGACAGTACCGGTTGAAATCTTCGTGACTTACAGCCTCACCCCTCAATCACGGGGCCTAGCCATCCGCCTAGAAGGGCACAATGAGGTCTTGGATCATCGGGTACGCCTAGGCTTCAAGCTGCCTGAGCGCACAGACCGCCACTTTGTCGACTCGGCCTATGAATGGCTCTGGCGCTCTAACCATGTGGCGCCTGAATGGCGTAACCCAAGCAACCCGCAAGCCTTGCACCGCAATGTGGCCATTGGGGAGAGTCAAGGTTTGACCGTGAGCGTACAGGGGCTACCTGAATATGAAGTGACCGTCGACGATCAGGCGACTTATCTCTATCTGACCTGCTTGCGTTGCACCGGCGAATTAGGGGACTGGGGTTACTTCCCAACACCAGAAGCCCAATGTCTGGGCGATTACGAAGCCAGTGCCTACCTCCAATTCTGGCAAGGCCAAGATCAGTTAAGCCAAAGCTTTGCGGCCGGGTCTTCCATCTTCATCCCACTCTTGGTCAAGCAAGCTAGCCTAGGTCAGGATTTAGCTGACTGGCAAGATAGCCCAGTCAAGGTCAATGACCTGCCAAGAGGCATCGAAGTGACGGCCTTCAAGCAGGCCCACGATAGCCAAGACTGGATTCTCCGCTTGGTCAGCCATGCCTCAGAGACGCTAGACCTAGCGCCTTATCTACCTAGCCACTTGCAATCGGTCAACCTCTTAGAAGAGGACCTAGAGGAGACTTCTTCGCTGATTGCCCCTTATGAAATCAAGACCTATCGCCTTAAGAAAGGGTAAGTATTATGACTAAGATTTGGATTGAAGATGCAGCCTTGCGTGACAAGGTTGAGCGTCTAGCAGCAGAATTAGACCTATCCCTAGCGCCTGATGGCCGCCTGGTTGACTATCAAGCGGGCCCAGCGGGTAAGTTAGAAGTAGCCGACCAAGGAGAGGGCGTCCTCATTGTGGCGCCTGACCTACCGCATTTCTTCCATGGCTTGGCCCTCTGGAATATGCGCCAGCAAGCCGGCCAGGCCAGCAGCTTTAGTCAGCCTATTAGCTTCAGCCGCAATGGCCTCATGCTGGATAACTCCCGCAATGCCGTTGCCAAGGTGGACTATGTTAAGTCCCTCTTAAGACGCTTGGCCGTCTTAGGGCACAGTTGGTATATGCTCTATATGGAAGATGTCTATGAAATTCCGGAGCAACCTTATTTTGGGGCCTTCCGAGGGCGCTATAGCCAGGCCGATTTGCGGGAATTGGATGCTTACGCCCAGGACTTGGGGATTGAATTGGTGCCTTGTGTGCAGACCTTGGCCCACCTCAATCAGTTCTTCCAATGGGAGCATATTAACAGTCAATATGCAGACTTGGCGGACGTCCTCCACGTAGGGCGGGAAGAGACCTATACCTTAATCGACCAAATGTTGGCCTCCCTCTCTTCTTGCTTTACAACCAAGCGCATTCACTTAGGCATGGATGAAGCCTATGACCTAGGGCGGGGCCATTATCTGGATCAAGTGGGCTTGCGAGCTAAGACTGACATTATGTTGGACCACCTAGCCCGCATGAAGGCCCTCTGTGACCGCTATGACCTGGAACCAATCATTTGGGATGACATGTTCTTCTCCTGGTATAACCAAGTGGGAGAAGGCGAGAAAATCGCCATTCCTGAGGGCATCAGCCTCATGTACTGGGATTACTACCAACATAATACCCAAGCTTACTTGGATAAAATCGCCCAACGTCGTAGTTTAGGGGCTCAAGTCAGCTTTGCTGGTGGGGCTTGGCGTTGGACCGGTTATACACCGCACCACCGTAAGACCTTGGTGGCTAGCCTGGCCGGCCTAGAAGCCGCCCGCCAAACCGGTATCCAAGAAGTTATAGCGACCGCCTGGGGCGATGATAGCTCTGAGTCACCATTTGAAGTGGCCGTCTTCGGCCTCGTCCTCTATTCCTACCTAGACAGCCATGCTGATTATGTAGAAGAGGAGTTTAGCCAATGGCTGAGCTTCTTCACCGGCTTATCCCTATCCGACTGGCTCAAGCAAGGGGAATTAGACTTGTTGCCAGAATGGGATCAATTAGCAGGCATTGATGTGACGCCTTCTAAATACTTCTTCTATCAAGATTTGCTACTACCGATGTTTATGCCGCAAATTGAGTCCATGGATGTGGACTATGGGGCTCGTATGGCCAAATTAGCCGTTGACTTCGACGCTATGGAGGGTGGCAACCCAGCTGTTAACCAGTTCTATAGCGACTATGCCCTCTGCTTGGCTAACAAATGGAACCTGCCTTACTTAATCTGGCAGGCCTATCATGCCCACGACCGTCAGACGCTAGCCGACCTCGTTCACGGTCGCTTGCCACAACTGATTGCGGACTATGACCGCGTCCTGCAAAGTCGTCGACAAGTCTGGCTACAAGAAGCCAACCCATTTGGCTTGGAAATCTTAGAATATCGGATTGGTGGGCTGATGACCCGGACGCAAGCGGTCATTTCCCGCTTGAAGGATTATCTGTCAGGCCGTGTCGACAGTCTACCAGAGTTGGAGGAAGCAAGACTCAATCCGCTGCCAACTGACCAAAGTGGCTTCAAACCAGCCGTCAACTACAACCGCGCCCTACGGACCATGTCGCGGTCCCGTATGACTTGGTAACATAAGACAAAAAAGGCAGGGGAATGCCCCTTGCCTTTGGCTTTATTCATATAAAAATGGCGAGGACTGACTCCTCGCCATTTTTTATCTAGGTGATTACCAGGCGCGGATGCGACCTTGGCAGTCTGGGCAGACACCGTAAACTTCGACTTTAGTCCGGTTGGTTGTATAGCCGGTTTGTTTATGGACGTCTTCGGTTGGATCTGGGAACTTAGTCATCGCGAAGTCCGCAATTTTCCCACAGCGTTCACAGATAATGTGCTGATGGTTGTAGCCATTTAGGCCCATGTAGTCATAACGACTGGTGACATCAGAGAATTTCATCTCATTGACATAACCTTCTTTGACTAGGAAAGACAGGTTATTATAGATGGTCGCAAGACTAAGGCTTGGCCAGTCAGGTAAGAGATCATGGTAGATTTCTTCCACGGTAGGGTGATTGTGCGTTTGAATCATATAGGATAGAATGGCGCGACGTTGCGGCGTCATCCGAATGTGCTTGTTCTTAAGTTGGGCAACAACTTGTTCGAGTTCTTTAGCGACATCAGTTACATATTCCATTTTGGGTCACCTCCTTTTATTTATTGATAAT
>CAUUNL010000017.1:0-27411 GCA_963546405.1 Abiotrophia defectiva | reverse complement strand
TTAATATTATATGAGATATCCATGAGAAAACATTGTGTTTTGTCCTTATTTTTGATACACTATATGAGATTGGGCCCCATTTTAGGGGGCAAAAGTTACCCAGAAAGGAGTGCCGCCATGATTGAACAACTAGTCGTCCCTAAACAGCAGATCACCTATCTAACCGAAGCTGATAACTGCGCTAGCGCCTTGGATTTATTAGAAGATCAGGGGCTACGCTGTGTCCCCGTCCTAGACGCCACCCAGACCCTCTACCGCGGTAATCTCTATCGTTATCATATCTATCAGTATGCCTACCATCATCCTGATGAGGATTTGAGTCACCTGCCGGTCACCCACTTCCTCAAAAACACGACTCGCGTAGTGCACGAGCAGGACTCCTTCTATCACCTGGTCTTTACCCTCAATGACCTACCTTATGTAGCTGTTCTGGATCGTGACAATCGCTTCAGCGGTATTATTCGCCATAACACCATGTTGCAGTGGCTAGCTCAAGCCTGGGCCATGCCGAATGCAGGCTTTGCCCTATCGGTTGAGACCTTGGGGAGCCGTGGGGAACTGGCTCAAGTCAGCAAGTTAATCAATCGCTTTAGCGACATTATCTCTGCTACCACCCTGGAGAAAACCGATATGGATACCAAGGGCCAGATTCTCTATGTTCTGCCAAGCAGTCTGGACCCCGTTGAGTTTAATCAATTGGTCAAGCAATTAGAGCGACGTGGCTACCGCATTCGAAGCTACCGTATACACTAAGTAAGGTTGAAGTTAACTCCAACCTTTTTCTATAAGAAAAGAGCTCGATTCGTCAATGATCGAGCTCTCTTTTTGTTATAAGTTACTTTCCCTCTTGGCTAGCCAAGCAGCCATATCCTCAGGTAGAGGGGCCGATAGGACTAGGCGCTGGCCAGTGAAAGGCTGGGTGAGACGTAGTTCACCGCAGTGTAGGGCCTGGCGACTAATCGCTTCCAAATGCGGGCCACCATAGAGGTCATCTCCGACTAGGACCCCACCTGCATCCTGCATATGAACCCGAATCTGGTGGGTACGACCGGTGTGAAGGCGAAGCTTGAGTAGACTGCTGTCAGCAAAACCTTGCTTAAGCCAATATTCGGTGACTGCCCGCTGGCCACTTTCATGGACCCGACGCGTGATAATCGAATCTTCTGTGCGCGCAATAGGGCGATCAATGACGCCGTGAGCCGGCCAGTCTGATTTTGTCGAAATGGCCAAATAATATTTCTCAACTTGCCCACCTTGGACCTGCTTATCCAACATGGCGTGAGCCAAACGATGCTTAGCTATCAACATGAGGCCGGTGGTCTGGCGATCCAAGCGGGTGACAATATGGATGACCTGGTCTGCGTAGCCTTGGCGCTGATAATAGCCCTTAACCCGATTGGCCATGGCGGAATCCGGAATCCGTTTGGAAGGGATGGAGACAACGTCTGTCGGCTTATTGACAATCAGTAGGTCCCGATCTTCGTAGATGACCTGGATGGGAACATGTGAAGGTGGCACCGTCTCATGGGTTCCCTCGTCGGCCGCTACCAAGGTCAGGACATCGCCCGCCTCTAATTTAGCAAGGACATTAACTTCTTGTTCGTTCAGTAAGATGTTACCGCCTTCGAATTTGACATGTGATACGAACTTGCGAGGGATGCCCAGATGCTTAAGGTAGTCCTTAATCCGTACTGGATGGTCCCCCTCATAGTGCCATTGAAACTGAACCACGCTTATTTCGCCGCCTCATTGATAAAAGCTTCTAGCTCCGCCATCTTACTAGCGTGGTTAACATTGATTCCTGGCTTGCCCCCTTTAACAATAAAGGCATTAGGCACTTTATTCACACCATAGACTTGCATAGCAGATTCGAAGTTACTGTCATTAGCGTGTTTACGCGTATTGTAGTAATAAACGGTCACGCCCTTTTCCTTTGCCAGTTGGTTTAACTTAGGAGAGAAGGCGTGGCAGTAAGGACACTCGTCAAAGCCCAGATAGATAACCTTAGCCCCATCTGCCGTTGACAAAATTAAGTCGTTATAATCCTGTTCGCTTATAATCTCCTTAAAGTTGGAATAATCGGAGGCCTTATGTCCCTCACTCGTATCTAAGGTAATTTGATCTAAACTAGCGTAAAAACTCGCCTTATCAGATTCAGACATGGTCGCGATATTAGTATCTTCAGGAATCTCGACCTTTTGATCAACTTCTGAAACCGGCACATTAGCCACGGAGCTGTTTGAAGGCTGACTCGCCTCTGGTCCTAAATTACAAGCTGCTAGGCTCAAGCTTGTTAGTCCTAAAAGACTGAATTTGATGACTGCTTGTAGGTTAAAACGCATGTGTTTCCCTCTTTTCCTATTTTACTGACTTGTTAGTGTTTGATTTTTGCATCCCGTTCCTGCTTATGGCCGATAAAGGAATTCTCTACGCGGTCCCAGAAATGGGTATGGCGGAAGCTGGCAAACTTAATCCGTGTATCAGCCAACTGGAATTTGACTGACTGGATGCCCTTAGTCTCGCAAGTGAGATGGTCAATCATGAGCATGGTCTGAGCTTCTTCTTGGATAACCAAGGTTAGGTATTCATCGCGTGGAATAATCATAGGAGCGCCCAAGGTTCGATAGACCCGGTTGTTAAGGGCGGCCATCTCAGTTAATTGTAAGGCATCCACACGAGGATGCATGACGGCCCCACCCAGTGACTTGTTAAGGCCGGTGGATCCGGTTGGCGTCGCGATACAGAGACCATCACCACGGAAGGTCGCAAAGAACTTCTCGTTAATCTGAATCTCGGCCACCATGGTGCCAGCCATAGTCCGCAAGGAACATTCATTGAGGGCCAGCCACTCATGAATTTTGCCATCTTTGCAAGCAGCCTCTACCTTAAGTAAAGGATAGCTAACATGGCCTTGCCCGCCAGAACGAGCTAAACTATCTACCAGCTCATCTAATTCATGCGGTAGCCAATCGGCATAGAAACCCAGATGGCCGGTGTGAATCCCGATAAAGATGACACAATCCAACCAGTCCTGATAATCGTGGAAGGCCGCTAGGAGCGTGCCATCACCGCCAATGGTAATAAGGTAATCAGGCACCTGGCCAGGTTCCACCAATCGGAAGCCTGCAAGCTCCAATTTATCCTTGAGACTGGCCTCAATTTCTAAGGATTGGGGCTGTTGATTGGTATAAATCATGATTGCTTGTTTCATCCGTCAACCGTCCTTCCTTAGCGTTTATCGAAGAGCAAGAGGGCTTCACGAATCTCATCGCGAATCTCCGACATCTCTTCGTCCAGGCGAAAGGCTGCCTCGGAGGCGCGCTCTAGCCGTTCTAAGATTTCTTGTGGGTATTCGCCTTGGTATTTGTAGTTGAGCGAGTGCTCAATGGTTGCCCAGAAGTTCATAGCCAAGGTCCGAATCTGAACTTCAACAATGAGTTGCTTTACCTCACCTGAGGCTAGCTGGACAGGATATTCCAAGACCATATGATAGGAGCGATAACCACTTGGTTTACGGTTTTGGATATAATCGCGAATTAAGAGGACCTTGAAGTCCTGGCGATTCTTCAAGATATTAGCCACCTCATAGATATCTTCTACGAACTGACACATGATCCGAACACCGGCAATATCCTGCACCCCTACTAGCACATCTTCTGGCGCAATCTTGCGTACTTCCATTTTCTCTAAGATACTCTCCCGCGTCTTAACCCGCCCCGTCACAAACTCGATAGGCGCCCGACGATGCTCGATACGAAACTCCTTGCGCAGGTTTTTAAGTTTGAGCTTAAGCTCATCCACTGCCTGCTCATAGGGTGCCAAAAATAATTGCCAATCATCGATAAAATCATCCGCGATCATGCAACCCACCTCCTGATACTCACACCCTTCATTTTATCATATTTGAAGGTCCTTAGGCTACTAGTAACCTAACTAAACAGCAAGCAATATGAAGCTAAATACCATAGAAAAAGGGGCTAGGATTTTGGTCCTAGCACCTTTATTTGATACTTATTCCTTCCAGCCTACTAAGACCGTCACATCAAGTAGGAATTCATCCGGTAGAGACTCCACTAATTGGCTAGCCTGACTTGCATCTAAGTGCCAGGTTAGAGGTGTCATCGCCACCAAGTCGGCCTTAGCTTGGTCTGTGAGTAGGCGCTTTGCCTGCACTGGATAGGCTTGATGATGGCGGTAGTGGCTTTCAAAGACTTGTCGCGTTGCTTGGTTGTCGTAAGTTTGCTTGACAGTCTCTTGCCCTAAGGCCCGCCGGATTTCTGCCAAATATCCGGCATTTGGAATAACCTTAAAGACTCGCCCACTCGGCGCCAGAACACGGTCAAACTCCTGATAGTTGGAGGGTGATAAAATGGACAGCAGGCCATCGATTGTCTGGTCGCCAATTGGTAACTGAGCTAGGTCCCCTACTAGATTAAGTTGTTGCCCATTAAAATCAGTGGCCAGTGCAATACCTGCTCGAGCTAAGTCCACACCAAGTCCAATTCGGTGCTTAGAATCTTGATCTAAGAGCCAGGCCAAGTGACTCCCTTCGCCCGAGCCTGCATCTAGAATACGATAAGGTAAGTCTGATTGCCCTAAATTGGCTTGATGGTCGCTTACTAATTGGTTGAGCAGTTCCTGCAAGGGAGCATAATAGGCAGACTCTTGAATAAAGCGTCGTCTTGCTTGAAAAAGTTGCCGGTCATAATGGTCATCGACTGACTTATTGCTCAAAAAATAGGTGCCTTGTTTATGGCTATCTACCCGATGTCCCTGAGGACAAACCAAACTATAGCCCTCCAGGCTCAAAGCTTGATGGCAGTGATGGCAGCGTAAGCTTAGATGCCCCAAATGCGCTTGGAGCCAGTCCTGAGTCCGGTCTTTCTTACTTTTTAACTCCGTCATAATTGGCTCCTTCCGCACTTTACTATCGCATGATCGTCATTGGACATTATAGCCCTTATCCGCTGAATTTTCAATCGAGCTAGCCAATAACAAGAAAGGTTGGCACCCTAAGGTCCCAACCTAATGCTTGACTTACTCGATTCCGCGCTCAGCACGAATGACATCGGCAATGGTATCCACATAGCGGGAAACCTTCTCGTCAGTTGAGGCTTCAGCCATAACCCGCAAGAGAGGCTCAGTCCCACTTGGACGAACCAAGATACGTCCGTCACCGTTCATTTCAGCTTCAACCGCTTCAATCACTGCCTTAACAGCAGGTTCATCCATAACCGTATGCTTGTCGCGTACGCGAATGTTAACTAGTTTTTGTGGGAAGATGGTCACTTGAGCCGCTAATTCAGACAGACTCTTGCCTGTTTCCTTCATTACAGCTAGGAGCTGCACAGCACTTAAGAGGCCATCCCCAGTTGTATTCAAGTTAAGGAAGACAATGTGGCCAGATTGCTCGCCCCCAAGGACATAGCCACCTTCACGCATGGCTTCTACTACGTAACGGTCACCCACTTGGGCTTTCAGAGCGACCATGCCATGTTCTTCAATGGCCTTGTGGAAGCCAATGTTAGACATAACCGTCGATACGATGGTGTCTTTCTCTAGGCGACCTTTAGATTTAAGGTGTTGGCCACAGATAAACATAATCTTGTCCCCGTCAACCAATTCACCATTCTCATCTACTGCAATCAGGCGGTCCCCATCCCCATCGAAGGCCAAACCAACCATGGCGCCTTTTTCTTTGACGAAGGCTTGCAGGCCTTCTGGATGAGTAGAACCTACGCCATCGTTAATGTTAATGCCGTTAGGACGGTCACCCATGGTGTAGAAGTCAGTTTCCAAATCAGCGAAGAGTTGGTTAACAAGAGGCGCTGTAGCCCCGTTGGCTGCGTCGATACAGACACGAATTCCTTCCAAATCGCCAGAAATAGTCGATTGCAAGAATTGCAAATACTTGATGGCCCCTTCTGGGAACTCATCAATGGTCCCAAGACCGTCGGTACTTGGCCGTGGCAAGGTATCTTCTGGCGCATCAATTAAGGCTTCGATTTCTTCTTCCTGTTGATCAGAAAGTTTGAAACCGTCAGAACCGAAGAATTTAATCCCATTATCCAAAGCTGGGTTGTGGGAAGCAGAAATCATAACCCCTGCTGCCGCATTCTGAGTGCGGGTCAGGTAGGCTACTGCTGGCGTCGAAATGACCCCTAATTGCATAACCTCAATCCCTACTGATAAAAGGCCGGCTACTAAAGCTTGCTCGAGTAATTGGCCAGAAATCCGGGTGTCGCGTGCCACCAAGACGCGTGGATGCGCCTGTTCAGGCGCATGTTGCATTAAAACGTAACCCCCGCACCGGCCTAGTTTAAAGGCTAACTCCGGTGTTAATTCCGTATTAGCGACGCCGCGAACGCCGTCAGTTCCAAAGTATTTTCCCATTATGTTTATGTTCTCCTTCTTATCAACTAATCTAAGGATGTCTTAAACTTATTCGACATCTTGGCCGCCAGGATTGGCGTTATTTTCTTCTGTCACACCTGGGTTGGCATTGCCACCATTTTGATTGGGGGTTGTTGGGGCTTCTTCCACCGCACTGCTGGAACTAGCGGCAGGTGTGCTACTGGTAGTATCACTGGTATCCGTTGTGCTTGGGGTGACCGTCACAGCAACTGAAACGGGACCTGAGAGATTGGCGGTGACACCCTCTGGCAGTTCTAACTGACCCTTGAGGGTAGCACTAGAGGTCAGGTTGCTGACGTCTACATTGACCTTAATATTGCGGATGTTTTCTAGAACGGAAGCCGATCCTTGAAGGGCAATTTGACTAGCATCAACCAGTTGATATTGGTAACGATAGCTATTGGATTCGCCTTGCGCGGCCACCACTAAGTTAACCGTCTTACGCTGTTGGGCGTTAAGCTCCACATGAGCTTCTACTTCGCTAACATTGGCATTAACATCCAAGAGTTTGTTGTCAGCATCCACTACCTGGAGTTTGAACTTACCGGTAAAGGTCCGGTTGTGAGCAGTAGTATTGCTGATGCGGATGTAGGCGCGTTTCACCTTATTGATATTTTCCTCATTGCCCGTCAACTCAACTTGACTTGGATTGAGCGTCACATTTCCAACTTCCATACCAGAGGCAATGGTACCTTCTTCGATTTCATATTCTACAGGCACGGTCACCGTCTTACGTCTGGCGACCTGAACGACTACCCGCGAAGGATTAATCTGATATTTGACACTGTCTGGCAAGCCAGGAATTTCTAATTTGAGGGTTTGTTGCCCTGTCTCAATACCGGTTAGATCTTCGGTTTGGACAACCAAATTGCCACTGGCTAACGAAGAGACGATATTCTTAGGACCCGTTAGGGTAACGGTCACGGTTTCTTGCAGTTGGCTGACAAAGATATCATCGTCATGCTTACCTAATTTGACTGGGACGTTGGAGATGGTTTCGGTTGTATCCACACTGACTACTTGCTGCAAATTAGATAGGCTAGTCACTGAGGGGCTACTTGCCTGTACCATACCATAGAGGAAGACCGCAAAAACTAGAGAAGCAATCCGCAAGAACCATTTATTGTCGTACCAACGACTATTCCAAAACTTCTTCATGCGGCACCACCTTTCTGCTTGTTAAAGAATGACAAGAGATCATTAACCAGGCGGTTACGACTAGACTCAGCGTTATCGCCTTGGTCGTCTCTACTTAAGTAACGTTTTAGGAGTTCCTTGAGCTCCTTAGGGTCTACATCCCGGTGCAAATGGTCTCTCATAGCCAAGCTGACCCCACCTGTCTCTTCCGAGACAATTAAGGTGACCGCGTCTGTTACTTCTGATAGACCAATCGCTGCCCGATGGCGTGTCCCTAATTCCTTAGGAATGGCCTGACTACCAGACAAAGGCAGATAGCAGGCGGCAGCCGCCACGCGATGGTCCGCGATAATAACGGCCCCATCATGGAGTGGCGTATTGGGAATGAAGATATTGACTAAGAGCTGATGGGAAATAGCTGAATCCATGGGAATCCCCGTTTGGATGTATTCATTCAGGCTATTTTCTCGTTCAATCGAAATCAGCGCCCCGATTTTCCGCCGCGACATGTACCAAATACTCTTGTCTAAGTCTTGAATCAAACGAGCGGTCGGATCTTGCTCTAATCCCTTGCGCGAGCGAGAGCTTACGGTTCGTCCAATAGACTCTAGGGCCCGGCGCAATTCTGGTTGGAAGAGGATGACCACGGCCACCACACCCCAAGAAATAACTTGTTGCAGCAACCAATCGATGGTCTGCAGGCCTACAACCGAGGCAATAAATTTAGCGGCTAAGATTATGCCTACCCCTTTTAATAAGTTCATTGCCCGTGTATTACGTGCATAGAGTAAGACACGATAGATAATGTACCAGACTATGGCAATATCCAGGAGTCGAACTAAAGGCTTATCCACTAAGAATTGATGAAACCAATCCAACATCTTCTCCTCACCTTTCTCTTGTATTCGACTTATTATACCATAAGTTGGGCAAGGGAGAAAATTTTTGTATAGATAACTTCCCAGATAATCTTGTCAAATGAACCTAGCAAGAACACGAGTTATCTGACTGATAATCTATTCTAAAAGAAAAAGACCAGCAAAAGCCGATCTTTTCCTCTCGCAACTTAGCGAGCACCCTTACCAAGTAGGACAATTTGTATGGTTTTAATGAGAATTTTGACATCTAGCCACAAGGACCAGTTATCGATATATTCGGCATCTAATCGCACGACTTCCTCAAAGTCCGTAATATCACTACGTCCACTTACTTGCCAGAGGCCGGTAATACCGGGCCGTAACTTGAGGCGTTTTTTGTGGCCAGCAGAATAGGCCTTGAACTCACTCTCGGTCGGCGGTCGAGTACCGATTAGACTCATGTCACCAATCAGAACATTATAGAACTGCGGCAGCTCATCTAAACTGGTCCGGCGAATAAAGCGACCGATTTTTGTAATACGTGGGTCATCTTCTAATTTGAACATGAGGCCCTTCATCTGATTGTATTGTTCTAATTCCTTCTTACGCTCTTCAGCGTCAGCGTACATGGAACGGAACTTATAGAACTTGAAAACTCGTCCATTACGGCCTACACGATTTTGAGCGAAGATAGCTGGGCCCTTGGATTCTAGCTTAATCAAAGGCACTAGCACTAACCCTATTAAAAAGGTCAGGACAAGGCCAACTAAGGCACCTAGGATGTCCAGTAGTCGCTTAATTACCATCCACTCATAATCATAGAATTTAGTAGAGAAAGTTAGGACACTAAATTTACCTAACTTGCGGACTCGGCGATCCGAATTGAGAGGAATCTCAAAGGCCGAAATATTAAGGCTTACTATAATTCCCATTGATTGGAAGAGCAAAAGGTAGTCTGAAATCTGCTCATCGAAATCACGAGACAAATTGAGGAAAACCTCATCAACAACATTTTGCCTAGCATAGCATTCCATTTCATCGACAAGGACTAGATGCTTACCTTTAAAAATATCAGGCAAAGCAATTTCTTGAGGATCATCTAGTAGCGCAATCGCACTAATCTGACCACCCCAACCTTGACTTACTTTAAATCGTTCAGCGATGATATCTAATCGATCGGAAGTAGTTACTAACAGAACCTTACGTGAATATTTGAGAGTTGGATAGAGGTGTTGGTAATAGTACTTAATACTCGAATGAATAGCAAAAACCAAAAGTCCATTCAAAGCGACAAAAACCAAGGATGCAGTCCGGGGAATATAGAAATGACTTTTTGACATAAAGACCATCATGGTAATACCAACAAGAAAATACAAAGAATAGATAATGACTGATTTGAGTTGCTCTAAATAACCCCTATCAAACAAGGAGTTAAACTGGCTTGACACATAAAAAGCCGCTATATGAATCAGCAGCATGGTATTAACATCTTCTATATCAATATGGAATCGAGGCGAGCTACTTTGGGTTAAAAATAGGCCAACTAATATGACACCCATTAAGTCAACCATACATATTAAAAATTTTTTCAAATCACGATCTTTCGTGGTCACAACAGGGTACCCTCCTTACAGGGACAGCCAAAGGCTTACTAACAACATTAAACCATTATAGCACCTCTTACCTAAAAATTCTATGCTTTTCACAATGAAAATTGATGCTTATTGTTTTTCATCTAGAAGACGAAAGAAACTGCGCAAAATGTTTAGCAATAATATCATAAACTACAAACCCTTTCAACGAGGGGCTAGTCACATTCATCGCACTGACATCAAAAAAAAAGGCCGGGACTCTTATCCCAGCCTTTGTTATCATTTATCTAGTTCTATTGCCAAACGCTTGATGTAGGCCTTTAAACCTAATTCCGTTTCAGGATGGTTTAGACCATATTCAACCATATAGCGCATGTAACCCATTTTGTTGCCGACATCATGTCGGTTGCCTTGGCACTGAACCGCTAGCACTCGCTGGGTCTGATTGAGCTTGTTAAGGGCATCCGTCAACTGAACCTCGTCTTCCTTACCTACAGGTAGGTCTTCCAAGAGATCGAAGATTTCAGGTGGCAAGACATAACGTCCAGCAATGGCCATGTGGCTCTTGAGCTCACTGGCCTTTGGCTTTTCCACCATATTGTTAATGTGATGAACCGGTAAGCCCACTTGATTGTCGACCACTTTACCCAATTCGACAATCCCCATTTGCTCGGCTTCTTCATCGGAAACCTCCATAATCGCCACATTGGCCGTTTGAGTTTCTTGATAGAGATCCATAAGCTGACGTGTGACGGGTTGCTGCCCCGTCATAATGTTGTCACCTAACATGACCACAAAAGGCTCATCTGCCACAAAGGCCTTAGCCGCTAAAATCGCATCTCCTAAGCCCTTTGGATAGGATTGGCGAACGAAGAAAAGATTAGCCTGGGTTGTGCCCTCCACTAGCTTAAGTAAGTCAGCCTTGCCTTTTGAGCGGAGGTTGTCTTCCAATTCGATATTGGAGTCAAAATGGTCCTCAATAGGCCGTTTGGTTTTGCCCGTAATAATCAAGATTTCCTCGATACCAGACGCAATGGCTTCTTCCACAATAAACTGGACAATAGGCTTGTCTACAATCGGAAGCATTTCCTTGGCGAAGGCTTTAGTGGCTGGCAAGAAGCCCGTTCCATAGCCGGCCGCCGGAATAACAGCTTTTCTAATTTTCTTCATGAGATGTCTCCTATTCTTTCAAGTCAGACAGTAAGGTTGTGCGTAATTCAGCTAGAGAGGCTTGGTCAGGGATATCGTAATAAATGCCATTAATGGTTTGGCCCTGCCCTTGTAACTGGCCAAGTTCAAGTTGTAAATCGGCCTGACGATACTGGTTGAAGAGGCCCATCAATTGATCCAGGGACAAGTCAGTCGAGACAGATGTCATAAGTGACGCAACTTTCAAAGGATCTAGCTTAAAAGAAGCATCTTGCGCCTTATGCATTAGGGCTTCAAGCACTTGTCGTTGACGGGCTTGGCGGGCATAGTCACCGCTTGAAGAAAAGCGATCTCGCACATAGTAGAGGGCTGTCCGGCCATCTAAATAAACCGGCGTGTCTTGGTAAAATTCATAGCCATCAATGGTAAATGTTTCAGGCGGCACCACTTCTACGCCACCCACTAAATCCACCAAATCTTCTAGCCCCTTCATATTAAGCGCCAGATAGTGTTGAATGGGGACGCCTAGTAAGTGCTCGACGGTTAGTTTGGATAACTCCGCACCACCATAAGCATAGGCGTGGTTGAGCTTATCCATGCCCTCGTAGCCCTCAATATTGACATAAGTGTCTCGCGGTAGACTAACGAGGCGTAAGGTTTTATGGCTAGGGTTCAGGGTCATCACCATGATGGTATCGGAACGACCTTGTTCTGTCCGACCCAATTCCCCCGTGTCAATTCCTAGAAAGAGGAAAGACATAGGCTCAGAATCTGGCGCTGCCTGAACTTGAGGCCCTTGCCACAGACTGGCCACTAGGGCCAAGACGACCATTAAAAGTAAATGCTGGCGTTTTGATTTCATCTAGGGAGCCTCCTAGTCAGCTTGAGTGGTTTGATTGGCGAAACCAATGATGGCTTCCTTGAGCACATCGCCTTCTAAGGTGTCGAATTCTGCCATCTTAGCTTCAATGGTAGCCAGCGGCATGGTATTTACCTTGCCGACGAAGATTTGATCATGTACTTGGTTATCTACAAATTCTGATGCCACCAAGAGCTCTTCATAGAGTTTCTCACCCGGACGAATGCCTACTTCAACAATTGGGATTTCTTTTTCCGTATGACCACTAAGCAGGACCATTTTCTTAGCTAAGTCATAAATCTTAACAGGTTCACCCATATCTAAGATGAAGACTTCGCCGTCGCGGGCATATGCTCCAGCATGAATGACTAAGCGGCTAGCTTCCGGAATGGTCATAAAGTAACGGGTCATGCGGAAGTCAGTCACCGTCAAAGGTCCACCTGCAGCAATTTGTCGTTCAAAGACTGGAATGACACTGCCTCGGCTACCTAAGACATTACCGAAACGAACGGCACAATAGGTGGATTGACTGGTCTTATTGAAGCCAGTCACAATCAGTTCGGCTACACGTTTAGTTGCCCCCATCACGTTAGGTGGGTTGACCGCCTTATCTGTCGAAATCATGACCATCTTAGGCACACCAGCTTGGTCGACTGCCTTGGCCACATTATAGGTCCCGTGGATATTATTTTTGAGGGCTTCCTTAGGGTTACGCTCCATCATCGGCACATGCTTATGAGCTGCTGCATGATAGACGATAGCTGGTTGATAATCCTGGAAGACTTGTAATAAGCGTGGGTAATCTTGAATATCTGCAATAACGGGCACATATTCAATTTCCGGATGACTCTTAATTAATTCATGGTAAATCAGATAAATGGAGTTCTCGCCATGCCCTAAGAGGATCACGCGTTTAGGCTTGAAGCGACTCACTTGGCGACAGATTTCGCTCCCGATTGAGCCACCTGCCCCGGTCACTAAGATGGTTTTATGGCTTAACTCTTGGTCTAGGCATGACTCATCCAGGCGGATTTCCTTACGACCCAAGAGGTCTACAATGTCAATTTTCTTAATCCCATTGCGTTGTGGGCCAGCCCCTTGAATAACATCTTCAACCTTAGGCATTTTATAGACGGTCAAGCCTGCCTCATTACACATTTCGAGGATACGTTCATATTCACGTGGTTCCAGAGAGGGAATTGCCACGATGACTTCGTCAATATCATATTCTTTGGCTAGGCTAGCTAAATCATCATAACGGCCTAAAACTGGCACACCACTTAACTGTTGCCCCTTCTTATTGAGGTCGTTATCCAAAATCCCCACGATGTCTAAATCACTGGTTTGGGGTTGGTAGCTGTTCATGAAGGCTGCGCCCCCGTCCCCTGCCCCAATCAGGAAAATCCGGCGGCTGGTCGCCACTTCTTGGCCACGATCTCGTTGGGAGTATAGGAGTTGCCAAATCAAACGTGGAGCAAAGACCAAGAAGGTACTCAAGAGAATGAAGAGAACCAAGAAGCGCACCGAAAACTGAGGCAAGAAGACATAGCTAATGCCATAGCCCACCACACTGGAAATGGCGATGGTGGAAAAGAGCTTCATAAATTCGTCCAAGGAATTGTAGCGGCTCATACTTGCCGCCAAGCCCATAACATGGGTTAAGACTTGGTAAATGGCAAAAGTTAGCCCCACATACACAATGTAGTCAAAGGGATTGGGGTTAATCAAGGTATAGAAGAGGACATAGGATACCACAATGGCTACAATAAAACTTATTAAGTCACTGATGGCCCAGAAAAATTGTTTCTGCCTCCGATTTAATCTTTCAACGATGTCTATTACATAGCCGGCTATATCTTTATTCAAAATCATACTGCCACCTTTTCTATAGATTTGCATTCTTTTGTATCAGTACTATTTTACTCTTGATTGGGTCAAAATACAATGTATTTTCGCTAAAAAGAGCCCCAGTTAGCCCATAGGATTCTGTTCCTATCCTAAATAAAAACACGGCAAGGCTAACCCTTACCGTGTCGTTTGCTTATCTTCCTGAGCCTTAAGGTGATCATGATAGTGTTGGCGATACTCTTTAGGACTGACACCCTCAGATTGTTTAAAGACCCGATAAAAATAGGCTTGATTCTGATAGCCAACCTTGACCGCAATCTGGGACACCGACAGCTTAGACCCAATCAGTAAATCCTTGGCGATGGCTAGACGATATTGATTGATATAGCGGGACAGAGTCATACCGACCTCACGCTTGAAGAGTTGGCCCAAGTACATGACATTGACATGGAGGTCATCGGCCAAACTCTTCATGGAGATATTCTCGTTATAGCGTTCATAGATAGCCGCCAAGACTTCATTGACTATTGGCGGATAGAGCTGATGGCGCTTCTCGCGCCCACCTAAATCTAAACTTTCCTTGAGGTGTTGGCTTAACAAGGCAAAAGTCAGGGGCTGATTGGCCCCTTCATCTAGCAGACTAGTTGGGGTGTGTTGGTTGGACTTAATATCAAAGTAATGTCGGATCAAGGCCGTTAATTGCACTACTTCCTGGGGCGCTAGTTCCCGTTCCTGGCAAAAGGCCAAGAAGCTATCTAAGTCTGCATCCAGTTTAATACTATTCTGCTTGTCGATCGCTTCATAGATACGCCCGACTAATAGAACCACTAATTTATCGGTTGCGGGATCGGACTGAGAAGCCTCAATCTCATCCTGCCAAAAGATTTGCCTAGCTCGCTCCTCATCCCACTCCCATTCATAGAACAGTCGTCTAGACTCGGCCTGAAGGAAGGTTTGGAGTTTATGATGAATGTCGGTCAGCGTCAAATTAGGCTGAATCTGCATGCCACCCTCTAGAAACTCTTGCTTAGACTCTGACTGAGGCATAATCCCTAGCAGCCAATCACCTAGCGTCATAATAGACCAACCACCTGCCGCCAATAATTGAGACAAACAAGAATTTGGGGCCAAAATCCATTGCCAGTTAGCTGCCTTAATATCTTGGAACCGAAGAGGCAAACTCCCTTGGCCTGTCTCTAGCCAAGTGCTTAGTTGCGCTTGCTCGTGCTCTGAAATCACCTGATCTAGGGTCCGCTTATCCCGAATTTCTTGGGCCACTTGGCTAAGCACCCGATGGAGTTCTACCTTGTCGATAGGCTTGAGCAAGTAATTCTTGGCACCCAACTCCATGCCTCGCTTGACATATTCAAATTCCTGATAGCCCGACACGAAAATGAAGGCAAAGTCCTGTCCTAACGCCTTAGCTTGACTAATAAAATCAATTCCCGTCACATTAGGCATATTGACATCGGTGATGACAATATCCACGGCTTGACGGCTCATTAAATCCAGGGCTTCCTGGCCATTACCAGCTGTCCCTGCAAGTTGCAGGCCCAGTTCTTCCCAGCGAATCAGGCGCTCTAAACCTTTGACGATCATGTACTCATCGTCCACAATCATGACGCTGAGTGGGTTGGGTTGAAAGGACAATTGAGCCATACGCGGACACCTCCTTCTTCATTTATTTGATAGGATAAAGTAGCCTCGCCACCAAAATAATGATGCAGTCGCTCGGCCACATTAAAGATCCCAATTGACTGCCGGCCATTCGGTTCAATTGGTCGAGCTCCCTCTCTTAATCCTTGATTTAAGGAGCTGAGGCTTTCTGGGGACATACCTCTCCCGTTATCAGATACTTCAATCCAGAGCCTGCTAGTCAGGCTAGCTTGGTCGGTCAGGTCTTCTAGCCAAACTTTGATGGCTAAGCGGTTATCGCTTCTGGCAAAATCTACGCCATGCACAAAGTAGTTTTCAATCAAGGGCTGCAGGGTAAACTTAGGCAGGACGAAGGCTTGACATTCTGGCGCCACTTCCATCTCCAGCTGCAATTTGTTAGGATAGCGCACCTGGTAGAGATGGATATATTTGCGACAGAAGGAAAGCTCACGTTCCAAAGTCGTCTCCTTCTCATCGCTGATGTTATTTCTTAATAAGGCAGCGAAATCATAGACGATATCGGCTAACTCATCCGCCCCCTCCGTTAGGGCACTCATGCGAATAAACTCTAGAGTGTTATACATAAAATGCGGATTGATTTGCGACTGCAAAGCCTTGAGAATGGCTTCGTGCTCGCGGGCTTCCATGGAATAGAGTTCCTGTATGTTAACCTGATACTGGTCTAACATGGTATTAATGGAATGGGTAATTTCTCGCAGTTCGTCCTGCTTATCGGCTTCTCGAATGCGATAGTAGAACTGGCCTTCTCCGATGCGATTGAGGGTCGTGACCATATCATGAACCTGATTAGAATAGGCCCCGAAGAAACGATAAAGCAAGGCTAAGAGAATGCCGGCTACCAGTATGGTAATCAATGTAATCACTAATACTGGACCCGTAACCCGTTGCCAGATAATCGACTTAGGCAAGAGGCTAATAATCAGTAGATCCTCGCCCGTCTCCATGCGGCTGATTAGGTAGCCAGAAGGCGCGTTTTCTCCTTTGATGACTGCTTGTAGCTTGTCTTGACTCAGCTTGCCACGTTCTAGGAGCATGCGTTTTAGCTTGGCATCGACGACGACAGTTTGAGCCTTGGTTAAGAGTGGCGACTCAGCCACCCCTTGGAAGAAACGATCGGCATGGTAGTTGACCTGAACCTGCCCCAAACTATGGCCAGAACGCAAGTCAAATAAAGGGCGGTCAAAGCCAATTTCTTTGCCCTCTTCTTTACTTATATCAGACGGTATCATCTTACGCCCACGTGTGTTGTCCGCGGTAGAGACAATCAGTTCTTTGGCATTATCGACATGGATAAGAATCGAGGTAATATCTTGAAATTCCCGATGAAGTCGATAGAGCTTATCAGGCAAGTAGAGATTGTACTGACGATTCATCAGAAAACTCTCTAGCGACTCCTGGTAGCTATAATTAGCATAATGACGCAAGGCTTCAATCTGCTTGGTTGACTCGGTCAGTTTTTGCGCGATTTTCTGAGTATCTTGATCAGCCTGACTGAGTTCTGTCTGAATATGGTAGTGCATGAGATTGAGCTCAGCCAGGGCATTATTAATGTTATGTTGATAGAGCAAGTAGACCGCTACTAGAGGCAGCAGAAAAACTAAGACCAAAATCAGGGTCGCATAGTAGCGTAAGAGCCGACTAAAGCGGTTGGGATTCTTCTGGCTCATGCGGAATCACTCCTTGCCGACGCCACTCTCTCAAATAGAAGGACGACAAGCTAGTCACCCAGAGAGGGACCGCGAAGATAAAGGCTAAGGCTGGGAAGGTCATCACCACCCAGACAATAACTAAACTATAAACCAAGGTCAGGAGATTGGGACGCGGCGTCACCAAGAGTTGGAAGAAGCTAAACTTAATGAATTGGCTAGCTTCCCCCTGGTAGACTACCCGCATTTGACTCTCTGCCACTAAAGCTAGGTTCACTAAGACTAAAACGGTCACTTGGATGACAAGGGCCACCAAGAAGATCAGACCCCGCATTTGAGACGTAATAAAAATCAACCAGCACAGGAAAACAGACAAGAGGGTATAGAAGAGATTGAGCCCCCAACTATCACGACGATTGGCCTTATAGCTATCCCAAAAACTAGAGAAGGTCAGCAGGTCTGCCCGCCACTTAGCGTTTTGATGGGCTTCAGTTAAAGCTGTCAGACTAGCCATAGTGCCAAAAATGCCCAAACCAGCCAACCAACCCAACCAGAAATAGGCGGCTCCCTTCATCCAATAGTAGACTCGCATCATCATTTCAACAAGTTTAGTTTCCATGCGCTTCCTCCTCTATCTTACAATCAAGACTATTATACTCCCTTTGGTCATTTAGCGCTAGAGAAAACGGTCTTAAAGATGCTTCCAATGGCTTAAGAGACGGCAAGAAACCCAGTTCTTGCTCCAATTGGCCACCCGCCATGATATCTTCATAAGTCAAGAAGTGAGCAGCATAATCTTGACCATTTAATTGGCGGCTCAAAACCACATTGAGTACCCGGCTAGGATTCAGGGTAGTCCATTGGAAGCTCCGTCCCTCACTTAGGTTGAAACTGGCCTGGTCCCAGATACTAATCCCTAAGACATATTGATTAGTCCCTGGTGTGACGGAATAAATTCCCAGAGAACTCAAAACAAACCAGGCTGATAAGGAGCCGTTGTCCTCGTCGCCAATATAACCTTCTTCTTCCAACTTAAAGGCCTCTAGCATGAGCGATTTAAGCAATTGATGGGCCATATGTGGGTAGCCAGCATAGATTGGCAAATAAGGCAAATGGAAGCTGGGCTGATTGGACAGGGCAAGCTGGCCCCAATCGCGGCGGGCCATTTCTAACATTTCATGAATTTCATAGCCATAGCCATCCACCCGGTAGCTAGCCGGTTGGTTGACCAAGGCTTGCAGCTGCTGGTAAAAGGCCTCGTCCCCGCCATGTAGGACCACTAAATCAGCTAAATTATGATAGACCGCGAAAGACTGCTGCCATGCAGAGCCCTCGGTATAAGGTCCACCCCAGGCTTGGCTAACAAAGCTGTCTAGGAAGTGGCCCTCTTGGTCCTTGGCCCGCATCAGGCCACTTTCGTCATCGAAAAGCTGACGGTAATTGAGTGATTGTTGGCGGTAGTCCTTAGCTCTCTCCCAATCGCCCAAGGCCTGGGCTACCTGACTAATACAGAAGTCACTATAGGCGTAGTCCAAACTTTTATTGACCGACTCGCCATAGCTTGCTGGTAAATAGCCCAAGCGACGATAGTCGCTAGCTCCCTGGCGGCCTTCCAAGGGGTGAACACTCTCTGTCTCAGCCGTATAAAGCATGGCCTCATAAAGCTCCTGGGCTAATTCTTCAGGAACTAGCCCCTTGACGACAGCATCCGCTATGACCGCATCCACCAAAGTTCCTGGCATAAGCCCCCGCTCATCAGGAGACAGCCATTTAGGCAAGAAGCCATCTTCTCGGGCAACCGCTAGAATACTTTCTAGGAAGAGTGGCACCATTTCAGGCACAATTAAGGCATAGAGTGGGTAGTTAGTCCGGAAGGTGTCCCAGTAGCCATTGTTGGTGAAGAAGTAACCAGGCTCCAACTTACCCGTATAAGGGGATTGGTGGATAGGCTCTCCAGCCTCTGACCACTCATAGGCCGCTTGAGGGAAGGTGGCCGTCCGATAGAGACAATGATAGAATCGATTGACTAACTTGTCCTCTCGATGACTAACTGTCAAACGGCTTAGATAGGCCTCCCATGCGGCCTCCGTCTGAGCGCACTGCTGGTCCCAGGACTGGCCGAAGAAATTGGATTGCCGATAATTAAGCTCTAGCTGGGCTGGGCTAATATAAGAGGTCACCCATTCCAAGTGCAAGAACTGGCTTGGGACAGCTTCAATGCCATCCAACTCTAGCCAAAGTTGTTGAAGCCCCTCTCCCAAATTCACCACCTGGCAAAGCTTGAAAGTTACACCCTCAGGCACTAGCATACGGTCATATTGACCGTATTGGCCGTACTTAGACCCTGCTAGCTGGTTGGTATAGGAAGTTAGCTGACGCCCCTCTAGCTCATACCAGCCACTTTGGGCCAAAACCAAGCTCATGACCCAATGCCCCTTAGGATAGCGCCGGTCAGGCGTTACCTTAAGACTGGCCCCATCCCGCGTTGGACAACAAGCCACCTGCAAACCGTCCCGTAAACGTTGATAGGACAAAAAGCCTGGCCGAAATTGAGCTAAATCACCGCGATAGCCAGAACTTGCTAATTCTCGACTGGCCTCAGCCGACAACGGACTCTTAAGTTGATCCCACTCCTTATCCGTTAGACAGGCCACCTGCCAAGTCACCCAGGCAAAGTCGCCCATCCAGGGACTGGGTTGGTGGGTCAAACGAATCCCAAAGGCAGTCCCATCTTCCGGATGGAAAAAGCGTGGTTCCCCAGGCCGCGTCTCCAAAACAAAATGGTTCATGCCAAATGGCACCCCAGTATAAGGCAGGGTGTTGCCCTGGCCCAAGCGGTGACTATTCCGTGTTCCCCAACGGGTATCAATGGTTTGGTAAGGGACTGACATCTCTTTTCTTCCTTTCTTTCAATCCTCAATCTTTGATACGAGGGAGTGCAAAAGCTCCCGCCTTCTGCTTTCGAGCCGCAAGGATTGAGCCGTCTTTGAACAACAAGAGGCTGGAACTGAGTCCCAGCCTCGCCTCATTCATTAGGCATTAGTTTTTGTTTTTCAAGAATTCGTCGTATTGACGTTGCATTTCTTCCTTGATCTTATCAATACCTGCATCTTTCAAAGCTTTGTTGAATTCAGGTAAGACTTTTTCAGGGTCAACAGTACCAGTGTGGAGACCTGCAACATATTCGTTGACTACGTTGTTGACGTTAGCAATTTCGTCCGCTACAGGTTCTTGGTTGAAGTTGAACCCTAAGAGTGGAGACTCTGTTGCTTCTTTCAAGCCTTTTTCAGAAGCAGCCAATTGTTCTGGCGTGATGCGTTCATCCTTGTAAAGCAAGGCAGCGTTCCCTGTGTTCCATGCAGACATGTGAGTTGCACCTTCGTTGTACTTAGGCAAGAGTTTGATCTTGTCTTCGCCAACTTTTTCCCAGTTCTCGCCTTCTAGACCATAAACCAAGGTGTTCATGATTTCTGGTTTAGAGTTGATGTAGTTGAGCAATTTAACTGACTCTTCAACGTGATCAGAGTTTTGAGCGATAACGAAGTTAGACATACGTGCTTGAGCATTAGTCTTGATGATGGTGTCGCCGTGAGGTACGATTTCTAAGTCTTTACCAGAAACAGCACGGAGTAAGTAGTTACCGTAGTCACGTGGCCCTACTGTTTCACGACGCATGAACCAAGTATCAGCATCTAATGGGTAACCTTGGTCAGAAGTTGCAGCGTCTTTAGGCACGAAGCCTTTCTTGTAGAATTCGTGCATTACCTTGATTTCTGGAATGAAGGCATCTGTTTCTTCATAAGGGTTCACGATCTTGGCAGTATCGCCTTTGAGGTAAACCCCGAGTGGTACAGCATCGCCAATGACATAGTCAAAGTCATGCCCTACACGCCAGCCACGACCTGCAGCTAAAGGTGCTACACCAGGTTCTTTGTCTTTAATGGTTTGTAAGAGAGGTTCTACATCTTTCAGTTCTTTGATACCGTCTAATTTGAGGTTATATTTCTTCAAGAAGGTTGGGTTGAAGGTGTAAAATTCTTGCGCATAAACGTTACCGTTTACTGGGAAAGCATACATCTTGCCGTCAACTGTGTTCCCTTTGATGTAAGCTTCATCTAAGTACTTGAAGGAGTCTTGAGCGTGTTCTTTGATTAAGTCCGTCAAGTCAGCATAAGCGCCTTTTGAAGCATTTTGGATATAGCCAGAGGCACGTGCGATGTCGTATTTTTCACCTGAGTTGGTCATTACGTTCATCTTGTCATCGTACTCACCCCAACCTAGGTAGCGGATTTCAAGTTTAAGGTTTAAGTCACGAACGAACGCTTCGTTAACTTTAGCCAAAAGTTGATCCAAGTTATCAGGTGGTGTCCCGATTTGATACATGGTGATAGTAGTTGGCTCTTCAGCTTTAACAGCTGGAGTGAAGACAGAAGCTACTGATACTGCTGCTAAAGCAGACATAGCCATATTACGTACAAGACGTTTCATTTTCATTGTGGATTCCTCCTAAAATTTTTATATTGTTATTACCTATAAGAATGGAGTGGTCGCGTCTATTCCTTGACGCCACCGATAGTTAAACCAGAAATGAAGTATTTCTGGAAGAAAGGATAGCTTAAGGCGATTGGCAAGGTTGAGATAACCACCATGGCCATACGCGTTGCTTCCCGCGGAATGGAGACACCCGATACGGCCGAAGCCCCTTGGGCAGCGTTTTTAACGATATAGTCAATATTGGCTTGGATTTGCATCAAGACATATTGCAGTGGGAAGAGGTTTTGATCATCTAAGTAAAGCAAAGCGCTAAACCAGTCGTTCCAGAAACCAATAGCCGCAAAGAGAGAGATCGTTGCAATCCCTGGAATGGCCAGTGGTAGGACGATTTGGCGGAAAATCCGAAATTCGCCTGCTCCGTCAATCCGAGCGGATTCAATGATGGATTCAGGAATGGACTTGCGGAAGAAGGTCCGCATGATGATGACGTTGAATGGGCTCAAGGCCATTGGCAAAATCAAGGCCCAGATAGAGTTTCTTAGCTTGAGTAAGGAAGTCATCACGATATAGCTTGGCACCATCCCAGCCCCTACCAACATGGTCACCAAAATGATGAAGAGGAAGAAGCGGCGGAAGATAAAGTAAGGTCGTGATAAGGCATAGGCATAAGTCGACGTAACTGTTACGTTAATCAAGGTCCCGACCACGGTCACGAAGACCGTAATCATAAAGGCATTGACGATGGTAGAACTTTGGGTAAAGAGATACTCATAACCTGCCGTAGACCAGGCATCCGGAATCAAGCGATAGCCGTTCCGCACAATGGAGTTTTCATCGGTCAGCGATAGGATGATAACAAAGATGAAGGGAAAGACACCCGTCAAACCAACCAAGGTCATCAGAAGACTGAAGAAGAAGTTAGCTTTGGGGCCGAAGGTATCCACCGATACCTTACCCAGTTTTTTCTTGGTCTGAGTCATGGTGGCACCTCCTAGAATAGAGCAGAATCTGGATCAATCTTGCGCACAATCAAGTTAGCTGACAGCAACAAGATGAAACCAACGAAGGACTGATAAAGCCCGGCTGCGGTGGTCATCCCCAGGTTCCCTGCGTTTTTCAAACCATCATAGATATAGGTATCTAAGACGGACGTCACATTCTTAAGTGGACCAGATTGAAGTGGCACTTGGTAGAAGAGCCCGAAATCGGCCCGGAAGATGTTCCCAATCCCCAAGATAACCAGAATAATCATCATTGGCACCAAATGCGGAATCACAACATGGCGAATTTGGTCCCACTTGCTGGCCCCATCCATTTGGGCGGCTTCATAGTAGGTCCGGTCAATCCCCACAATGGTCGCGAAGTAGATAATGGAGGAATAACCAATCCCTTTCCAAATCCCCATGAAGACAAGGAATGGTGGCCACATATCAGGCGTTGTATACCAATTGGTATCGGCCTTCATGCCCATGTCCCCTAACATTTGGTTCAAAAGACCGCGGTCAGTAGATAGGAAGGTTAAGACGAAGATACTGATGATAACCCATGACAAGAAATAAGGTAAGAGCATGGAAGTTTGAATGGTCTTAACCAAAAGCTTGCTGCGTAATTGGCTGAGAATAATCGCGAACATAACAGCGAAGATAAGGCCAATAATAATGAAGGCTAGGTTGTATAAGACGGTGTTTCGGGTAATGAGATAGGCCTTAGAACTTGAAAATAGGTAGTTAAAGTTGGCGAACCCTACCCATTTACTGTCGAGGATGGACTGAACAAATCCCCCCTTGGAGAAACGGAACTGCTTAAAGGCCACCACGTTCCCCAGTACTGGAATATAGTAGAAAAAAATGAGCCAGACGAGTCCAGGCAAGGTCATAATTAGCAATGGTAAATTCTGTTTCCATTTGCGCCGTTGCTTGGTTCGTTTAGCTTTTTGCGCTGTTTCCATTGTCACTCCTCTTTTCTGTTAACGTTTACAGTTGGTATTATACGACAATTGTCCTGGACTTCCTATCCTCAAATCATAGGTAATTTATTAAAAATTATAGGTATTAAATCATACTTTGTATATTAAACTAGCATAGGCAAATACTAGTCCAGGCTGAAACTCCAGCACCTAGATTGAAGATTTAAGACACTATCCTCTAGCTAATTTAGGCAGATATTTAACAGGCTTTTGCCTGGAGCTAAGCCAAGCAAAAAGGCATGATTGCAGTCATGCCTTAAACGCAAAAATATTATGACTTAAACTCACTTACTTAAATCTTGCCAACCAGGTTACCCCTGCCCCAATCAGATTAGCATCTGCTTGATGGGCACAAGAACGTACCTGAGGGTAATGGGGGACTTCAGACGCTTCTAAGAAGGTCTTGACCCGCTCTTCTAGTAGCCGACTGAAGTCCTGATTGCCCGACAAGGCACCCCCAATCAAAATAAGCGGCAAATCCATAAAGACATAGAGATTATGAATCAAGAGGGCCAGGTCATCTACCATTTGATTGACGGCTTCCTTAGCTTCTGGATATCCTTGTGTGGCCAATTCCAAAAGGGCCTTGAAGTCGCTCGACCCGTTATAGCGCCGCGCCACATTGACCGGACTCATAGTTGGACTGACCCGGCGACTAAAGTCGACCATGCCATAACCAAACTCACCAGCAAAGCCCCCTTGCCCCCGGTAGAGCTGGCCATTTAAGACTAGGGCGCCCCCAATACCAGACCCCAAGACTAGGAGGGCAGCTGCCTGAGCACCCTTAGCAGCACCTGAATGGACTTCGGCCACTGCCGCACAGTTGGCGTCATTTTCAATGGTGATAGGCACTTGGAAGGCCTGGCTCATCTCTTGAACAAAAAGCCGATGATGGATATAAGGCACAGCACTAATGCCCTCGATAATGCCCTTGTCCGGCAAAACAGTCCCCGGTACGGAAAAACCAATTCCTTTGATAGGCAAGCCCAATTCTTGGCGGAGTTTAGCTAGCTCGGACTGGAGTTCCTCCCAAGTAGCTGGCGTGGGAAACTTCCCTTGATGGCTCAAGACTTGCCCATCAAAGATTCCATACTTAACGCTCGTCCCCCCGACATCGCAAACTAGTAGTTGCTCGCTCATGTCATTTCCTCCCATTCAAAGCCATGATTAGCAGTCAAATCTTTGAACCACCAGCCGGATTTCTTGACGGTCCGAGTCTGGGTATGAATATCGTTAGAGATTAAGCCATAGCGGTTCTTGTAGGCATTGAGCCAGGACCAACCATCGACTGGTGTCCAGACATGGTAGCCAAAGCAGTTAGCCCCTTCTTGCATGGCCCGGTTAAGCCAGTAGAGATGTTCGCTGAAGAACTGAATCCGATACTGATCCTGGATAATGCCTGCCTGATCCAGATAGCGCTCCTCACGCGAAACGCCAATCCCATTCTCAGAGACAAACCAAGGAATATTATCATAATTATTTTGAAGGTTCTTGGCAATATCATAGAGGGCTTGAGGATAGATTTCCCAACCCTTGTCCACATTCATACGACGGCCTGGCATTTGATAATCGTTAAAGTAGCGTTGTGGCATCCAATCAACGGTTAAGCTGTTAGGCGAGATTTCGGGAGCCTTAACCCGATGAGGGTGGTAGTAGTTAACCCCGATATAATCCACACGATTGTCGCGGATAATGGCTAGCTCTTCTGGCGTCGCTTCCCATAGCACTCCGTCTTTAGCCAGAATGGCCACTAATTCCTCTGGAAAATGTCCCTTAACTGAAGCATCTAAGAAGAGGCGGTTGACAAATAAGTTGGCAAAACGTGCTGCTGCCAAATCTCCTTCAGCTTGGCTAGCAGGATAAGCCGGCGTCAGATTAAGGGCAATGGTGACCCGACCTGCCGGATTTTGATTGATTTGGCGGTAGGCTTGAATGGCCTTGGCAGAGGCTAATTGTAGGTTATAGGCCACTTGCACCGCCTTCTTGCCGTCTACCAACATAGGATAGTGGAAACCATAGAGATACTGGCCTTCTACGACAACCATGGGTTCATTGAAGGTCATCCAATCGGTCACACGATCACCAAAACACTCAAAGGCCCGGCGCGCAAATTTCACAAAAAGCTCTACGACATGCTTGGACTCCCAACCACCGTAACGCTCATAGAGTTCGATTGGTAAATCAAAGTGGTGAAGATTGATAATCGGCCGAATGCCGGCAGCCAAGAGGGCATCAATGACCCGGTTGTAGTAAGCTACCCCTTCTGGATTCAAGCTTCCTTCCTCTAAATTATCAATCAAGCGGGTCCATTGAATGGAGGTCCGCAAACTATTAAAACCTAAGTCCTTGAATAGGGCGATATCAGACTCATATAAATGGTAGAAATCGGATGCCACATCCGGCCCTACATAGCGGAAGAAATCTTCCGGCTTGGTATCATAATGATAATCGAATACATTGACATGGGGCTTATGGAATCGCCCTTCATTTTGTGGGCCAGAAGTTGCCCCACCCCACCAAAAATCTACTGGAAATGTTACTTTCATCGTCATCACCTCACCCTTATTATAGCATGACCCTGACTGTACAAAATATAGACCTTTTGCAACAAACTATAGGCTTATCTTAAAGCGCGCCAAAGGTACTGACAAGGACCCTCTCGTTCAGCCCAGAGAATCATAACCTTATTGCGGCAATTTTTTACATCGAGTTGTGGTTAACCACAACTCAGGGCAAAATCGTGACCAAACAAGAAAGTTATATAAGACAAAAAGGATGCCTCTATATCAAGTAGGCCTGGATAAAATGTCTCTCATTTCGCCAAAAATCTTTCCCTTAAAAATTCTCTAGTTTGCCCCTTTAGACAGAAAAAGGCGAGAGACCTAAGTCTCCCACCTCTTGGCTTAAAACCAAGCAAATAAGTCTTTCATTTGTCGGCTAAGTGATTCTATTTCTCTAGCAGGAATCACTTCTAAAGGCAACAAGGCCTTAGCCGCGTTCACTGCTTTTTGAATGGATGGATATAAGGTGGATGTTGGGAAGAGAGACATCAAGTTTTCCCCACGGTTGATGAGGGCCTTGAAATCATTTAAGACCTTGTCTTTGTTGGCTGTCCCGTTAAGACGACGCAACTCCCCATAGAGGCTCCAACGAGCCCCTTCTTTCTGGGCGGGGTATGATTAAGTAAAGCAGTCCTTTCTTGAAATATAAAAGTAGCGCTGTTCTTCTGGCAGAACAGCGCTACTTTATGAAAAACGGATGGAAATCGCCTATGGTAGATCGAAATTTATCTTCTTGAGTAGGGTGCTAAGCCCTTGCAACTCCGCTTCGCTTAAGTTACCAAATACTTTATCAAGTTTGGCTACGTGAACAGGAAAAATCTCTCGCATCAAATCAAAACCTGATGGACTTAGGCCAATATAAGCTACCCGTCTATCCTTAGTATCAATTCTCCTTTGAACAAGCCCCTTTTTTTCTAGCTGATTAATGACATAGGTTGTCGAGGAGGAAGAAATCAGAATCTTCTTAGCAATTTGCTGTACAGGGTACTCTCCTTTAGACCAGAGCAATTCTAAAACACCAAACTCTGTCGAATTAAGCCCGTAACTACTGACGTCATTCTTTAAAAATTGTGTCAGTTGGCCACTGGTCCGCATAAGTCCCACAACCACTTTCAAAGCTAATTCTTGATGCATTGGCCAACCTCCTCCTATTTTTTCTTAAGGTCCCATTATAACAAGTCTTGTTTTTTTAAACAAGAGAAATATTTATA
>CAUUNL010000016.1:0-27420 GCA_963546405.1 Abiotrophia defectiva | reverse complement strand
TTCAGAAACCTCTGCTAAAGCAGCCAATTCTGGGGTTACAGACACTAAATCACTGGAGAAAGAATAGCGGCGATAAAGCTGATCCAGGTTATGCAAGTAATAGTCTAAGATGACTTGTGATTGAATGTGGGCAGTCAGGCGTAAGGTTTCCGCAGTCACATAGGGATTGCCGTCGCGATCTCCGCCAATCCACATGCCCATGGTAATAGGCAGGGCTTGATGAGACTCTATTTCCATTGAATCTAGGGCTTGGCGATAATTGAGGGTAATATCCGTGATACTTTCAATCAGAGATTTCTGATAATAGGTCATGACATTAGAGATTTCGTTGGCAACTTGTAGCTTCTGCTCGCGAATCAAGTCTGTGCCTAAGATAATTTCGATGACTGCTTCAAGCTCGTGTTGCCAAGCTTGTCGGTCTAAAAACTCAGGCCTTGTATTGCGATAGTCCCTTAATAAGCCATAAAGTTTATCCATAAGATCTAACATGGACTTACGTTGGACTTGCGTCGGATGTGCTGTAAGAACTGGCTCAATGGTCATGGGACGTTGGAGGATTTGTCCCTTACCTGCTTGCTTGATGGCAGCCAAAGTGGCTGGCAACTCCCCTTCTAAATCAGCATGACGACAACGTTTCATTTTGATTTGACTTGCTAACTCAACGTCTTCCGCAATGTTAATCAAGAGTGGCAAGGCCGAAAAGTAACGCGCCACTAGCGCCAAATCTTCTTCAGCCAAGGGCTGAATAGCTGCCACATAGGCTGAGTAGTCCCCCTGGTCCGCTAAATGCTTAAGCTTGGCTAATAAGACTTGCTGCTGGGGTGAGGTCATGGAAGTAAAGGCTCGCTCAAGAGCATCGGTAAGAAGCTGAGATAAATGTGCGACTTGACTCGGTTGAATCTGGTTTTCAATATTCACGGATGTCACCTTCTCTTTGGCAAAATATCTTACTCTTATTATAGGTTAAATAGGTTAGTTAAACAAGTCGCCCTCCTCATACTTGTGCTGACCTGGTCACATTTTGGCGCATGAAAAAAGAGACTAGGCTGACCTAGTCTCTTTGGTTTATTCTGCTTGATCTTTTTGGTGAATTTGATTGAGTAATTGATCAATTCGATTGCCGTAATCCACCGAACGGTCACGTTCAAAGCGGATTTCAGGCGTCTTGTAGAGCTTGAGAACCTTGCCCAGTTCACTACGAACCAGACCTGTTACAGCCTTAAGCCCTGCTTCCGTCTTCTGACGCTGCCCCGCCTTATCGCTGAGTGTTGAGTAAAAGATGGTCGCCTGTTGCAAGTCACCAGTTAAATCCACATCGGTAATGGTCACCCCTTCGATACGCGGATCTTTGGCTTCGCGTAGCAAAATACGGTTGACTTCACGCATGATTTCTTGGCGGACACGGCCTACACGATAGTTTGCCATGGGCTTACTCCCTCCTAGCTACGTTTGACTTCAACCATACGGTATGGTTCGATGATATCGTCAATCTTAATGTCGTTATAGTTTTCAATCATAATCCCGCACTCAAAGCCCTTAGATACTTCTTTGGCATCGTCCTTGAAGCGCTTGAGGCTAGCTAGTTCACCTTCGTAGATGACAATGTTGTCGCGAATAATCCGAACCTTGCTGTTACGTTGGATGAAACCATCCAAGACATAAGAACCTGCAATGGTCCCGACCTTAGAAACCACGAAGGTTTCACGCACAACCACTTGGCCAGTAATTTCTTCCACATATTCAGGATCTAACATCCCCTTCATGGCTGTTTCGATTTCCTCAATCACATTATAGATAATGCGGTGGAGACGAATATCGATTTCGTTATCATTAGCCAAGGAACGTGCTTGTGGCGTAGGACGAACGTTAAAACCGATAACGATGGCCCCTGAAGCTTGAGCTAAGGTGATATCACTTTCGTTGATGGCCCCAACCGCTTGGTGGATAATGTCCACGCGGACGCCTTCAACATCAATCTTCTGAAGACTAGCGGACAAGGCTTCAACGGAACCTTGTACGTCCCCTTTGATGATGACATTAACAGACTTGAGCTCGCCTTCTTGCAGGCTCTCGAACAAGTTATCCAAGGTCACCTTCTTCTTCAGGTCACGCATAGCCAATTGAGCACGTTTAGCACGTTCTTCACCCGCTGCACGAGCAGATTTTTCGTCTGGGAAGACGACAAAGAGGTCACCCGCTTGTGGGGCGTCATTCAAACCAGTAATTTCAACCGGTGTTGCTGGACCAGCTTGACGAATGCGACGACCGGCATCGTTAACCATAGTCCGGACTTTACCAAAGGTGTTCCCAACAACGATTGGATCACCGACATTAAGGGTCCCTTGTTGTACCAAGAGGGTTGCGGTTGACCCTTGAGACTTGTCTAAACGGGCTTCGATAACGGTCCCGATAGCCAAGCGATTAGGATCAGCCTTCAATTCTTCCACTTCAGAAACTAAGAGAATCATCTCTAAGAGTTCTTCAATGTTTTGATTGAACTTAGCAGAGATTGGCACGAAGATAGTTTCCCCACCCCATGCTTCTGGAATCAAACCGTGCTCGGTTAATTCTTGCATGACGCGATCAGGGTTAGCCCCAGGCTTATCAATCTTGTTAATGGCAACGATGATTGGAACATCAGCCGCTTTGGCGTGGTTAATAGCTTCGACCGTTTGAGGCATGACCCCGTCATCGGCTGCTACCACGATGATGGTGATGTCAGTAACATCCGCACCACGGGCACGCATAGTGGTGAAGGCCTCGTGACCAGGCGTATCCAAGAAGGTAATTAACTTGTCGTTAATCTTAACTTGGTAGGCCCCGATATGCTGAGTGATCCCGCCGGCTTCACCTTCGGAAACGTTGGTATTACGCAATTGGTCCAAGAGAGTGGTCTTACCATGGTCGACGTGACCCATGATGGTGACAACTGGTGGACGTGTGACTAAGTTTTCAGGCTTAATTTCTTCTTGGGCGAAGTGACGTTCCAAGTCAGCATTATCAATGACCACTTTTTCTTCCGCTTCTACCCCATATTCCATGGCAATTAATTCGATAACTTCCTTGGAAAGAGCTTGGTTTTGGTTGGCCATAACCCCTAACATGAGGAGCTTCTTGATGATTTCACTAGCGTCACGGTGGAAGAGCTTAGCAATCTCTTGGATATTCATACCTTCCGTGTAGACTAGCTTCTCTGGCAATTCCTTATGCTTGCGAGCAGTAATCCCCTTGGATTCGGTCACGTTAGCATTTTGACGGTTGTGACGGCCACGGTTCTTACGGCGACTACCACCACCTCGGCGGTTAGAGTCAAAGTCTGCTTGGTTATGACGTTGATTTTGGTTGTTAGGCTGTTGGCCATTGTGGCGGTTGCCTTCATGCTTAGCCTTGGCTTGGCCTTCGTGGTTTTTAGCAGACTCTTGACTATGTGGCTTCTTAGCTTGCTTGTTGCCTTGGTGGGCTTGATTTTGGCCTTTGTTGTCGGTTTGTTTGTGGCCTTGCTTGGCTTCAGGCTTAGCTTTAGGCGCTGGCTTGTCTTGTTTTTGTTTAGATGCTGCTTTCTCTGCAGGCGCAGCTTTTGGTTGACGCAATAAGCGTTCCAATTCTTGAGTTTGGCCCTCGGTCATGGAGGACATATGGCTATTGAATTCAATACCATTCTTTTTGGCCAATTCTAATACAGCTTTAGAGCTCATATTATGCGCTTTGGCAAATTCATATACGCGACTAACTGTCATTGTCTCACCTTCCTATTCCTAAGAAATGGTCAGTAGGGCTAGTAGGAAAGATAGGTCTTGGCCATGCCCTGATTGCTAATGGCCACTATAGAACGTGTCTTTCCTACAGCGTGACTGATTTGTTCTCGGTTAAATGTCATATCTAGTGGAACATGATAGCGCTGGGACCAGTTCTGATAACGTGCACGGGTGGCGTCGCTGACATCTTGGGCACAGAGGACCAAGGCAACACGTCCGCGTTTAATGGCTTTTTCGACTAGTTCGTCACCACTAATCAGGTTACCCGACCGGTTGGCCAGGCCTAGCATGTTCAATTTCTTTTGTTCTGGTGTCATAGTAATTCTTTACGTGCCTGTTGATGATCAATATAGGCATAGAGCTCATCGTAGAAGGCGTCTTCCACTTTCATACTGAAAGCACGGTCAAAGGTCCGTTTCTTCTTGGCTTCCAAGGCAAGATTACGGTCTAGGCCAATATAGGCACCACGACCATTTTGACGACCACTTGGATCAATCGAAATCTGCCCTTCTTTGGATTTGACCACCCGGACCAGTTCCTTTTTAGGGAACATGGTCTGGGATACAATACATTTACGCATTGGCACCTTACGTGGTGCTTGCTGTTTCTTCGTTTGCATCGGGCCCCCTCCTTCAGTCAGCCTTATTGGTCGCCAGCAGGTTCAGCTTCAAGCTCTACCTCTTCCGCTTCTAAAGCTTGATCAAGCGCCTCGACTACAGAATCATCTGTTGAATCTTGGTCTTGGGCGGCTTCAGCTTCAGCTTGAGCTTCTAAGGCTAAGGCTGCTTGCTCTTCTAAGTAGTCAGCGTAAGAAGATTCTGACTTGATATCAATCTTATAGGTAGTCAATCGAGCAGCAAGGCGGGCATTTTGACCGCGTTTACCGATAGCTAAGGATAATTGGTTATCCGGTACTACCACGATGCAGGCATGCGCTTCTTCGTTGAAATCAACCTTGAGAACTTGAGCAGGACTCAAGGCATTTTGGATGAAGACAACTGGATCTTCATTCCATTCGATGATGTCCATGTTTTCGCCGTTAAGTTCGTTAACGATAGCTTGAACACGTTGACCACGTGGGCCCACACAGGTCCCGACTGGGTCGATATTCTTATCACGTGAACGTACAGCAACCTTGGCACGGTCACCTGCTTCACGAGCAATGGCCATGACTTCAACCGTTCCATCGTAAATTTCAGGCACTTCTTGTTCGAAGAGGCGGCGTAAGAAATCATTGTGCGCACGGCTAACCACGATTTGTGGGCCCTTGCTTGTCTTATCAACCTTGGCTACATAAACCTTAATCCGTTGATCAGGTTCAAATTGTTCACTAGGGATTTGTTCCCCCAGTGGCATAATCGCTTCCACGCGGCCAATATTAACATAGATAAAGCGGTGATCTTGACGTTCAACTGTCCCGGTCATGATTTCATCAACATATTGGCTGAATTCTTCGAAGATGTTTTCCCGCTCAGCTTCACGAATACGTTGCATGATAACGTGTTTAGCTGTCTGAGTCGCAATACGCCCGAAGTCCTTAGGTGTCACTTCGAATTTGATTTTGTCGCCAATTTCATAAGCGCGGTTAATCTTGAGCGCTTCTTCTAGGCTGATTTCTAGGGTCGAATCATAGTTGGTTTCTACGACTTCTTTGACCGAGTAGACCTTAATAGTGCCCTTGTTCTCATCGAATTGGACCTCCACGTTTTGGGCTTGGTCATAGTTTTTCTTATATGCTAGAGCTAAGGCAGATTCTAGGGCTTCCTTAATGACTTGGCGAGAAATCCCCTTTTCTTCTTCTAAAACCTGCATTGCTTTAACAAGTTCCTTACTCATTGTCTATCCTCCAGTAGTCTATTAGAACTTAATAGCCAGGCGCGCTTTGGCGATGGCTTGGCGTTCGATTTCTAGTTGTTTTTTGACAGTTTTAATTTGGACAGTCAGCGTAACTTTGTCATCTGTCACAGCTTCTAAAGTCCCTTCATGGCTCTTAGCACCGTGTTGTGGCGCATAGTAGTCTAAATGCACATACTCACCGACTGCCTCACGCAAGGCCTGGTCTGTCTTCAAAGGACGTTCCGCTCCTGGTGAGGAGACCTCTAAGAAGTAGGCCTCTGGAAATGGATCAGGCTTAATGCTGTCCAGATGCTCGCTGATTTGCTCACTGATGGCCGCACAGTCATCAATGTCAATCCGTCCTGGTTTATCCGCATAGATGCGAAGGAACCAAGACTTACCTTCCTTGACATATTCCATGTCAACTAAGTAGCAGCCGTTGGCTTCTACTATCTCGGTAATGGCTGGTGTCACCTTATCTAAAATTGCACTCATAGTTCACCTCATTCTCTCATGCAAAAAGAGCAAGCGTCACCGCTCACTCCTTTCCAACTTGATTTCGACTGTATTCATTATACCATAAAGAGCCTAAGTGTCAAGCCTTTGGGCTTAGTTACTAGGCACGCACCCCAATTTGACGCTCCTTAACATGGATGAACTCCGTCACCATCTTACAGTAAGGTGTATCAATGCCTAAGTCGGCCCCCATACGTGCAACAGCCCCATTGATGTAGTCAATTTCAGTTAGGCGTTTTTGTTGGACTAAGTCTTGGTGCATGGATGGATAGTGACCTGCTAATTTAACTGACAAGTCCATGAGGTACTGATAGATTTTTTCTTCATCCAGGACAATGCCTTTGGCTTTGGCTACGGTGATGAACTCGTGCATGAGTTGCCGCACGATTAAGCGTCCTTCTTCCGAAGAGAAGAACTCTGCAATGGTACAGTCCGTTAAGGCACAAGTAGAGTTCATGGTCCCATTAACACAGGCCTTAGTCCAAATAGCCTTAAAGACTTCTTGGTCGTAAGTCGCATTAAGCCCAGCTCGGTTAAGTAAAGCTTCCACTTCAAGCCCCATTTCTTTGCCGCTTGGGTCAAGCGCGCAAAAATTAATGGTCCCGGAATCTTTGAGACGAACTTGGCCCGGACCAAGAAGGACAGCAGTCCAAACGGTTACCCCCATCATAATATTGTGTGGATCCACGTATCGTTTAATGACTTCTTCATGACCTAAGCCATTGAGTAAGCAGAAAACCTTGGTGTGCTGATCACGTAAGTGGGCTGTTTCCTTCAGGGTTGTCTCCAATTGGTGGGCTTTGACGAAAAGAATCATGAGGTCACAGACAGGCGCATCCTGACCAAAAGGCCGAATATCCAAGGCTACCGTCTTGTCTTGGTCGCCAGTAATAATTAGGCCTTTTTCTTTGATTGCTTGAATGTGGTCTTGCCAGCCATCGAACAAGACAACTTTTTGGCCAGCTTCAGCCATTTGGTAACCAAATCGGCAACCCATTGCGCCGGCACCTACAATATAGGTTAACATAACAAGTCCCCTCCTATGTAAGTTTATTAACTAACTTCATTATAGCACTTTTTAGGTAAGAAAAAAAGACGCAAATCCTGCTATACAACAGAATCCACGTCGATAAAGTCTTATTTTTCTAAGATTTCTTTTTCTTTTTCAGCCGTTAATTTTTCGATTTCTTTGACGAAGTCGTCTGTTAACTTTTGAATGTCTTTTTCCAGACCTTTCAAATCATCTTCGGTGATTTCCTTGTTCTTCTCTGCCTTCTTAGCATGGTCAATGGCATCACGACGGATGTTACGAACACGGACCTTAGCCCCTTCTTGTTCCTTACCAACGGTTTTAGCCAATTCTTGACGACGCTCTTGAGTCAAGGCAGGAATGACCAAACGGACCACAGAACCATCGTTAGATGGTGTAATGCCCACATCACTCATTAAGATCGCTTTCTCGATATCTCCTAGGGTGCCTTTGTCATAAGGGGTAATCAAGAGCATACGCGCTTCTGGAATGGTGATGGATGCTAATTGGTTGAGTGGAGTTGGCACGCCATAGTATTCAACGCTAATACGGTCTAAAATGCTGGCATTAGCACGCCCAGCCCGAATAGAACCTAACTCGCGTTGGTAGGCGTCAACGGTCTTTTGCATACGTTGCTTAGTATCTTTGATTAATTCAGTAGTCATTGAGACAGCCTCCTGCATATTTTGTACTAACTTATTATAGCATATTTAATCAAGCTTGAGTATAGCCTATTTTATCCAAAAAGAGCGCCCTAGAGACTAGGAAACGCTCTTGAGATTTGCTTATTTGCCACCAACGACCGTCCCGATGGATTCACCTAGGACTACCCGACGAATGTTACCAGGTTCATTCAAGTTGAAGACAACCAAAGGAATATCGTTATCCATGCTGAGCGAGCTAGCGGTAGAGTCCATAACCTTTAGTCCCTTAGCAATAACATCTAAGTGGGACAAGTTATCAAACTTAGTTGCATTGGCATCTTGGCGCGGATCAGCATCGTAGACACCATCCACATTGTTCTTAGCCATCAAGATAACGTCTGCGTTCACTTCTGCAGCGCGCAAAGCGGCTAGAGTATCAGTTGAGAAGTAAGGGTTCCCGGTACCTGCTGCAAAGATAACCACGCGGCCCTTTTCCAAGTGGCGGATAGCACGACGACGGATAAATGGTTCCGCAATTTGGCGCATATCGATAGAGGTTTGAACCCGAGTTGGCACGCCATTGTTCTCTAGAACATCTTGTAGGGCTAAGGAGTTCATGACAGTCGCTAACATGCCCATGTAGTCGGCTTGCGCTCGTTCCATGCCCATCTCAGCCCCTGTAATCCCACGCCAGATATTGCCACCACCGACAATAATGGCGATTTCTACGCCTAGGGCGTGAACTTCTTTAATCTCCTTAACCATTTCTTTGATGGTTGCTGGATCAATACCAAAGCCAGATTGTCCAGCCATGGCTTCGCCGCTTAATTTCAAGACGACACGTTTGTATTTCGGTTCTACCATTTTCCTTACTCCTTACCTTGTTTTGCCTGATGAGTCCGTTTTTCAGAAAAAGCCCCAATCACTTGGGGCTTAGTCAATTAGACGAGCTTATTTACCCATTTGGGCAGCCACTTCGTCTGCAAAGTTATCTTGACGTTTTTCCATACCTTCGCCGACTTCATAACGGACAAAAGTTTTCACTTTGCCGCCCTTAGAAGCTACGAATTCAGCAACTGTTTGGTCAGGATTCTTAACGAATGCTTGTTCAGTTAAGCTGATTTCAGCTAAGTACTTGTTCATACGACCTTTAATCATTTTCTCAACGATGTTAGCTGGTTTGCCTTCGTTGAGGGCGATTTCGGTTTGGATCTTTTCTTCGTGTTTGTAGTCTTCTTCAGATACATCTTCACGGCTTACGTAACGTGGGTTGATCGCTGCAACGTGCATGGCAACGTCTTTAGCAGCTACAGAATCGTCAGAACCTTCGATAACAGTTAAGACACCGATACGGCCACCCATGTGGAGGTATTCACCGAAAGCATCGCCATCAGCTTTAGATAACACTTCGAAACGACGAAGAGAAAGTTTTTCACCGATAACGGTAGTACCTTCTAAGATTAATTCTTCGATTGTCTTGTCGCCAACTTTAACAGCTAAAGCTTCTTCCATAGTAGCAGGTTTAGCTTCAGCGATTGCTTTAACCACAGTCGCAACTAAAGCTTGGAACTTGTCGTTCTTAGCAACGAAGTCAGTTTCAGAGTTCAATTCGATTAAGGCAGCAGTGTTGCCGTCTACATAAGTAGCAGTAACCCCTTCAGCCGCAATACGGTCAGCTTTTTTAGCAGCTTTAGCTAAGCCTTTTTCACGCAAGAAGTCTACCGCTTTGTCGATGTCGCCTTCAACTTCAACTAAAGCTTTCTTAGCGTCCATCATACCGACGCCAGTCATGTCGCGTAATTCTTTTACTAATTTTGCAGTAATGTTTGCCATTTTGTATGTTTCCTCCTCAGGTCTTATAAAAAACTGTCTCAACACAGGTCCCTAGCCTTGAGCCTATGGTTATCCTCCTGAATTAAGACAGTTCATGCTTATACTAAGTTAAGTAACGCTTAGGCTTCTTGGCCTTCGTTTGATTCGAACAAGTTGTCGAAGAAAGCTTTGTCAGTTGATTCTTCAGCGACAGCTTCTACAACCCCTTGGTTGCTTTCGATAACAGCGTCAGCCATAGCACCAGCGATTAAGCTGATAGCGCGGATAGCGTCATCGTTAGATGGGATTACTACGTCGATTTCATCTGGGTCACAGTTAGTGTCGACCATAGCAACGATTGGAATGTTTAATTTTTGAGCTTCTTGAACCGCGATGCGCTCTTTACGTGGGTCCACGATGAAGATAACATCTGGAATTCTTGGCATGTCTTTAATCCCGCCTAAGAATTTCTCTAAACGTTCTTGTTCCTTACGGATTTCGATAACTTCTTTCTTAGGAAGTACTTCGAAGGTCCCGTCTTCAGCCATTTTTTCGATAGCTTTCAAGCGACGGATACGGCCTTGGATAGTATCCCAGTTAGTCAAGAGACCACCCAACCAACGGTGGTTGATGTAGTATTGACCTGAACGTACTGCGTGTTCTTCAACCGCTTTTTGAGCTTGTTTCTTAGTACCAACGAAAAGTACTACACCGCCGTCAGCAGCAGCTTCACGCATGTAGTTGTATGCTTCGTCAACTAATTTAACGGTTTTTTGTAAGTCGATGATGTAGATACCGTTACGTTCTGTAAAGATGTAACGCTTCATCTTAGGGTTCCAACGACGAGTCTGGTGACCGAAGTGTACACCAGCTTCTAATAATTGCTTCATAGAAATTACTGACATTTCTATACCTCCATTTGGTTTAATATTTTTCCTCCGAACGTGTCACCTAGCAAGGAAACTTGGTTACCCAAGCACCGTCCTCACTATCAACGAACGTGCGAATTGGCGCATCAGGTGATGTAACCTTAAATAATATACACCATCCCATAAGAAAAAGCAAGGCCTAAGATAGGTTAAACCTTGCTCTATATCTCTAATTACTTAACTAAATATCTGTTGGCTAAGCGCTAGCCGTTGGACCTTCATGGTGGCAGTCCGTGGAATCTCCCCCCACTTCAAGATAATTGGTTGGTTGAGGTGAGGCATATCCGAGGTCAGTCCCCACCATGCTTGCCAATCCATGGCCATACCATCATTGACGGCAATAACGGGCTGGGCATAGCCCTTTGGGTCTCTAATAATGACCACTTCAGCCAAGAAATCTAATTTATCTAATAGTATGTCCTCTATTGCCAGTGTGCTAGGTAAGGCCTCTACTAGATCAACTTGCCGATCTTGAAGATAGAGATGGCCCCGCTCATCTAGATAACCGTAGTCCCCACTATCCCACCAGTCACCATAAACATTTTCAGCAAAGCGCCCTTCTTCTTGATAATAAGTTAGAGCCCTGCCCTTAGAATAGAGTTGGATATGTCCTGGCTGACCTTGCTTAACAGGATTGCCCTCAGCATCACATATTCTGGCCTTGGTTAAGTTGCCCAAACCTAGTCCCATGTCTCTGGCCTCAAGATTAGCTAAAGTTCTTAAGCGATGACCTCTCAATATCATAGGCCCACATTCACTTTGGCCATAAACCTGAAGGAAGACAGGATGATTGGCCTTAGCCGCCTTCAAGAAGGACGCCATGGTATCGCCATTAATGGCATCGAAGGTCGAATGAAAGTACTTAGTCTCCTTGAATAGTTCCGGTTTGTCCTGCGCTAGGCTGCGCCACTGGACAAAATGATTAGGATGAGTTTCTACAGCGTAGGGTGGATGTGCTCTGATAGCAGCCTCCACTGAAGCTAGGTCAGGATTCGATAGCGGCATCATGGGAAAGCCCAAAGACATAAGGCTGGAAACTCCAATATTGAAGCGGGAATGAACCGGACTGACTAGGAAGCTACACAGCTTTCTCTCCTGCATTTGGTCTAGGACCCGCTTCTGCCAGAGAGTTCGCCAGCCCATGCTTCGGCAAGAGTGACAGATAAGTTTGGGAACCCCAGTTGTGCCCGAAGTATGCGTCATATAGGCAATGGCATCTAAATCCATCTTAGCTGGTTCGAGTCCCTTTACTGCATCAGCCGCTAGTATCAAGTCAAGACTTAGGTAGCTTGAGCCATCTGGAATGGCAAGTTGCGAAACAGTTTTCGCTGTTACCTGGTCGTAAATTAAGGCATGACCTGCTCCCAGTCTTTGACCAAAGACCTTGAGCACCTCAGCACCTAAGTGATAGGACACCATAACCGGTACCGCACCAAGTTTAGTCAAGGCAAGAGCTAAAAGATAGGTGTCAAATTCAGGCGCCTTATAGACCATGACCTTAGTGCCAGGCTTGATACCTAATCTTGCTAACTGCTTAGCACGTCGATCAATGGATTTTAAAGCATCCTGATAGCTAGTTTCAAGACCTAATTCCGGGAAAGCAGCTAAAATCTGATCAAAATAAATGGGAACATGAGGCCATTTGCGACTTGCGGTCGCAAAATTATCATAGAGATTGAGAGGCTCATAATCAAATCGCGCCATGCTCTATTTCCTCGCTGTTAGCTTGTGGCTCCCCTTCTTCTTCTACTTGCTTATCTTCAGATTTACCTGGCAATAGGGCGTCAGGAACTAGGTCCTTGATGAAGTTTGCTGCACTATCTATCTTGCTTTGGACAACTTCCAAAAAGTTGGCGTTTGTTTCATCCCCCTGCTCCTTATAGATGGCTTGGAGCTGAGCAAATCCTTCTTTAAGCAAGTCACTATCTTCTGTATCACGAATTTCACGTTGTAGGGAGATAAGAAACATGAGAAAATTGTCGCCTATCTCATTCAAGGTTTCAATACCTGTAGCCTCAATAATGCCAAATATGGCACCGAAGAATTCTTCTAACTCTTGGGCAGAATGCTGGTCAACCCATTGCCCAAGGGTAGCTTGAAGACGCTGACTACCTGGAGTTACCGACTCTACTTCCTTGAAACTCACCTTATCAATTTGCCAGTTCTCTAGCAGGTGTTGCATCATACTAATGCCTTTGCAGGCGACCACCTTGGCTTGAACTGTATGGAAGAGAATCTGACTGACCACCGCATCCTCTGGCTGGAAGGCATGAATCTTGGATTCAATGGCCAAATAGCCCTCTGTCTCTAAGAATTCCCGTTGGTAACCTGGCCCGTCATAAGCATAAATAGCCGACACTTGATTCTGTAACTTTTTATCAAGTTGACTAGCGGCATAAATTGCTAAGTTGGCTCCTTTGGAATGGCCGGCTATAATATATTGACCATCAAATTCAGTCATGACTTTGGTCAGGTATTCTCTAGCTGCCTCCTGAGCCGGCACTTGGGTTTGGTGGCTCATGTTGAAGTCTTCCTTCCAACCCACAATCGTTTCATCTGTCCCACGGAAGACTACCAAATAGGTATTAACTTCCGGAATATAGAAGGTTGCCGCCGCAAACTGCTTCTCTAACTTGAGATCCAAGTCGGATTGAAAGCCGAAAATCTGAATATTACGGTAGCGTGATGCTTGGGCTGCGGCCTTGGCTACCTCAAGCCGTCCCTTGGAAATTAAGAAAGGATTTTCCTCTTGAATTTCTTTTTTGTCTTGAGCAAACTGCTGGTAAAAATCCATCACAGAAATGGCTTTTGATTCGGATATAACATGACTGACATAATCATCTAACTTGAGATAGACCATTTCAACCATAACTGCAATATCTACCTCATTAAGAGGTTGGAGCTCAAAATCAACATGGCCGATATTCTTAATATACTGTTTAAAATCTGACATTTAGTCATCCCTCTTTTCTGGACATAGTAATCCTACTTTCATCCTAGCACTTTAGGCAATAAAAGCAAGTTTCCTGATTATTTTGTGTCTAAGTCTACACAAAAAGAGGCAGGAATCACTTCCTACCTCCATTCCATATCACTTAGATTGATACTTTGGTTTGAGAATCTCACTATAAATAATCGCATCCTTAAGGGTCTTGCGATTGAGCTTGGTGAGTTTAGAACCACGCCCTGTATGGTGGTGATTAGAAGCACCTATACGTTCAAGTTGAATGGCATCTGTATCAGATTCGGCTAAGGACCAATCTTGGTCACTGACACCCCACTGATCAGCCAAGGACGCTTCCATTTGAGCTTGAGTCTGATCAAATTCAACCTCGTCCAACATAGACTGTCCAGCTTCGCCTCTTGCTTGTAAGAGATTATCAGCCTCAATTTCCTCAGCACCTAGAGCTTGGTCTAATTCTTGGTTAAGATAATCAATCTTATCTTCTAATGAGGCTCTCTCCTGATCAGTGAGATTAGGATCCTGTGCTGCAGCCATGAGCACATTCAATTGAGCTGACAGATTTCTTAGTGAATACTGTGAGTTTGATTGAGGCTGTGAGTTCTGCCCTAATCTAGCCTGTTTACCCACCGCATTATCACGAATCATGTCCCGAATTTTAGGGATGAGGAAAGACGCAAGGAAAATCAGCAAAAAGATATAGCCTCTCATTGGTTCACTCCCCTTTCACCATGACTTAAGTGTCTTATTCAGAAATCACTGTGTCGCCGGCTGGTTTTTCATCCTTAGCAATGGATTCACGCATAGCAGTATCTGCTTGGATATTTTGTAATTGATAGTAATCATGAATACCTAAGTTGCCTTTACGGAAAGCTTCGGCAATAGCTAATGGCACTTCAGATTCTGCTTCAACCACTTTGGCGCGCATGCGTTGCACTTCGGCCAACATTTCTTGCTCTTGGGCAACCGCGAAGGCACGACGTTCTTCAGCCTTAGCTTGAGCAATCTTCTTGTCTGCTACGGCTTGGTCAGCTTGCAATTTTGCCCCGATGTTACGGCCCACATCAACGTCCGCAATATCAATGGATAGAATTTCAAAGGCAGTCCCTGAGTCTAGCCCTTTACGTAAAACCGTTTGGGAGATAGAGTCTGGGTTCTCTAAGACAATGGAGTGCTTAGCGGCACTACCTACAGTCGTAACAATCCCTTCACCAACACGGGCAATAATAGTTTCTTCACCCGCACCCCCGACTAAGCGTTCAATGTTGGCACGCACAGTCACCTTGGCTTTGGCCTTGACTTCAATCCCGTCCATGGCGACACCCGCAATAATTGGAGTTTCAATTACTTTAGGGTTAACGGATACTTGAACGGCTTCGAAAACATTCCGCCCTGCCAAGTCAATAGCAGCAGCTTGTTCGAATTCCAAGTCAATATTAGCACGTTGGGCTGCAATTAAAGCGTCAATAACCATGTTAACATTCCCACCTGCTAAGTAGTGGGCTTCAAGTTCATTGGTATTAATGACTAAACCAGCTTTGGTTGCCTTAATCATAGGGTTAATAATCATTTTTGGTACAACCCGCCGCAAACGCATGCCGATTAAGTTGCCAATCCCCACTTTAACACCAGAGAAGTAGGCGGTAATCCACAAACCTACTGGTACAAAGCGGAAGAAGAGGCTAATCAGTACTAATAAGACAATAATTAATAAACCTAATGGAATCCATCCATTCATTATGCTTCTCCTCCTTTTCTAACAACAAGTGTCCCTTGGCTAACAGCCTGCACCGCAACCGTCGCCCCTTGACTAATAAAGTTATGGGCACTCCGCGCTTCATAGACCTGGCCATCTACTTCGACTTTACCAATCGGCTTCAAATCTGAAATAGCATGTCCTGAGTGACCAATGAGTGGGTGATCAGCGCTAGCTGCCTGGTCTCCTTGTCTTCCTCGAGCATGAGACTTAATCTGCGCATCTAGAATTAAGGCTTCATTGACCTTAATAGACAGGCCAAACTTCAATAGGACGAAGAAGACTGTCACACTGACAAGTCCAATCCCGAAGAGTAAGAGCCAGGTCTCTTGCCAATTCTGTGTATGGTATTGGAGTACCAAGCCCATGACAACTGAGCCAATAAGACCGGCAAAACCTGTTTGTGGTAAGTAGAACTCTAAGATGACCATCACTACCCCAACTGAGAAAATGATAAAGGGTAAGAGTCCATCAGACTGCCAAGCTTCAAAATACCAAGCAAAGGAAGCTAATGCTAAAAGTGCTGTCGGCAACTTCTGCTTGAAGAAGAGCGTGGCCGTCGCAAAAGCAACCCCCAACAAGATAAGTAGATACACGAGTTATTCCTCCTCTCAAGTTTCTAAGTCTATTATAGCACTTTCACTAAAGTCTGAAAACTATTTACACAAGGTTACTAATTAGATTCTTCAGAAGATGAGAGATCTTCAATTGGTCTAGCATTTTTGGTCTCGCTAGGAAGCTCAAATTTCATATCTGAGACCTTATTATGGCGACTAAAGGAAATTTTAGCATGCTGGATTTGAGGGTTCCCTCCTATTTGGTTCTCTACCTTCAAATCAAGTGATTGGAGATAATGTTCCTTTTTAGAAACCTCTAGAGTCAAACTAAACTTGCCTTGCCTTTCATTTGAATCTGTCCCCGTCAAATCCATTAGCAAGTCTCTTGACAAATCACCAAGAAGCCCAAGGTCATGACCTTGCAATTTCAGCAAGTAACTTGTTTCCGATTCTTCAACGGTCATTTTTTCAGTTAGCTTTTTGTCTGCTAAGACTGTCAGCAGGCGCTGGTATTCTGGTTTGATATCCTCTGTTTTAGCTGTCGATATCGTGTACCATTGGGTATTGAGACGCCCATAAAAGGTTTTGTCATTCAAGCTCTTTATGATTTCAACGAACCGGCCATCAGGATAGCCATGATCTAGAATACCAAAGTAATGAAGACCGACGATTTGCCCAACCTTATTATAGGCCATGTCACCTTCTAAGGCTGTGACATTGGTCTTGTCATCAGATAGGATAATTTTCTCGAAGGACATGAAAACCGAAGAAAGTAGCCGCTCTCGCCATGCTTCTTCCATGATTTGACTAGCCTTAGGAGAGGACTCACGACTTTGGCTGGAGTCAGTAGCTTCACTTGTTTCATCACTTGATTCAGTCCTATCAGAACTGCTGTCCTCTTCCAAGACAGCCTCTTGCGTCCATGGAGCCAAGGTCAGATCTTTCTTGGAGACTTGATTAATATCTGCTACCGATAGCTCTGCGGACCGCTGTTCTTGATCGTCTTGATAGTAATAGGTTAAGCCCTTAAGATTAAAATCCTTCTGGTCGATGACAAGCTCAAGACTACTTTTTTCTTGGCCTACTTTATCACGCCCAATACTAAAGAGGAAAAGGTGGGTTAAGGACTGGTCCTTGTCACTGATGTAGACATGATAACTCGAATCCTTAAGTTCAACCTTAGCGTATGGGGCATCAAGTAAAATAATGGACGTAAGAATATCCTGGTAATTGACATAGGCAAAGGGAGAACTTATCTGCCTATAGCTAGCCTGATCAGTCTCTGATTTCGTATACAAAAGATAGTCATCTTGAGATTTCTTAGTCAAGTAATACTCAAATTTAAGTATGCCAGCCAAATTGAATTCTTCATGATTAAAGGAAAGTATCGGCTCACTCTTCTGGTCATCACTGACTTCAAATTTATTCCAGGCTATATAGGAATCTTCACTTGGCACAAAAAACTCCTTAGTTTTTCGAGAGGTCTTTGCGGTGAGTTTAACACTTAAAACCTTTTGTCGCGCTTCCTCTAGCTTATCCTGTAGTTCAGGGAAGGTCATACGCTCAGTCTCTTCAGAAATCAGTGAACTTCCCTCACTTGCTTTAGAACTTTCCTCAGAGGAAGCATCTAAAATAGGTGGGCGTGCAGCGACACTTTGGCCCGTATAGTTGACAAGAAAACTTAATCCTAAACAGCCAACTAACAAATGCTTAGTCAAGTGTTTCATCTTATTAACCTCCTTACCTTCGAGTGCTTAAATCAAAGAATAAATTGATAGTTCAATTATAACATAAAGCCTTTACAGTCACCAAATAATCCTATTAAAATAGCGAGAGCATGGCTGCTCTCGCTATTTAACTTATTCAAGAATAGTCAAGGTCTGACGTTTCTCCCGCATGAGGACATCTCGACCCAATAATTTGTAAAGGGTCGCTGCTAATGGAATCCCTAGAATCATGCCTGAAATCCCCATTAGGCCACCACCTACTGTGAAGGCCACTAAGACCCAGAGACCTGGTAAACCAATTGATCCACCTACTACACGTGGATAGATTAGATTACCCTCAACTTGCATGATAATGATGACCATGATTAGGTAAAAGAGAGCCTGGCTTGGTGAAACCGCCAATAGCATCAAGGTCCCCACTGCCGCTGAAATATAGCCGCCAATAATTGGAATTAAGGCCATAACCCCAGCAATCACTCCCAACATGCCTGCATATGGCAGGTTGAAGATACTAGCAGCCACTGTCACTAGGCTACCTAGAATGATGCCTTCCAAGGTCATCCCCACGAAGAAATTGGTGAAGGATTCATTCATTAGGCGAATAATATCTAAGAGAGTCTGAGCCTGGCTAGGTTTCAAGTAGGCCATAATGAGCCGCTTACCTTGTAGTAAAAGACGTTCCTTAGACCCCAAAATATAGAGGGCAACCATCAAGGACAGGATGGAGTTAATGGTATTAGATGCCACCCCAGTAATTGTAGTAAAGGTAATGTTTAAGAAGTTAGAAGACAAGCTGTTAAGGACTGTCATGGATTGTTGAATCAGGCTGCCCCAGTTGATATTAAGCTGTGACATAAGGGTCTGCAGCTGAGGAAAATAAGCATCATACTCTTCAATCGCCTTCTGTAACCAAGTGCTGACACTTGGAATTACCTCAATAAAACGACTAATAGCGGTCGATAACTGTGGTAAGACTAGGACCAGAATCATAATAACCGCCAAGACAAAAGACAAGAGGGATAAGAGCATAGATACTGGTCGCTTCAGTTCTTTAATCAACGGCATTTTTACCTGTAACTTAGATAAAAGTCTTTCGTAGCGAACCATAAGTAGATTCAAGATGTAGGCAAAAATAGCCCCGTTAATAATGGGTCCTAAAGTCTTATAGATTGAGCCGACTAAGCCCATAATGGAATTCCAGTTCCATACAACCAAGACAATGAGGGTGATTAAACCAATGTATTTCATAATATATTTATCGTAGCGTGCCATAGCGCTCCTCCTAGCAATCCTAATCAAGCAATAAGTCATTGGGATTGTCAAAATCACGAGAGATTAACTCTTTATACTTAATTTTACCTTACGCTAGGCTAGAAAGAAAGTCAAGTAAATAAGAAGGCCTTGCACATTAAAAAAGATGACTAAGTTAACTTAGTCATCTTACTCGCCCTTATTCTTGATTAGGTTTTGATTCAAAGACCAGATGGTCATCCTCTAAGTGCACCGTCACATGCGAGTTAGCTTGTATGTCCCCGGCAATGATAGCCTTAGCTAATGGCGTTTCTAATTCACGCGTCATATAGCGCATGAGTGGACGTGCCCCGTAGACTGGATCATAGCCATTATGAGCTAACCAAGTGGCTGCTTGATCATCTAGCTCTAGGCTAATGTCTTGGTAAGCCAAACGTTCTTGCAGACTCTTCAAGAGTTTGAAGACAATCTTATTCATGTGGCTTTGTGCCAATGGTGTAAAGAGTACGGTATCGTCAATCCGGTTGAGGAACTCTGGCTTGAAGTGTTGACGCAAGAGTTGACGCACTTGAGCCGCTGTCTCTGGATTGATGCTGCCATCGTCCTCTACTCCTTCTAACAAGAGGCTTGAGCCAATATTAGAGGTCATAATCAGCACTGTATTCTTGAAGTCCACAGTCCGACCTTTAGAGTCGGTCAAGCGACCGTCGTCAAGAACTTGGAGCAGGATATTGAAGACGTCTGGATGAGCCTTTTCAATTTCATCTAATAAGACGATGGTGTATGGCGTCCGTCGCACGGCCTCAGTTAATTGGCCCCCTTCTTCATAACCTACATAGCCTGGAGGCGCCCCTACCAGACGAGAGACATTGTGTTTCTCCATATACTCGGACATATCAATCCGGACCAGATGGCTTTCTGAGTCAAAGAGCGTTTCAGCCAAGGCTTTGGCTAACTCTGTCTTCCCCACCCCAGTAGGTCCTAAGAAGAGGAAGGAACCGATTGGACGGTTAGGATTTTGTAAGCCGGCACGAGAACGTAAGACAGCTTCCGCTACCTTATCGACGGCCTCGTCTTGGCCAATGACGCGTTCATGTAGGGTGTCACTAAGCTTAAGTAACTTCTCACGTTCACCTTCCACCAGTCGATTAACCGGAATTCCTGTCAATCGACCTACAACCTGCGCGATTTCTTCGTCAGTCACTGATTCTTGGGTCAGACGTTCATGACGTGGCACCGTTTCTTTGGCTTCAAGTTCTGCTAGTTCCTTCTCTAATTGCGGAATCTTACCATGGCGCAGGACGGCTGCCTGTTCCAAATCATAGCTAGCTTCCGCTTCTTCGAGTTGGTGACGAGCCGCTTCTAACTCCAGACGTTTGTCACGCATTTTGTTTGAAGCTTCTTTTTCGATTTCCCAACGCATTTTGAGCATGTTGGCTTGTTCGCGTAGATCAGCCAATTCTTCTTGTAAGTTCTCTAAGCGTTTCTTACTTGCATCGTCGTGTTCTTTCTTAAGTGCTGCTTCTTCGATTTCAAGTTGCATGAGACGGCGATTGACTTGGTCCATTTCTGTCGGCATAGAGTTAATTTCCACCCGAATGGTAGCACAGGCCTCGTCCACTAAGTCGATGGCCTTATCAGGTAAGAAACGGTCGGTAATGTAGCGATTGGACAGGATAGCGGCTGCCACCAAGGCGTTGTCATGAATGTTAACCCCATGATGGATTTCGAAGCGTTCCTTCAGCCCACGTAAGATGGAAATAGTATCTTCCACGGTTGGTTCTTGAACAAGTACCCGTTGGAAACGACGTTCCAAGGCCTTATCTTTTTCGATATTTTCACGGTATTCGTCTAAGGTTGTGGCCCCAATACAGTGCAACTCACCACGAGCCAACATAGGTTTGAGCAAGTTACCGGCATCCATGGCGCCGTCAGTCTTACCTGCCCCCACAATCAGATGGATTTCATCAATAAAGAGCAAGATTCTGCCTTCTGATTGCTTCACTTCCTTAAGAACCGCCTTGAGGCGTTCTTCAAATTCACCTCGATACTTGGCACCTGCAATCAAGGCCCCCATATCAAGGCTATAGATTTCCTTGTCTTTGAGGTTTTCAGGTACATCGCGTCTTACAATACGATGGGCCAAGCCTTCCACAATGGCAGTCTTACCAACACCAGGTTCCCCGATTAAGACAGGGTTGTTCTTGGTCTTACGTGATAAAATTCGGATAACATCGCGAATTTCTTCGTCACGTCCGATGACTGGATCTAATTTATTTTCTCTTACGGCTTGGACAAGGTTTGTGGCATACTTGGCCAAAGCTTCATAGGTTTCTTCTTGGTTTTGTGATGTCACGCGTGATCCTCCTCTCAATTGATCGATACGTTCTTTTAATTTAGACTCACTAATATCATGTTGATTCAAGAATTGAGTCAAGGGATTACCCTTTTGCTTGTAAAGCGCTAATAGAACAACTTCTGTAGATAAATATTCATCCTGATTGTCCTTAGCAATCTGGTTAGCTGCTGCAAAAAGTTGGTTAAGTCGTTGGCTGATAGCTTGGCCATACTGGACATTGCTTCCTGATACGACACTGATTGCGTCAATCTCCTTGTTGACTAGTTGGCGAAATTCTTCCATAGGAACGCCAATTTCTTCATAGAGACGTGCCGCAAATTCATTAGGTTGAATCAGAACATGCCAGAGATGAGGAATATCAATTTCCTGATGTTGCCGGGTTATAGCAATCTGTTGCGCTTGACCCAAAGCTTCTTGCATAGTTGTTGTCATTTTTTCAATCATCATAGCACCTTCCTTTATAGTTATTTGGTCAAAATTAGTCAGTGTTTTTAGTGTTTAATAATAGCCCAATCTTGGGCACATTCTTAGTATAGACCAAAAGTCAAAAAAGGTCAAGAGTTTTCTCTGACCTTTTTTGACTTTAAACTTTTCTTAACCTTTTAAGCCAGGTGTATAGTTGTAAATATTGCTGAAGCCCGCTGCTTCGAGACTTTGTGCCACACGGCGTGACTTAACACCTCGGTTACAGTAAACCGCAATTGGCAAAGTCTTGTCTCTATCAGCTAAATCCGTCAAGATAGTTTCCTCAGGATGATGATGTGCTCCCTCCATATGACCTTCTTCATAATCCGCTTGAGACCGGACATCAATGACTAGTCCCTCCGGATTTTGTGCCTTGAAATCCTCAACGGCTTGTAAATCTGCTAACTCACGCATAATATCCCTCCTATAATTTAACGCCTAAGGCGATACGGGCATAGCGACTCATGCGACTTGGGTCCCAAGCTGGATACCAAACCAACTCAACCTTAACTTCTTTAATTTGGTCAATCTTAAGCAAAGCCTGTTTGACATCATTGATGATAACGTCTGCTAAAGGACAACCAATTGTGGTCAAGGTCATCTGAACTTCACAGACCCCTTCTTCGCTTAAATCGACTTCATAAACCAAGCCAAGATTGACGATATCAATTCCCAGTTCTGGGTCAATCACTTCTTCCAAAGCGGTTTGAATCTGGGTCTGTAGTTTTTCTGTTAGTTCTTGACTCATGGTCACAAGCCCCTTTCCTTGGCAATTACTCCTTCATTGTAAGCTATTTAATAGAAAAATCAAGCATCTTGCTTGTCATTAAGAGTTGAAAGCCAAGGCAGAAATGGCTATACTAAGATGATAAGGAGGATTTCCATGCAAGCCTATCTCATCGCCATTGATTTAGATGGCACAACCTTAAATAATCAATCACAATTGAGTCCCTATACCATTCAAGTCCTACAAAAAGTACGGGATATGGGGCACCTGGTCGTTATCGCCACTGGGCGACCTTACCGCAACAGTCAACAGTTTTACAAGGCGCTTGACCCTCAGGCGCCCATTCTTAACCTTAATGGAGCTTATGGCCACTATCCTGGTCGTCCCAACTGGCAAGCACGCTATGAAGCGGAAGTCCCAAGAGAACTAGCACTCAAAATTATGGATCAAAGTCGTGACTTGGGTGTTTCCTTAGTCTGTGCTGAAGGGCCTGGCTATGTATTTGTTTCTAGTTATGATATTCCAGATAGCCCCTTCTTCCAAGTAGACCCCAATGATTTGACTTTGATGACACCAGAGAGTTTGACCTTTGGCCCGACATCACTTAGCGTCTTTTCAACTGCTGAGACTCAAGAACCAATTAAGAAATTACTCTTAAAAGAATATGGCCATACGGTGGATATTGATACTTGGGGCGGCAGCCTTCCCTTCTTAGAAGTTGTCCAGAAAGGCGTCAATAAGGCTTATGGGATTGATCGCTTAGCCCAGTTCTACCATATTCCCAATTCTCATATCATGGCTTTTGGTGACCAACACAATGACCTATCGATGATAGCTTATGCCGGACGTGGTGTAGCCATGGCAAATGCCATTGAACCTCTTAAAGCAATTGCTAACGATATTACTACTTACACCAATGACCAAGACGGCTTAGCCCGTTACTTGGTTGATTTCTTCAAACTATAAGAAATCTTCTCCCCTATACAAGGGGAGTTTTTTAGCCCTAAGTACAAAAAAACTCAGAGCTCAAGCTCTGAGTTTTTACGCATTTAGGGTTTGCGTCTATTGGTCGCACTATCTTAGTTACGACGACGTACTGGAGAGATGACATAAGTCGCTGCTAATAAGAGACTTAAGCCAGCCAAGCCAGTTAAAATTGTATCTTGTTCACCAGTCTTAGGTAATTCACGCTTACCAGAAGGAGTTGGTGAGGTTGGAGGTTTCTCATTGGCAGTGTTATAGTTAATAATCTTAGCTGAAGTGGCAGTAAGATCCTCAACCTTCCATTCATATCCGCCTTCATTAGTTGGATCTAACTCATCAACAGTGTAGACACTTGGCGTAGTAGTGCCATCTTGGTAGAGTGGTAGGTCCGTCCAAACTACTTGCCCATCTTCCTTCGGTACATCACGTAGCTCACCATAGGCCTGACCATCACGCTTTAATTGGAACTTAGCATTTGGACGCTTCATATCAGCACCAAACCCACGCCATTGCTTGTTAACAGTAAAGCTTGTGGTCTTGTTTTGAAGTGTGTTAGTTACAGTCACAGTGCTTGCGGTTTGATCAGCATAGGTCGCTGCATACGGAGAATCCACTGCTTGTACTTCTTGAACAGTGTAGACACTTGCTTCATTCTTACCTTCTTGGTAGTAAGGTAAGTTAGTCCAAGCAACTTGACCATCAACTGTTGGAACAGCTTGCGGTTGGCCATAAGCTACCCCATCACGGTAGAGTTGGAATTGAGCTTGAGGGCGTACAGAAGGATCTTTATCGCCTTTCCAAACTTTGCTTGCAACAAAACCAGTTGTCTTGAAGGTGTTTGTGACGGTCACACTACCATTGGCATCAGAAGTGTAAGTTACTTCATAGCCATTTGGTGTTTCAGTTAATTCCTCAACAGTATAAACAGATGGGTCAGTCTTACCATCTTGGTAGTATGGCAAGTTAGTCCATGTGACTAAACCGCCTTCTTTTGGTACATCCTTAGCTTCACCATAGCTAGCACCGTCACGTTTGAGTTGGAACTTGACAGACGGACGCTTACTTGCATCTTGGTCACCTGCCCATACCTTGGTTACTTTGAACTCAGTAGTACGGTAAGTATTGGTTACAGTTGCACTTGTAGCGGTTTGGTTGCTATAGGCAACGTCATAACCAGTACCTTCTACACCTGTTTCTTCAACTGTGTAGACAGATGGCTCAGTCTTACCATCTTGGTAGTATGGTAAGTTAGACCAAGTTACTTCACCACCTGCTTGTGGTACGTCTTTGGCATCGCCATAGTTAGCACCATCACGCTTAAGTTGGAACTTAGCTGCTGGACGCTTGCTTACGTCTTGGTCGCCTGCCCATACTTTGGTTGCTTTAAATTCAGTGCTGCGGTAGGTGTTGGTTACAGTTGCACTTGTTGCAGTTTGATCACTATAAGCTACATCATAGCCAGTACCTTCTACGCCAGTTTCTTCAACAGTGTAGACAGATGGGTCAGTCTTACCATCTTGGTAGTATGGCAAGTTAGACCAGCTTACTTCCCCGCCTGCTTGAGGTACGTCTTTGGCATCACCATAGTTAACACCATCTCGTTTGAGTTGGAACTTAACAGCCGGACGCTTGGTTGCATCTTGGTCGCCAGCCCAAACTTTAGTTGCTTTAAATTCAGTGCTGCGGTAGGTGTTGGTTACAGTAGTGCTTGTTGCGGTTTGATCGCTATAAGCTACTTCATAGCCAGTACCTTCTACACCAGTTTCTTCAACAGTGTAGACAGATGGATCGGTCTTACCGTCTTGATAGTATGGTAAGTTAGACCAAGTTACGACCCCACCGGCTTTTGGCACATCTTTAGCATCTCCATAGTTAGCGCCATCACGCTTAAGTTGGAATTTGACAGACGGACGCTTAGAAGCATCTTGGTCACCTGCCCATACCTTAGTAGCCTTAAACTCTGTAGAACGTTTTTTGTTCTCAATTGTACGGATTACGCCTGTTTCAGTTACGGTTACTTCAGTCACATCATTGGATAACTCGTAACCTGCTGGAGCTGTCTCTTCTTGAATTTTGAAGGTCCCTTTTGCAGCTAAAGTATCTTTAATTTTATCAGAAATGGTTGAACCATCCGTGCCAGTAGGCGCTAAGCGGAATTCATTCCCATCTGGGTCAGTTACTTTAAAGACAGCGCCCGCTAAAGGCTTCTTAGTTTCAGCATCTACCTTATTAATCACAATACGGTAGGCAACATTCAATTGAATAGCCCCGCCTTCCGTTAAACTGCTACGACGACGAACTTCCTCTTTCATGCTATTGTTTACTGCGTTATTAGGGAGGGGTTTATCATCACCTTGAACAGAAACCACGTTCCCAACGGTACTACCATCCCCAGGAGCGGTTGTTTTATAGTCCAAAATGAAAGGTTTACCAGATGGGTTGAAGATAGTCATTTTGAACTTAGTGTAGTTATCACTGAAGGTAATAGAGTAGTCACTACCTTCTTCTAATTCATAACCATCATCTAAACCCCAGTTCTGATTAATCTTTTTACCCGACAAGAGACGGAAGCTTTCAGGGATAAACTGCATGTCCCCACTACCCTGGGAAATTTCATCATAAACAACATATTTATTATATTTGCCTAGGCTTGCGTTAAGACGAACACGCCAAGGGTGAACATAATTACCTGTAGTGCCCAGAGCAACAGATTCCCAAGGGTCTTCAATCATAACTCCCCATAACTTGTTAAAGTTCTCACCGCTTAGGTAAGGGCCGTTGTCAGTGACTGGACCACGCGGATTTACTTTTAACATGATATCTACGCCTGCAGCGGAACCTTTATCTTTAAGGCGAATAGTAACTGGAGTTTTAATTGTATCAGATTTAAACTGTACAAAGAAACTTCCCCGTACACCATAAGCAGTATCCGCTTTTTTAGCTTCAAGGTATTTTTCTAAGTTTTGAATGCTGATATGAACTGAACCACCTTGACCATGGCCGTTAGAAGTAACTTCCGCTACCCCAACGGCAATGCCAGTCGGACTGTCAATCAAGTCAAAACTCCCTGCTTGAACTGTTAGAGGTGCTGGAATTTCATACTCAAAGTAATCCCCATTGTTCAAGTTATAATCATAGTCTGCTAGGTCAAACTGCATTTCAAAACCGAAGAGCGACCCTTCTCTTAAGACGTAGTTACCGTCTTCATCCTTAGTTGCTTCACGAGCATTGTTATAGTCCCAAACAATGGCACTTCTAACTGCATTGTGTAAGGCTTTAGGTGTGCCGTTGATATTAGTATTAAGCGCTTGTGCTTGGGGGAAGCTTGCTTCCTCTTCAGATTCTGATGAAGCATTTTCATCTGCATCATCATTTGACGACGAATTTACAGACGAAGAGACAAGCTCCTCGACATCGGATGCGCTACTGACATCCTGAGCAAAAGCCTCTAACGGGCCTGATAAAACACTGAAGATGAGCATTAAGATGGCAAACAGTTTTGCCCATTTAACATTTTCCTTCATATATTTTCCTCCTCTTGATTAAGTCATCCTCACGGCAACAGAACACTCTATGACAACGGCCCTTGTGGGGCAAAGCCCTGCTTCAATCAGAATGAGTAGCCAAATCCTTAATCGCTATTCGTTCGACTAGTTAAGTCTAGGTTTCTTATATTTGCTAATTAACCAATAGTCCTATTCTTAATAAATTACTTTCTTATACAGACTTCCAATCTATCTTTATAAATGATAGTTTATTTACTACCTTTCGTCCTTACCTATCACTTACACTTGATATTTATCATTTCACCAACCCCCTATAATCGTAAATATGAGTGATAGAACACGACTGAGATATTAATACATCAAGACATTGAGACAGTCTTATGACAATTGCACTAGAAAAACTATTTCATTTATATAACCAGTCACTGACATTATAACAAAAAGGTTACGTTCTGTAAATCGAAAAACGTTAATTAATACCACATATTGTTTCTAATATTCGTATCACCATCTATATATAGAGGGGAATTCACCCAAATATACATATCTATAGATGTATAGTTATATAATCAACACAAAAATACGAACATTGCGATTATATAGA
>CAUUNL010000015.1:0-28386 GCA_963546405.1 Abiotrophia defectiva | reverse complement strand
TATATGATATAATGGGATTTTTGATTATGCGTTAACTTGTTCGCGCTCTAAGTTTTGACGGATTTGTGACTTCATAATGAAGCGTGTCACGTCAAACTCGATTTCAGCAATCATTTCTTGGAAACGTTCGTAACCTTCTGTTTGGTATTCAGTCAATGGGTTGGTTTGAGCGTAAGCCCGTAAGCCGACCCCTTGGCGTAGGTGATCCATCATGTCGATGTGATCGGTCCACTTGCTGTCTACCACACGTAGGATAATCACTTTCTCAAATTCCAAGACTTGTTCTGGACCATAGAGCATGTCCAACTTGCTTTGGAAGACCTTCATAGCTGTGCCGTAGAGGGTTTCTACTAATTCCTTAGCAGATTTGCCTTCTAGGTCTTGAAGCGTCAATTGTTCTGGGTTGACTAGGTTAGCGTGCGCGTAATCTAATAGACCACGGTAGTTCCAGTCTTTCTTGTCACCTTCAGTCACGGCTTCAACTTCGCGGATGATGGTACGTTTGATCATACCCTTAACTGCGTCAGTTAAGTTGTCTGTTTCGTTGATGACTTGTTGACGTTGGCTATAGATAACTTCACGTTGTTCACGCATTACTTCGTCATATTCCAAGACGTTCTTACGTGTATCGTAGTTGTTCCCTTCGACGCGTTTTTGCGCAGATTCTACTTGGCGGGAGAGGAAACGGCTGGTAATCGCCATATCTTCCATCTCTTCATCCGTCACATTGAGACGTTCCCACATGGCTTTGATTCGGTCAGAACCGAAACGACGCATGAGGTCATCTTCTAATGATAGGTAGAATTGGGAAGCACCTGGGTCCCCTTGACGACCGGAACGACCACGGAGCTGGTTATCGATACGACGAGATTCGTGACGTTCAGTCCCGATCACGCAGAGACCACCTAATTCCTTAACACCGTGACCTAACTTAATGTCAGTACCACGACCGGCCATGTTGGTCGCGATGGTAACGGCGCCACGTTGGCCCGCTTGCATAACAATTTCCGCTTCTTTGAAGTGGTTCTTAGCGTTGAGGACTTCGTGAGGAATCCCTTCCTTGGTCAAGAGATTAGATAGGTATTCTGAGGTTTCAACGGCAACCGTACCAACCAAGATTGGTTGGCCCTTGCTGTGGCGTTCCTTAATGTCAGCCACCACTGCCTTGAATTTAGATTTGAGACTTGGATAGAGTTGGTCTGGCGCATCCACCCGTTGTACTGGACGGTTGGTTGGGATTACGACCACGTTCATGCCGTAGATTTCGCGGAATTCTTCTTCCTCGGTCTTGGCTGTCCCGGTCATCCCTGACAACTTCTCATACATACGGAAGTAGTTTTGGAAGGTGATAGTCGCCATAGTCTTAGACTCGTCTTCGATTTCAACGTTTTCCTTAGCTTCGATAGCTTGGTGGAGACCATCAGAGTAACGACGACCGTCCATGATACGACCCGTAAATGGATCGACAATCTTAACCTTGCCTTCGTCAACCACGTAGTCGATATCGTGCAGCATAATGTAGTTAGCACGCAAAGCTTGGTCAATATGGTGAACTAAGACAGAGTTGTTGACATCGTAGAGGTTTTCCAAACGGAAGACACGCTCAGCCTTGTCAACCCCTTGGTCAGTCAAGGCGATGGTCTTAGAAGTCAAGTCAATGGTATAGTCTTCTTCAGCCTTCAAGCCTTTAGCGAAGTAGTCTGCCCGAGTGTAGAGGGCGGTTGATTTCTCAGCTTGACCAGAGATAATCAGTGGGGTACGAGCTTCATCGACTAAGATGGAGTCCACTTCATCGACTACCGCAAAATGCAATGGACGTTGTACCATTTGCTCCTTGTAAACCACCATGTTATCACGGAGGTAGTCAAAGCCTAATTCGTTGTTAGTAGAATAAGTGATGTCACAGTTGTAAGCTTCACGCTTCTCAGCAGATGACATGCTGTTGAGGTTGAGCCCGACTGTCAAGCCTAGGAACTCATAGACAGCCCCCATTTCCTTGGAGTCACGAGTTGCTAAGTATTCGTTAACGGTCACGACGTGAACCCCTTTGCCAGTTAGGGCATTGAGGTATACCGGCATGGTCTCGGTCAAGGTTTTCCCTTCACCGGTACGCATTTCGGCAATGTTACCGCCATGGATGACAATCCCACCTTGGATTTGGACGCGGTATGGGAAGAGCCCCAAGACACGACGGTCCGCTTCACGCACAACAGCGAAAGCTTCTACCAAGAGGTCGTCTAATTTAGTACCTGCTTCCAGGCGTTTCTTAAATTCAGCCGTTTGGGCGCGTAATTCTTCATCGCTCATGGCCTTGTATTTGTCTTCTAGCGCCATGACTTGGTCGGCAATACGACCTGTCCGGCGCAATTCTGCTTTATCGTTTTCAACGAGGTTTCTTAGAAAATTAGCCATTAATAATCTCCTTTGTTTATCTACATCATAAGTTATGCCTAATGCATCTATTCTATTATAGCAGAATCCGTGCAGAATTTGAATGTTTTTATCCCAAAAAATGAAAAAAAGCCCGGCTGGACTTCTTTCCTGCAAGGATTGGATCTAGTTCCCTAAAAATGCTCCGCTCTGTATCCAGCCAAACAAGAAAGGCGAGACCTAGGTCTCGCCTTTTCAAAATCAACTTTAGCTTAGAGTTCTGCCGTCTCAATCAAGCCATAACGGCCATCTTTACGACGATAGACAATGCTGAATTCTTCTGTTTCTGCGTCTGTGTAGACGAAGAAGTCATGGCCCAGCATGTTCATTTGTAATACCGCTTCTTCACTGCTCATTGGTTTGAGGCTAATGCGTTTTGACCGCACGATATCTAGCTCAGGTTCTTCGCTAGCAGGTTCACTTGCCTGGTTGAGGAGCGCATCATAAGCCCCTGCATCACCATGAACTTCGCGATATTTACGGTGAATTTTTGTTTTATGTTTACGCACTTGGCGTTCGAGTTTATCCACCACCAGGTCAATACTTGCATATAAATCTGGGTTGGTTTCTTCCGCACGCAACACTAGGAAGGAGAGCGGAATGGTCACTTCGGCTTTAGCTGTCTTGTCGGGATATACCTTGAGGTTAACGTAAGCCGTCGCATCTGGGGCATTATCGAAGAAACGCTCTAACTTGCTGACTTTCTTCTCTGCATAGTCACGGATGGCTTTGGTCACTTCAATATTTTCTCCGCGTACATTATAGTTAAACATAACCGAATCCCTCATTTCTGTTGGTGATTAATAGGGTTAATCCCGGGATGTTAATCCTATTTTCAAGCAGTTTATCTTCTGCTTATGCTTATTATAGCATACCCATCCTAAGATTGAAAGCGGAAACACTCAATTATTTTTCTGCACGTCCTTCACGGAATAAAGAAAAGGAATAGAGGGGGATTTGCCGAATTTTTGCTACAGGATACAACAAGGATTTGGCCCGCAAGAGGGTGCTTCCAGTTGTGTAAACATCATCAAATAGCCACCATTCGTCCCTAGGCAAGTGTGCTAATACTTGTTCCTTGAGGGCAAAAACTTGGCCTAGAGCCAGACGTTGCTGACGGCTCTTGCTAGCTTGCTTGACTCCATCCCCCACATAGTCAAAAGGACAAACAACCTTCAAACCTGCCACTTCTAAGAGCTGGCGCGTGGCATGAAATTGGCGTTGGGCCAAACTGGCTGGCGACGAGGGCAAGACCAACCAATGGGCCTTTGGATGTTGATTTGCAAATGCCCTCAAGCGCTGAGCTGGCGCCTGGGCCTGACGAATATCTCCTAAGTATTTGTAGCTGTGGAGCCACTGGCGCAAGGCTCCCTGATAGGGACAGAGGGCCTGGTGATGGATTAAGTCGATGGGATAGTGGCTGAGCCAGGCCTGACATTCTTGGCAATAGGCATGTTGACCCCGCCAGATAGCCACGGCATGATAGGGATCCTGGGAATCCTGGGACAAGGCGCGACCACAGCCCCAGCAAATGACCTGGCCTTCAATCTTAGTCTGCCAGAGGTCTTGGCAGGTGCGACAGAGAACTGACTCAGGCAAAGGACCCCAAGCTAGGTAGTCCCAGATGGTCGGCCCCTGATGGCAGGCTTCTTGGCACATGATACACTTCAAACTTTCCACCTCCTAGTTGGCCCGCAAAAGCCCGCGCGCCTGAGCTGTCTGATTGAGGGCCCCAAGTTGCTGGATGGCCTGACGCATGGCAAGACTTTGCCCCTGATGCAACCACCAAAGAGCCCCTGTCGGTTGGTCGGCGCTTCGCCCTACCCGCCCGCTCATTTGCATGAGACTGGCCCGCGTATAGAGCTCATCATCTGCTCCCAGAATACAGACCTGGCAATGAGGCAGGGTCACACCTCGCTCTAGAATGGTCGTCGTCACCAACAAATCTAATTCCCCTTGCCTTAGCGCCATGACCTTGTCCTGGCGTTTGGGGTCACTGGCATGAACTGAGCTTAGGGCCAGATTCGGCAGCAAAGGCTTCAAGAGCTTGGCACAGGCCTGGGCTTGCGGAATGTGGGGCACAAAAAGTAATTTAGGACCTTCTAAATGGCCGAAGCGCTGCAAAATTTGCTTAAGCGGCTTAATCAAGTGACCGGCATCTAAGCCCTTAGGCCAGTCCCCCACCCACTGCAACTGCGGCAGGGGCAAGGGATGCCCATGATAGCGAGCCGGCAATTGTTGGCAGACCAAGCGCCCCGCCTCCCAGTCCGACAAGAGCCGGTCATCCGGTGTGGCGGTTAGATAAACTAATAAGCCACCCGGCTTAAGCGCTCGCCTTACTGCCTCATGCAAGGCACGTGAATCCACATAGGGAAAGGCATCCACCTCATCTACAATCAAGCAATCAAAAGCCTGATAAGCACGTAGCAGTTGGTGGGTTGTCGCCAATGTCAGGGGCTTGAGCTCATAGCTATCCTGGCTCCCCCCATAGAGGACCTGACAGTCTAAGCCAGCAAAGGCTGCCTTGACCCGGGGCGCTAGCTCCAAGCAGACATCAATTCGGGGCGAGGCCAGGCAAACTCGGCCACCATCCATAAGGACTTGCTCCAAGAGAGGAAAAACCAACTCGGTCTTGCCGGCACCGGTGACCGCCCAGACTAATTGTGGTCGCCGCTCTTGGCTCCGCCAGGTTTCAACCAGCTTCTGGGCAATTTCAGCCTGACTTGGGGTTAGCTCTCCCTGCCAAGTCAGCGGAGACTGGCTCAGGGGCCTTCCCGCTGGAGCTGGCTGACAATAAAGTCGTTGCCCCGACATGACGCGGCCCAGCGATAGGCAGTCCAGGCAATAAGTCCTAGGCTGACCGTCCAGTCCCTGAAAGGTCCAAAACTGATGTGGATCTTGGTTACCACAGCGACCGCAGACCCAGGGCGGACCCGTCAAGGCTGGCTTTGAAGGCAGACTAGCTAGCCAAGTTTCTTGGTTCTGCCCCCTAGCTTCCGTCGCCTCCCACACTTCTTGGGCTTCTGCCTGGGTCAAACAACGACCTGCTAGAAAATTCTGAACTCCCATTTCCATCCCTCCCTCTATAAATACCCAAAAGAGGGGATTTTGGCACTTTTTTCCTTCTAACATTTTAATGACAAAACAAAAAGACTAGAACCTTAGGTCCTAGCCTTGATTATGTTAGTCTTGTTGTTCAACGAATTTCCAACTTGGGTGGATGGTGTTCATTTCTTGGGCGATGTTGAGACAGTGGTCGCCAATCCGCTCGAAGTCGGTCAGAATCTTAGCAAAGTGGACACTGTTGCTAGTCCCACAGACCTTGCTCTTAAGCCGTTGAATTTGCATGCGTTCGAAGGTCTCGTAGGCTTGGTCGATTAATTGTTCCTGGTTGTTGACTTCTTCCAGGTTGTCGCCCACAGTTTCCTTGAGCTGGTCTAAGATTTCTAGAGCCAAGCGTGACATGGTCGCCAATTCTTCCCGCGCTTCTTCAGACAGGTCGTGCTTGCTGTCATGAATTAGGAGCAAGCGCTCCATAATGTTAGTGGCGTGGTCGCCTAGCCGCTCCAGGTCAGAGGCAATCTTGACATATTCACCACTCTGCAAGTTGGCATCATGAGTCAAAGACATAGCCGCATATTGGACAATCTGTTGGTTGAGCTCGTCAATATCTTGCTCGCGACTCTTTAACTCCGCTACCTTGTCTTCGATATCTGACGCATTATAGAGGCTGAAAGCCAAGGCCACATTTTGGCGTACCAAGCCTAACATATTCATGACTTCCTTGTAGAGTTGCGCCCCCATCATGGTGGTCAAACCAACATGGTATTCTTGATTGAAGATGTTGAAGTCCAGGTGACGAACCACACTCGGTGCTGGCTCTTGTGGCAGGTCCGGCAGGAAAACATAGGTCAGACGCACTAATTGAGCCCCAAATGGCAAGAGCAGGAAGGTAGTCACCACGTTGAAGATAGTATGAACGTTGGCGATTTGGACTGGCACATTGCCTGGTGTCAGGCCCTCCATCCAGTGGACAAATGGCGTTGTCATGCTAATAGCCACGAAAATAATGGTCCCAATGACATTAAATAAGAGATGGATTAAGGTCGCCCGCTTGGCATTACGCTCGGAGCCAATCGAAGCCAGAATGGCGGTAATACAGGTCCCGATATTTTGCCCGAAGAGGACATAAATGGCACTTGGCAAGGTGACCACGCCGCTGAGAGCCAAGGTCTGCAAGATTCCGACCGAGGCTGAGCTGGACTGGATCACCGCGGTGAAGATAGCCCCGACGGCAATCCCCAGCAATGGGTTCTCGAATTTAGCCAAGAGACCAGTAAATTCTGGCATATAGCGGAGTGGCTCCATGGATTGGGACATGTGCTCCAGCCCCATGAAGAGCATACCAAGCCCAATTAGGACTTGACCCACTGCTGCGGAGCGGCCTTTGGCTGCAAACATAGCCAAGAGGACCCCAGCGAAGAGAATAAGCGGCGCATAGGCCGAGAAATTCAAGGCAATCAACTGCCCGGTAATGGTGGTCCCGATATTGGCCCCCATGATAATCCAGACCGCACTTTTGAGGTCCATCAAACCTGAGTTAACGAAACCAATGGCCATGACCGTGGTCGCGGAAGAAGATTGAGTCAAGGCAGCGACTAAGGCACCGACCCCTACCCCGATGAAGCGGTTAGCGGTCAATTTCTCCAGAATCTGCTTGAGACGACTGCCGGCAGCCGTTTCTAGCCCTTGAGACATGAGGGTCATCCCGAAGAGGAAGAGCCCCAAACCACCCAAGAGGCCGAAAATATTCGTTAATGCCATGTGATAATTCCCTTTCTTTCAATAGACACGATGATTTCAACTAACTATAGTATAGCAAGACTTGTTGGGAAAAAAAAGAAGAAATTAAGAGCGACACAATGAAGTGTCGCTTGCTCCACAAGCAAACGACACTTTCTGTCTTTATTTGGCACCCAAGAGTAATTCCTTCATATGAACGAGTTGGGTGATGGTGCGGTTAACAGGTGTTGGGATACCAGCTGCTTCACCAATTCGAGTTACGGCCCCGTTGATGTAATCCACCTCAGTCAAACGACGGTTGATAATCAAATCTTGGTACATGGAGGCATGGTGCTCACGAATCTTAAGGGAAGCAGAGATAATGAATTGCGTCAGTTCAGCTGAGTCAAATTCCACCCCTTGGGTTGCAGCTACCGCCGTAAACTCTTGGGCGATAGCAGACACTAATTCTTCCGTGTAAGGATTGTCGAAAAAGCCACCCAGGTCGCATTCCAACAAGGCAGTTGGCGCGTTACCGCAGGCATTGACGCAGGCTTTGCGCCAAATAGCCGCCTTGACATTTTCGCTGTAGCTAGCATGCAAGCCCGCCGCATCCAAGGCTGCCACAATGGCTTGGGTCTTGGCACGAGCCTTTGGCGTGTCGACAAAGTTTTGCAGGGATAGGCTGCCCACGCCATGCAACACTGCTCGGCCTGGGCCGTCTAAAGCGGCAGACCAGATGGTAGACCCCATGACTAGGTTCTCTTCTGCCACATATTGCTTCATGACTAACTCGTGGCCTAAACCATTGAGTAGGCAGACCACCGCGGTGTCAGGTCCGAAGACCGGTTGAATGGCTGATAACATGTCCGCCAACTGCATAGCCTTAGTGAAGACGATGACCACGTCCACTTGTTCGGTCACTTCTTCTGGGTAGTAGATAGGGAATTGCTCCACCACTTCCTGGCCATTCCAGTCGACATGCAGACCATTTTGGCGGATGGCTTCAATATGAGCCGGCCAGCGGTCGATTAAGATAACCTCCTGGCCACTTTGTTTAAGTTGATAGGCGAAACGGCAGCCCATAGCGCCGGCGCCAGCAATTGCAAATTTCATAGTTTTGTCTCCTTTTCTTGAATTAGATGGTAATACGATAGTTTTCTGGGTCAATCCAGCCTAGGCGGGTGACGAAGAGGTAGTCGCTAGCAAAGCCCAAAACAATTGGAGCCACGACGAAGAGTAAGACTGTTACGAGGCCATTCCCGGCTGTCCAACCCACGATATTGAGGTGGTTGACCGGCCCTACTAAACCACTGAGGCCAAAGCCTGCTGATAGCGGCGTCCCCTGAATGTAGAAGACGGAGGCCAAGAGCCCCATAATGCCGGCGTTAAGGCAGATTGGCAATAAGAGTTTAGGATGGCTGATAATGTTAGGCATTGATAACTTAGGCGAGCCGATGAAGTGGGCGATACAGGTCCCTAGGGAGTTAACCCGACGACCTGCAATGGCTAAGGCAAAGCCACAAGCTACAATCCCTAAGTTGGCTGCCCCTGAACCGACTCCCGCCAAGGAAATAGCAATCCCGATGCCGACAGAGGAAATAGGCGACACAATAATCAAGGCAAAAATAATGGCCAGACAGATGCAGAGCGTGGTTTGCTCTAAGGTTAAGAGATGGGCGATAAATTCACCAATCTTACCGGTAATGAGGATGAAGTATGGATAGAGCACACGGCCCAGGCCACCCGCCACAATGACGGTCAAGGTTGGAATGACCAGAATAGCGTAAGCCCCCACCAGTGGTCGCAAGAATTGGATGACTGCCACTGCCAGACCGGCCGTCACACACATGGTGATAATGTCCCCGGTCCCCTTAAGCTGCAGGCCAGACTCTAGGAATTGAAGGGAACCACCTGCCAACATGGTGGTCATGCCGACCGTAATGGTCTCTAGGGGATTGAAGGCGAAACGAATGGCAACCGCCACCCCAATCGCAAAGCCAACAAAGGTATTGGTGGCACTGACAATCTGGGTCATGAAGGCCAAGTCAGGGAAAGTTGGCGTTAGGGCCTTGAAGAGTTCTCCTAGGAGAGCCCCGGGAATCAAGGCAGCAATGACCCCTAGGGCGGAGCCATTTAAGACATTCATTAGGAATGATTTGAAGGATTTCATCATAGGATTTCCTCGCTTTCATCAAGTTTACAAGTACTAGTATACCCTAAGCTAGACCACAAAAAAAGAGGCAGGTCCCATAAACCCCTTCCAACACAAAAAATAAGCCAGGACTTGGAGGTCCTAGCTTAATGTTTCATCTTAGTGATGGTGGTGACAACAACCCTTGGGATGGGGCTTAGGACTGCCATCTGGCAGGGTTGAGCGTCTTAAGGTAAAGTAGTCCGGCACCGGGTCCTTGCCCCCTGCTACAAAGGGATGGCAGCGACTAATCCGCGCCAAGCCCATGATGAGGCCCTTGAAGGCGCCGTGTTTTTCAATGGCATGAATAGTATAGGTGGAACAGGTTGGACTATAGCGACAACTAGGTGGGAAGAGTGGCGATAGGGCCAACTGGTAGAATCGCACTAGCTTAATGAAGAGCCAACGAAACATCCTATCACCCCTTCTGGAGGAAGGTCCGGAAGAGCCACTGAATAATCTCACTGGACAGGAAGGTGAAGAAGAAGAGGGAAGCTGGCCGATAGAGCAGCACAATCTTGACGAATTCCTTGAAGGTGATGTTGGACATACCGGTAATCATACAGAAGATATCGTCTGGGAAGATGGGCGCCACGAAACCGATTTTAAGCAGGCGACGGAAGCCCGGGCCATCATTCATTTTGGCGATATAGTGGTCGTATTGCTTGTCTGACAAGAAAGCCTTGATGAAACTAGATCCGAAGCGTTTGCCTAGGAAAAAGTTAATACAGGACCCGATGACCATGCCCGTACAGTTGAGCAGGAAGCCACCAAAGTGACCATAAATTACGTCGCCAATGACATTGTGTAAGCCCCCGGGAATAATGGGATAAATTGTCTGGGAAATTTGTAATAAGAGGAAGAGTAAGGGACCGAATATCCCCATACTTTTAAGCAGTTCTCCAAAGCCCCCGCCTTCCTTAAAATAAGGCGAACTGGCAATAAAGACTGAGCCCGTAACGGTCAGAATCAAACCCACAACGGTCAGAATTTGAATCAGTTTCCGTTTTTTCTCGAGCGATAGCTTGCTCATAGCGTCTACTCCTTTAAGTCATGTCTCACGGTTGTCCCTTGGACAGACCGTCAACAAGTCTACTATACACTAAAAATCGCATGATGTCAGTAATGTTAACTCTTTTTTAGGATTTGATGTCAAAGTAGTCGCCTAGCTAAGCAAAAAGTGGCCAGAGCTCACCATGCCCTAGCCACTCGACTATTAGAATTTCACGTGCGGTTCCACCACAATCAGATCCTTGCTGACCTGGTTGAGGACTTGGCAACCGGTCTCTGTCACCAAGACTAGGTCTTCAATCCGCACCCCAACCTTGCCTGGCAGGTAAATACCTGGCTCGATGGAGAAGATTTGGCCGACTTGGGCCTGAGCTTGGTTGAACTCGGAAACGTCGCCTGCTTCGTGGACTTCTCGACCGATGAAGTGACCGGTCCGGTGGGTGAAGTATTCCCCGTAGCCAGCCTCCTCAATGACCTGGCGCGCTGCCCGGTCAATGCTGGCCAAGGTCACACCTGGACGGACTGCCTTAATGGCCGCTTCTTGGGCCTGACGCACGGTCTCATAGACTCGCCGCGACTCCTCATCCGGCTCCCCGTAGAAGACGGTCCGGGTCATATCCGAACAGTAGCCCTTGTAAGAAGAGCCGATGTCAATTACCACTGAATCACCCGGTTGAGGCCGGTCGTCATTAGTTTCGTGGTGGGGATCCGCCCCATTGGCCCCGTAGGCAATAATGGGTTCGAAGGAGAAACCTTGGCAGCCCAAACGCTGATAGATGCCAGCCAATTCGCTGACCATTTCAGATTCTGGTAAGCCATCCGCCACTAAGTTAATGAGGGCTAGGGTCGCCTGATCATTAAGGGCAGACGCCTCCCGCATAAGTTCTTGCTCCTCAGGTGACTTGATGGCCCGCAGGTCATCCACCAAATAAGCAGAATTAACCGGCTGCAAATCTTGACGCTCCGCCATCAGATCCAAGAGAAAATGACTTGGCCAAACCTTATCAATCCCCGTTTTGCCGGGTGCCAGACTTTGGGCCAACCAGCTGATGACTGGCTCCCCATCACGGTAGGTCACAATCTCTAAGTCGTGTGCTAAGTCGCTAGCCTGTGGGAAGAGTTGGTTGAGATAGAGTTGATGACGACCTTCAGCTGCTACCTTGAGCAGTAAGAGCCGCTCTCCCGGCTGGGTCTCATAGCCAATCAAATAAGCAATACTTGACGGGTCAGTCACTAATTGTTGGGCAATCCCCGCCGCCTTGATACCCTGAACTAGGGCTTCTAATCGTTCTGCTTGCATATATACGCGCTCCCTTCTTCTTTCCCTTCTATTATAGCACAGGGATTTGCTGGTACCCAAGACAAAGCCATAAGAAAAGGCTGGGAACTAGTCCCAGCCTCGCTGCTGTCTATTCGATAATTTCTGTCTCTAGGACACCTGCTGCTTCAAAGGCAGCTGCCAACTGGCAGAGGACCCGTTCCTGGCCCTTACCGGCCCAAAGCTGGACACCCAGCGGAAGGCCTTCTGACGATTTGCCCAGAGGCAACATGATGGCTGGTTGACCAGCCAGGTTCTGGAGGAAGGTCCAAGGCGTGTAAGCCCAACTATCCTGCCAACGCTCCATAATGAGGTCGGTGCGATCTTCTTTGGCTAAGCTCTCTTGATTCAAGAGGCGCTGAGCCATCTCCGCCGAAGCCGCAAAACTCCCATGTAGGGGCGCCGGCCCGTTGGTCCCAGGCGTCAAAAGTAAATCATAGTCCTGGAAGAAATTCTCCAAGTCAGCCGCTAGCTGATCCCAACGGCCCAGCAACTGGCTGTAATCGGCAGCATCCCAAGGCAAGCCGGCCTGGTAGATGCCCCAGGTCATTGGCTCCATATCGTCTGGCGTCAATTTGCGACCCAGACTAGCCTCAAATCCTCGCATCATAGCAACCGTCTCAACAGCATTCATGGTGGTATAATCACGCGCCGCCGCAATGACATCCACTGGGAAGTCAACTGGGACGAGCTCATGACCCATGCCTGCCAATCGTTCTACCGTCTGGCGCAACAAGTTAGCCACATCTAAGCGAACTTGAGGTGTTAGGGGCGAATCCAGCAGATAGGCGATTCTGAGCGGACGCTGAGGCAAGGTCAGGGGCCCAGGACTTAAGCGCGGCACCATGTAAGGTGCGGCCCACTGTTCCACCTGCAGCCCCTCAAGTAAGGTCCAGGTATCCCGGACCGACTTGGTCAAAGCAAAATGTACTGATGCCCCCTGCCAGCCCCGGTAGCCATCGGGGCCAACCGGCACCCGGCCACGGGAAGGCTTGAGGCCAATCAGGCCACAGAAGCTGGCAGGAATCCGGATGGAGCCCCCGCCGTCACTGGCTGTGACAATTGGCACCATGCCAGCCTTGAGCGCAGCCGCCGCCCCGCCACTGGACCCGCCCGCATTGCGGGTTAGATCCCCGGGATAGCTGACTGCTCCAGTAAACTGGGCATCGCTAATATTCTTAAAGCCAAATTCCGGCACATTGGTCCGGCCTACCACGATAAAGCCCAAAGCCTGGATGCTTTCTACGAAGTAAGAAGTCTGGCTGGCTACATAGTCCGCCATAAGTTGGGCGCCCGCATAGGAAGGCTCACCGGCTTGGAGCTGGCCCAAATCCTTGAGCAGAATAGGCACCCCAAAGAAAGCAGCCAATTCCTGACGTTCTGACTCTGACAGTTGACGCCAGAGCTGGTCATGAGCCTGAGCTTGGGCCCGCGCACTCTCGGCTTGAACGTGGGCTACAGCTTTTAGAGTCGGATTGAGGGCCTGGATATTTTCTAGGGCCCAGTCCACCAATTGGCTGGCCGTCAAACGACCGGCCTTGACTTCTTGCGCATAGTAAGTCGCATCTTGCTTAAATAAGGGCATCTTCTGGCAGCACTCCTTTGGCTAAATCATCGAGTAGTTGGCGTTTGTAATGAAGAAATTCTGGACTAAAGCCAATGGCTTCAAAGTCTGACTTATCCAGTTGAATGTCGTGGACCGCTTGCAGGGTTCCTGGCTTGCCACCCATGACATAGACCTTGTCAGCCAAAATCAGGGCTTCATCCACATCGTGGGTGATGAGCAGGGTCGACCAGCCCATCTGCTGCTTGTAGTGGAGGAACCACTGATGCAGCTGGCGCCGGGTCACCGCATCCAAGGCGCCAAAGGCCTCATCCAAGAGGACCCATTGGCGCTTGAAGCAGGCTGTCCGCAGGAAGGCGGCCCGTTGGCGCATACCCCCTGACAGAGACTTAGGATAGTGCTGGGCCCAGGGCGCCAACTTAAACTCTTGAAGGAGTTGATTGGCTTCGGCGCGGGCCTGGGACTTCTTGACCCCAGACACCACTAGGGGCAGGGCCACATTGTCCACCAGGGTCAGGTGCTCGAAAAGCATGTCCTTTTGCAGCATATAGCTGACCTGACCGGGTGCCAGAGGCTGTCCCCCCAAGCTAATAGAGCCCGATTGGACCGGCAAGATACCGGCAATTAAATTAAAGAGGGTGGTCTTACCGACCCCGCTTCGACCCAGGATAGCCACGGTTTGGCCCGCTGCCACCTGAAGATTCACATCTTGGATGACCATTTGCTGGTCGTAGCCGTAGGCTAAATCCCGAATTTCTAGCACCTTACTCCGCTCCTAAATAGTCATTGCTAAAGTATTGGCCCTTAGTTAGGTCGCTTTCGACCAGCTTGTTATCATAGAGCCATTGATAGAAGGCATTCCAACGAGCTGGATCGAATTGGCCCCATTTGGCTGGATCGCTAGCGTAGCGCTCGCTCAACCATTTTTGGGAAGCCAGGACGAAATCACGTTGGTCCTTCAATTCTGGGGCTGCTTCAATCAGAATGTCAGCCGCTTCTTCTGGATGTTCCATAGCGTATTGGTAGCCCTTCTTGATGGCTGCCAAGACCTTCTTGGCTTGATCTGGGTGGGCTTTGAGGTAATCGTTGTTGGCAATAATAACTGGTGAGTAGAAGTCCAATTCTGGCGCGATGTCCCGAATTTGGAAGAAGGTAGTGGATACCTTCTGGAAGCCTGCCAAAATCCCATCCCAAGCATAGTAAACCCAGGCTGCATCGAATTGGTTATTGGCTAAGCCGATAATGGAGTTGTCGCCATCATTTGGCACTAGGCTAGCCTTGGAGAAATCCCCGCCAGCCTTCTTAGTCATGTATTCCATCATCTTCAATTCAATTGGGTCATTCCAAGTGCCGTACTTGTGACCTTCCAGACCCTTAGGATCCTTGATGCCGGCTTCTTCCTTAGCAATAATACCGGACGTGTTGTGTTCAATAATAGCCGCTACTGCCGTTACTGGCAAGCCACCCGCAAAACGCTTAGCCAAAGAATCTTGGAAGGCAATGCCGAAGGCCGCCTTACCTAGCCCCACTAATTCAGTGGTTGAGCCTTCAGGTGGACGTTTGATATCGACTTCCACGCCCACTTCCTTGAAGTAGCCCTTGGCTTGGGCTACATATAGCCCGGTATGGTTGGTGTTAGGCACCCAGTCTAAAATCAGGTCTACCTTGTTGTCATCACCTGTTTGAGCGGCTACGCTTGGTAGTGTGGTCCCAGCCAAAGATAGGCCGGCAAGCAGGGCCGCGAATTTTTTCATCCATTTTTGCATGTGTGTATCACTCCTCTAATCTTAGGAAATATGGGGGGCCTTGCTTGAGCGCCAAGGCAAGGCTAGTCGTTCAATTAAGGCAACTAGGCCCATAAAAATCAAACTTAGTGCTGAAATGAGAAAAATGACCGCGAACATCTTGTCGTAGGCGAAGGCCTTCTTGGTCTGAATCATATAGACACCCAAACCCTCGAATCCCCCTAGCCATTCCGCCACAACCGAACTCACGAAGGCGTATGAGACACTGACCTTCAACCCGGAAAAGAAGAAATGTAGGCTGGTCGGTATCTTAACATAGCGCAAGGTCTGCCAATGACTGGCTCCCATCATGTTCAGCAACTGCAAGGCATCCTGGTCACAATGGGCGAAGCCACTTAAGATACTCATGATAATAGGAAAAATCGTAGTTAAGACGACTAAGACAATCTTAGGCGTCATCTCATAGCCCAGGGCCAAGACCAAAATCGGGGCAATAGCCACCGTCGGCACAGTCTGAGATACGATTAAGAGTGGGTAGAGGGCCCGGTGGACCCATTTGAAGCGATCCATGATGACCGCCAGCATAAAGGCCAAGACAATCCCAATGCCTAGCCCGATAAAGGCCTGGATTAGGGTCACCCGACTGTTGCGCCAGAGGTTAGGGGCATCTTGCCAGATAGCCGCCAGAACCGCCGACGGAGCCGGAATGATAAAACGCGGCAGCATACCCAGTCGAGCCGTCACTTCCCATAAGGCCAGGAGTCCTAAGCCTGTCAGCCAAGCCACACTTGATTCAAACCAGCGATGCACTCTCTGTTTAATGGTTACCGTCTCCTTTCTATTGAGAATACGTAACACCCACTTGCGTTTGGACTCAATTAAAAAAGACACATCCCGGCATGACGCGCAGGATGAGTCCATCAATCAGATTCAACTTGCCACATCCCTACGTAAGTATTAACTTCATCAGGTTATGAGGGTCCGAGGCAAAGCCCCATCTCAGCCGCAGGCGCGGCACCCCTTGTGTTACCTCTATATTATATGCAAGTTGATGTAAGAATGCAATTGCGGTGCTTGGGAGGATGGAAGAAACCGAGCGGATTGAAAAAGCGCAAAGAGTAGCTACAGGAGCGTGCATTGGCGCTGAAACTTTAATCAATTAACCACTGGAATAAATCCGATTAGCTACGGTTTATTTAGCAGGTTCAGAGCCTGCTCTTCCAACTTCTGACTGACAGATTCCCCAAACTCCCCTACTATATAGACGCCCAGCTCATTCTTTACATCAGATATTTCACGAGACATATTTGCATATGATTGTTTAGTATTTAAAGTTGCCTGCTGCAACAAAGCTTGCATTTTGCCAATACAACCAGGCGCAATAATACCCTCAATAATTTGCCTTTCAATTGCTTTCTTTTCTTCTATTTGTTGTAATTCAATACTCATTGTACTCCCCCCTTACCTTCATTCCATCAATATCGCATATTTTCAGTTTGATTGTTTCTAGCTCTGCATCTAGATTTTCAATGTACTTTTCGTTTCTTTCTTCTATTTTATTGATGGTATTCTCGTAGTGCAGACGATATACCTCATCTTGATTGAACTTACTACTTAGCTGCACAATAACATCTAAATAGTAATCTACCATCTTATCCTTATGTTGCTTTATTTCTTCTAACTTTGTTTGCAGAAGTATACGTTCCTTGTCAATGTCACCACTGCTAAACTGTGAACTTATTTTTCTCATTCAATCTCCTTCCTAAAAGTTTATTCTGGCGGCATTATTGCTATCAGTTTGCCACAACTCAGTTGCATTATTCTTGATACTAGTTAATAACTCCATATATTCTACTTCCAGGGATAATAATACTTGCTTTTGTTTATCAACAAACTCCTGAATTGGGCCAACTACTGAACTATAACTAGAACCACAACCACTTAAATGTGCATTAGCCTCCATGATTCCAAGAGTGGGAGCAAATTGGACTAATTGCGCTTGAGTTTCAGCCCAAATTTCTTCTGCTTGAGCAAGCATTCTATCTAGATCCAAGTGTATCCTTTGAACGTTATCAGACAATAACGCTTTAACGCCATCAATTAAAACCGAAGCAACACCTAAATCCAAATAAATTTTTGCACTGCCCGGAGACATCTCAGAATACGCTCGGTATTTTCTGCGTAGTTGGGCAATTTTCTTAATCACTCCTTTTGCATAAAGTTGATCATATAATTCAACCGACTTTCTCCACTCTTTCAATATTAGGTCGTCGTTCTGTATTGTATTACTTAATAATAAACGTCCGTATGAGTCATATTGTTGTCCACCATAAATATGTTGAGAGACAAAATCCACTCTTTTAGCATCTATCATAACTAATCTGCCGACTGTATCCATAGGACGTGTGTATTTTTCCCATTGTTCTTCCAGTAACCGATTTCTAATATACCCCGATGCTCTCGGATTCATAGCCAACGTTTTCAGATTCGAATAATGACTATCAAGCCCATATAACTCGAGATTACCAAATTTCTGTACAATATCGTAACGGTCATAGAATTGAACTGTACGATTTTTAACCTGTTGAGCCCACTTCATTTTTTCCGGTGTCAGAATCGGTGCCAGGCCTGGAGCATTCATAAATACTGCAGATCTAATTCGCTCAGGCTCTTCAACCTTCGATAATGCAAATTGCCCATCCATTCCTCCTAAAGAGTGACCATCTAAGTCAAAATACGCATTTGGAAATTGTTTCATAGACTCATTGAGCACATTCGAAGCATCTATTAATTGCGGTGTATATTCTTCTTTAACTTTATTTACTATCTGCCAAGCGGTAGGAAAGTCATTCTCATACCAATCTTTTTTAAACGCAGCATTATCGGTAATGAGTGACAGAAACCCTTCAGAACCTCGATAGAATACATGTACTGACTTTACTTGTTCAAAATCCGCTTCACTTGAAACAGGTCGGTCTGTCACTACGTATGTATACAAACCAGTATCCCTATTATCGATAGTTTGATACAGATATCCAACGCGCTCCCATTCTCCATTGCTATTTTTAAATCCTACTTCTTCTCCTGGTTTATAACCTTTTTGATATTGTATTTCTGAAATAGCTCGAAGATCTTTGTCCGAGAAGTTAGCAGTCATATTACTTCCCCTCCAATAGTTTTTTGAACTCTAGAGATTCTACAACTGAACCTAGCCAAACTTCCCTACTCGGCATGATTCTAGTCACAATAAACCTCACTTGCACTGATTCATCACCATTAACCGACACACTAAATCTTACACCGCCCATGGGAGTGCGTTCCACTGTTTTCTGGTTAATTGCATATGATTGTATAGTCCCTTCTGGCGTAAAGGCATGCTCATCTTTTTGGGTGAAGTAGCTATCCAGTTGATCTTTTAATTCCAGACTGTAGACTAAATTATGTATTTCCACCTGAACCGCCACTATGTGATAGACAATTGGACCGACAACCATCCCGATAACGATCAAGAAGGGATACCATTTCTTTATGAATTGCTTACACTTTTTCATTTTCCTACCTCCGAATAATGACTTGTTTTGCGTCCCATTATCAATTCGACTAGACTCAGTAGAACTATAAACATTGAAATTCTCTTCATTGGGTTCCCCTCCACATATCCTTATGTCATATTGATACTTCCGCCATCTGCACTAACTGCCACTCGCCATTTTCTAGAACGTAACTCTCTTGCGCCTTAAGCTGTGGCTCGCGTCTTGCTCCCATACGTACGCTAACAATATCTTGCTCGAACAGTTTACCACCATATAAGATCTGGGTTACTAACTGTCTCACTAATTTCACTTGGTTGGTGGTTGAGCTAATAGTCTGTGTTCTCATACCTGCAAATATTGGCACAATCCCAACCGCTGGTCCTTGCTCAATTAAGAGTCGCGTATCCCGTTCAGATAAATTACCCGAATTAACTAATAGGCTGAGGTCAGTAATAATCAGCATCCACTTTTTGTACTCTTTATCTGGCTGTTCTAGGCGTTCTTTCAAATCTTGGAGTATACCACTGAATGCTCCCGTTACAGATAGGGTTGTCGATAAGCGTTGCCCGCCTACAAACAGCTCACTATGCACCGCATCTTGAGCGTCCAGTAAGAGCACTGAATATTCATCTTTATATTGTTGGTAATGGTAATCTAGCAAGCGATAATAGTTTTCCAAGATGAGAGGATTGTCAGTAGTCATAATCATAGCCGCGTTCAATCCGAACAACACAGCTTTCGCAGTCTCATTATAGAGCCCTATCATTAGGGTCTTAGCGCTAGCAGGAACTTGTTCATAGATGAGAGCTGGTGTTACAACTTCTGGTAGCATTGGAATTTTCGCTGGTAATTCACCTTGCCAGTGGTCTCGCATTAACTTAGCCTCTTGCAACATCATGGATGGATACTGTAAAAAGTCACCCGTTGCATATGGTGTCATTAATTGAAAGTCTACTAGATCCTCCATACGTATTACACCACGCCCGGGAATAGCTTCAATCTTATAACCCAATCGACCAACTGCAGCTGTTACATCATAATCTTCAAAAAGATATAGGGCGATGCGAGTCTTAAATGCTGATTGCATCTGAATGCGTAAAGCATTCCAACGCGATGCCGTTACCACAACCTGAATCCCTAGAGAATTTCCTTCTCGTACTAACTTGACCAAAGCTGTATAAGTGTCATCAAACATTGAGGAGTCATTCAAGCCATCCAAACTATCTATTAAAATGAGAACCATAGGGAGTTTCTTACTCACTGTCTGATTATATTGTTGGAAGTTTGCAACATGTTGAGCCGCGAGCTGTGCCTTCCGTTCCCTCAATAAAGATTCCATGATGTTGAGCCATTTTCGCAACTTCGCTTCGTCGTCTAAGGTTACATAGTCAGCTACATGAGGGAAGTTTGAGAGGCTAATCAATCCACTTGTCCCAAAGTCCAAGAGATAGATATGAACATCTTGAGGCGTCTGATGGCGCATTACTTCTAGCGCCAATCGTTGCACAAAGTTGGTCTTGCCGTAACCTGGACTGGCAATCAACACAATATTGTTTGTTTCATCTAAGTTTAAGATAAACGGCAACTGTTCTTGACGTTTCGGAATGTCCACAACCCCTAAATTCACAGCAAAATGTGGTCGAGGTGATAGCCAAGTGGTCTTAAATCGTTCCATATCGAAATCAGAATCTAAAATCATCTCCTCAAGTGGCGGCAACCAAGGTTGAGCTACCTTGGCCTCACCGCTTGCTTGGAAGGTGGTCGCTAAGTCTTCTACCACGGCATCTAATTCTGTTATGTTTGATTCAATCGTTTCTTGATAATCTAAGCCACTCAGGTCTTGGTTTATCGGCCGTAATTGTCCTGTCTCCTCAATCTCGTAGAGGGTCAGAGCATCTGACCTCGGTTGGCTATCGCCTGCTCCTTGATAAGGGGCACCACTCCAAGCGCTCTGGAATAGTTCATAGATTTCATTATTGCCGACTTGGAGATAGGCACGACCGACTTGCGTTAAGGTCGCAGCATCAGGCGTATGGAGAATCTCGCGCGAATCCGAGATGTCCTGCACCTTGAGTGCAATCTTGAAGCGTGAGTTAGACCAAATCTGATCGTTAACAACCCCACTTGGCTTTTGAGTAGCCAGAATAAGATGGACACCGAGAGACCGCCCCACCCGAGCAATCGAGATCAATTCGTTCATGAAGTCTGGTTGCTCAGCCTTCAACTCCGCAAACTCATCCGAAATCAGGAAGAGATGTGGCATTGGTTCTAAGTCTGAATTTTGCTGACGAAGCTTATGGTATTGATTAATATGGTTAAGACCGTGTTCAGCGAACAGACGTTGGCGCTTGAGCAACTCGGCACGAATTGACACTAAGGCCCGATTTGCTTGAGCGGCTTCCAAGTTCGTGATAATCCCAACCACATGTGGTAAGTGTTGGAAGAGGTTAGCCATCCCCCCACCCTTATAGTCAATCAAGAGGAAGGCCACTTCATAAGGGTGATAGTTGACAGCCAAGGATAAGATATAAGTCTGAATCAACTCAGACTTACCTGAACCGGTCGTCCCCGCAATTAGGCCATGCGGGCCGTGAGCTTGCTCATGGAGATCCAGTTGTAATAACTCATCACGGCCTCGATAGCCGATAGGTACCGCTAAGGTCTGATAAGCATGGTGATTCTGCCAACGGTCATAGATCTGAAGGTCCCCGACTTGTTGCGCACCATACATCGTGAGGAAGGAAACACTATCTGGCAAGGCATTTTTCATGGTAAGAACATGGTGAATACTCGACAAATAGCGAGCAAATTGCCCTTTCTCTTGCTCTGTCATTACAGCATATGGCTGTAATGCCTGCTGAATGTATTCCCCATTCTGCAAGACAAGCTCTCCCTTACGCCAATCCGCGCAGTGGAGAACCGTTCTTACATGATCAGGCAAGTTCTCCATGACATTTTCAACAATCATGAGAGAGACACCTAATTCAGTCAAATCCTCTTGTATGAACTCACTGATGAGATGATCCTGAAGAAGACTCATATCTGTCACAATGAGGATGTACTGAGGTAAAAAGAGCAACCCTTTCTTAGAGTCATTCTGTGTCTCAACCTTTAGTTTACGGTCTTTGATGATTTGATAGAGAGAGGTCATCAGGCGATCTCGACTAGCCTGACTAAAAACGAAACCCTTAGTATTAAGAGCGCTAAGGTAGGAATGGGGCAACCATCGCATCCATTTCCATGATTCTTGCTCTTCTTCGGGTCCTACGACAATGAATTGAACATCATGGTAGCTATGAAAAGTCGCTAGCTGAATCAAGGCCTGTTGAACTTGTTCAATCGCTACTTGCCGATTCCCGATATAGCCGACCGGTCCAAAGCCCAGAGAGTTAGGTATGGGGAGCTGGGAAATTGTGCGGTAAGCATCGACTAAGGCTCTGGCCTCATCCGCCACTGCCCGGTTATAATGACTGAGTTCTGCGGCTTGGTATTTCAAGTCGAAACTTGGTTTGACGTCGCCAAGGCCTAAACTATAGGCTAAGAAGTCAAAGGCAGATGCCCCCTTCTCATAAATACGGCGGTCCACATGGCGTGCCATAGTAACTAAACTAGACCCAGCAGGATAATGATAGCTACGAGCTTGGCGTTGCTCCTCTGCTAGTTTAGCGATTTCTTGATACTTAGTATCTAAGTATTCCCGATAGGTCACAATTTTGCGTTCTTGTTTATCTCGGAACTTCTTCTTCTCGGAGAAGTATTGATGGACACTCATGATAATACTTACCACCGACATACCCATCATAAGGAACATCATCCCACGACCTGCAGATAACAAGTACATAAGGCCTGTCATCCCGATCATGGTAAGTGGCATCAGAACCGTACGCCAAATAGGTTGTCCTGAATGTTCATCTTCTGTAGGAGGGGCCAATAGGGTGACCTTGTTCTCGGGCTCCTTGCGGATAATGCGGGGAGAACGATGATAGTCTGCTGCCCGTTGGGCTCGTTCGTGATTTTCCGCTTCAACTGGTAGCAGTCGACTATGAATTGGCTTAATACTCCCAATTTCCACATGATGCTCCCGAAGATGAAGGACATGCCCGTCCTCTACGAAGAGATAGTCTCCAACTTGAGCTTGGAAGTTTCCCTGCATACTCCGGCCATTCAAGGTGACAGGCCGTTCGCTCCAAACACGATAGAGATTGCCTTCCTCATGCAGCGTCATCTCACCCATCATCTCTAGTTGAATACTCGATTGGGGATGCTTGGATAAATAAACTAGTTCATCAGGCAACCAATAGCTTGATTGATGGCCCAAAGCCAAAATCTTGAAAGTAATCCCTTCAAGTTCTACTGGATAGATGCCTGCCAAATCATAGCGTTGCTCTTCCAACACAAGTTCTTTGTCTGAGGCAATAAGCGTATAGACTTGCTTGAGTGGTAAGGTAAAATCTGACGCAAGCTGAGCGCCTAGCTCATAGCGTCGGCCCGGTTCGATAGCATGGTAATGCCCTTGATAAGACAAATAGAATTTCATGGGCAACCCTCCTATTCTCCTGCTTGGCTGGAGACAGACTCTTGACTAGATTCGACACTCACTTCATTGCTAGCTTGGAACTCGTTACTAGTCGTATCACTCTCAGATGAGCCGCTTAAGGTACTAGATGATTCGCTTGATTCTTCTGAGGAGAAATACTGACTAACCAAGCCATCTATCTTGTTCTGGACTGACTCAATTTGAGTGGTTCGTTCATCTGCAGCTAGATTAGGATTTCGTTGTAACTCATCAATTTTTTTAGTAGACGCATAAAGCGTTAACTGAGGATCATTGAGGTAGGATGCTATATTCAGCGCCTCATTAATGTCCTCTTGACCAATTGCTATCCAAAATCTGAGATAGGCTTCATTTGATTGCATGGACATAGAGAGTAGCTGTGTCTTCTGGTCAAGTGTCAAAGGCTCTGTCATCACAACAGAGTAAGCCATCAGATATTTATCTTCCTGGCCAATGTAGCGACTATCTAACCCCCGACTCAAACTAACTACTTCGCTATAGTCTTGCTTAATGAAGGACATGCGAATATCACTAACGCGCGATTGAAGCGGTATTGCCCACAAAAACCAATAGCTAGCGAAGGCAAGGCACATTAAACTCACAATGAGTGAAATCCCCATCACCCAACGAACTAGAACATATTGTTGGCGGTTGACTTGAATCTCATCTGATTCAATCCGACTTTTTTCGGCTTGGATACCTTCCTTAAGCAAGTCTTGAATGGCATTAATGTCCGTAGCTTGAACTATTTTTTCTGCTAATAGGTTACCTTTATAGAAGGCTAACTTCCCTTCCGCTAAAGTCTCAAAGCTAGTCTTAGGGTCAAGAACTGCCACACAGTAGGCTTGATAGCTTGAAAGAAATTCGTCTTCGGTCATGCCCTCGTATGGCGGCAACTTCTCGCGAATGCCTCTGAAATGGAAGATAGGCATACCATTGCGAGTAAAGGAGAAGCTATCAGGTTTCATCTCGAAGGTAAACAAGCCTTCTGCTAATTCCTCTTGTACAGTAGCTAAGTTTAGAAGAAAGCGGCACCGTGTCGCCAACTCTAAGTGACGAACGGCTTCATAGTGATAGCCATCTTCCGGCAAAAGGCAGTCTACAATCAAGTCATCAGTTTGATCTTCTTCACTGCGAATGGTTAGAGAGGCGAAATATGTCGCATTGCTAGTTAAGAGTTGTTCAATTAAATCTCGATTGCCACGTATTAAATCGGCTGTATATTGTTTACTTATCATCGTCTTCTCCTATAGCTGTTCTAGTTGCAAGGTTACTCCGTCGCGGACGGATCTATTCCCAATTCTATCCGTTGCGAAAAGTACCGTTTCATATTCTAAGTTCCGACAAATGGGGGAAACCAATTCATATCCCAGTTGATAGGATTGATTCACTTCATGTAAGAGTCTCTTCACCGTTAACTGGCGAGGAACCGCTAAATCTAGCAGTGGTCCACCTAATCGACTCAAATCTAACGTGATTTGAACATAGTTCGATTGGTTTGTCATCTTAATCACCTGCCCTTTTTGGTCGGAAATAATAATAGTAGATTAGCCCGCAGAAAACAGCTAATGCAAGACAGAATATAACCCATAAATAAGGTCTCTTGGGTTGGTATGTTATTGCTAAACGATGGTTATAGCGTTCCACACGTTGTGTTGGATGGTCAGATGTAAAAGCAACTTGTTTAGCCTTGGCGGTTCGATCTAGGGCTTGGATTGGCGCTTGGAAGAGCTGAGGTGCAAGTGCTTGACGAGGCGCCTCTTGGCGTTGGAGATGACGATTAATTAACTCCGTTAAATCCGTCGTAAACAGCTTGGCAAAGAGTCGCTCTTGTTCAGAATAAGTAATCTCATTGGATTTAGTCGCATCATATCGGTTTGTATCAATCTTAAGTGAACCATCACGTGCCTGGATAGGCATTGATAGTCCAAAGAAGATTCCGACTATGATCACTAGCCACAGTCTTCCTTTGCGCATCTGCCATGCCTCCTATCTTAGTTTTCGGTAATAATGGCTGTTAATCGCCAAGCCCAAGACAAGGGCTGCTAAAGGCACCAGAACTAAGTGGAGCCAATGAGTTTGGAAGTTGAGAATCGCCGTCAAGAGTTGATCCATATAGGTCAGCGGATTCCATCCTCGGATGAAGGTGTTGAGATTATCGAACTCCCCATCAAACAGTTGACTGGCTGAGATAACATAAGCCATCAACAGCCCTACTAAAACTAATAAGCCAAATGACTTAAGTCGGAGCAAGATGCCATGACTCACTAGAACAAAGCCCATTCCCATCAATGCTAAAATAATGCCTAAGGCAATTTCTTGATTACCTGCAAGATTTAATCGGCTAGAACCAATTATCGCAATTAGAGTTCCAAGGAGGCCACCTGATAATGCAATAGCCGTCACAGGTACTAAGCTATTACGAAGATGTTGGCGTTCTGTTGCCTTGAAGAAATTCAATTTTGTCCAGTCTAAATCTCTCAGGAACTGAGCAAGCACAAGGCTCATAATGAAGGTGATCATTAAGAAGATGAGACTAGAACGCGTATCGACTTTTTGCGTTTGTGGCGCACGAGATTCTTGCAAAGTGGTATCAACATTATCCGCATTCACAGGATTAGAGAGATAGTCATAAACTAGTTGGTTCTTGCGGTTACCGGTCTTAGTATTCGCCATGACCTGACTGAACTGATCTAAGAAGGTCTTATTGTTATTATACTCAGTATCTAGGCTATCCCCCAAAGTCGTTACCTTCTCTGTTAACTGTTTCCCTTCGGTTTCAAGCGTCGTGACGGAGGTATTTAGTTGCCCTAATCCAGATTTAACTGAATCTAGCGCCGCTTGGTTAGCAGTTGTATTGGCCATCAGGGTTTGGCTAGCACCCATTAACTTAAGTAAGTCTGAATTTATCCCCATCGTTACAGTTGTCATATTGGCATTATCTGGCATCTCTGTAACTTCTAAGGCTGGAACATTGGCAATTTGATCATGAATACCTTGAGCTAAGGAGATTAAGTTGCCGACTTCGCCATTCAATTGTCCTGTTGTCGTCCGAATAGATTGTAGGGACTCCTCTAGTTTCTTGGCTTCTTCTTTTAATTTTTTAGCATTTTCTGACCAAGCATTAGGAATCACTAGTTGTTCTTTCAGGTCTTGAGAAATCGTATCAGCTACTGTCTGAACTAATATATCTGACAATTGCTCCATGGAAAGCGCAGCATAAAGCGACTGCGGACTTGGGTTGAGACTGCTCCCTACTGGGTCAGTCGACAAGGATAGGCCATAGTAAGCTGAAGCTATCCCCGCCAACGCTGCATACTGCTGCATATCTGCTACCGCAGCCTGAGCGGTATCCATCGATGAGATGAATTGAACAGCTGAAACCCCTGACGCATTCGAATAGGTCCGATAGATTTGTTTTTCCGTTGTTGAAACGTGCTCTTCAACAGTCGGAGCATTCGGCTGACCAGCAGGAGCAGGTGCTGCTGGTGCCGCATTGTTTGCGCCATTTTCAGAGCCAGCATCTGGAGTTGGCGAAGCTGGAGCGGGCGCTGGCGCTGGTGCTACTACATTCTGGCGTTCGGTCACTTCTAGAGCTTCTTGGGTAATCACATAAGCTCGAACTGTACCCGGAGCAAAAAGGTTAACCAAATTCTCGTCGGATACTTGCTTCACTCGTACTGTCGCTCGGGCGACTGCAGTTGATGCCGCAACATTCAACTGTTGTCCTGTCGCTACGTTTCCATTGACAGCTAGCCCCATTCCATTAATGGTAGCTGATACCAATTCAAAATTATCTCCGGTTAAATCAATCTGAACGTCGCGAATGGTTCCTTCAATCCGTCCTAAATCCACATCCAAGGTCACTTCTTGTCCTTGGACGGCATTTTTAATTTCCGATAGTCGACTAGCCTGCCAAGTGGTGTTAGAAACACGCCCCACTCCAGGCGCCACGAGGTTAATAAATTGGTTAACATTCTTCATAAAGAACTTATCTTGATCGGAAATTGTCATCCTATTAATAGCATCGTCCGAGTAGATAGTCATTTGAGAAACGAAACCAGCCACTGCGGCATTCATCTTTTCGCGAAGCGAGGTGACAAGCATTCCTAGAGTAAGCTGGTCATTTGGTGTTTCCGATACCGTCTTAGCCATTGAATCTTTTACCGCTTCTTTGATCCGTTCCCGATAGGTCTCATCTAAGTACTTAGTAACTTCTTCGTTATTTGAGCTGATTTCACTCTCAAAACCTTCAAGGCGTTCATTCAAAGCAGTTAAGCCATTTACAGCATCATCAATGGGTTGAGCCGCTACTAGGCTTGGGAAAGTCTGCGTGTTCATGACATTCAAGCCATTCAGGGCCGAAGAGACATCAACAGCCCGAAGATTAGTGTAGAAATTGCCCAAAGCTAGCTCCCGCTGAGCCATTGCTTGACTCCAAGCAGATTGCGAATTAATTACTGACTCAACGTCTCCTGAGTAATCCTTCTTGGTATCAATGATAGATGTGAAAGCTTCATTCGTACCAGTGAGAACACCGCCTAAATTATCCATTGTTGTAACAGTACCCGCACTTACATTACTAATGTCAGTGAAACTCTTGCTATAAGCATTAAGCGGATCCACAAGTGAATTCCGATACTTAGCCAAGGTTGTCGCTTGGTTTTGGACCACATCTGTTACTTGAGCTTGAGCAACTTGGAGATTTCCTACAATGCTAGAAAAATAAATGTTGATAATGTCCTTGTTAAAAGCATTTTTAATGTTGGAAACTGCCTCTTCAGCTTGCTTAAGCAAAACTTGTTGGTCAGACTTAATCCGATATTGGAAGACAGCCTGGTTAGGTGTCGCGCTCTCTAGGTTTAGTGAGTCCTTAGAGAAGTTACTTGGCATCACTAAAACTACTTGATACTTGCCACTATCTAAACCCGCATTAGCTGTTGAGCGTGGCACCGTTTCAAGGCGATATTGATTGGTTTGAGCCAGATTCGCCAAAAGCAAGTCTGCTAAGCGAACGTTCTGACCATTATAGCGATAGCCTTGGTCCTCATTAACGACAGCTATTGTAACGTCGCTCTGCGATACCAAGGTTTCTGTTTTGGGTTGTGCGACCTGCTTGGGACGAATAATCCCGAAGTAGGTCATGCCAGCCGTCAAGCCGACTAATATGGCGATGGCCAAAGGCCAAAATTTACGTTTCATTAGGGTTCCTTCCTTGTTGAATTGACATTATAAATCAATAATAATTTTATTT
>CAUUNL010000014.1:0-28402 GCA_963546405.1 Abiotrophia defectiva | reverse complement strand
ACCAGAGATTACCTGGCTTTTTCTTTTTACACAATTATAGGGACTTAATCTAAAAGGGCACAAAAGGCATGAGCCAGTGGCCCACTCGGTCGAGTGGACCACTAGCTCCTCCGGGCACCGTACCTCCTATCTAGCCTCCGCACCCCCTACCTATCCACCTCACTTAATATCAGCCCCAAAATATGTTACAATATGGAAAACCCTACCAAACTCAGAGAAAGGACGTGCTAAGATGACTATGCAGACGACCATTGTTTACGCCCACCCCTATGAGGGCAGTCTCAACCATGCTATTTTGGAGCGCCTAGTCGCCACCCTAGAAGCCAAGGGCCATCCGGTGACCGTACTCGACCTCTATGCTGACCAGTTCAATCCGGTTCTGTCGGCCGCGGACTTAGCCGTCTATGGGGAAGGCAAGACGACCGATCCCCAGGTAGAGCGCTATGTCCAAATTCTGGACCAGACAGACCAAATTATCTTCATCTATCCTATTTGGTGGTATGACATGCCCGCCATTATGCGGGGTTTCCTGGATAAGGTGCTGCTGCCTAAGTCGGCCTTCGAGACCGAAAATCAGCGTCTCCTAGCCAGCCGCCAGGTGCGCAAGACCTACATTTTCACGACTTCAGCCGCTTCTACGGAAGACCTGGAGCAGGTCTTTGGCGACCCCGTTCGGGGCACGACCATGGCCGGCACCTTCAAGGATGTGGGCTTCCTCAATCCAATTTGGTACAACCTAGGGGGCATCGGCCATATTAGCCAGGAGGAGATTGACGTCTATCTGGCCACCCTGTCCAGTCGCGTTTGAGGAGATTGACGTCTATCTGGCAACCTTATCCAGTCGCATTTAAGGAGGAGAGGCCTGGGCCTCTCTTTTTTTGCTGGAATATGCTAAAATAAGAAGGAAAATGATTGGAGGTGGCTCCGCGTGTTAGAAAATGTAAAAATCGGTGTCTTTGTCATGGGGGGCATCGCTGCCTATAAGGTGCCAGAGCTGGTACGCCAGCTAATCAAAAAGGGCGCCCAAGTTCAGGTGGCTATGACTCAGTCGGCCCAGGAATTTGTGACGCCGCTGACCTTGCAGGTCCTGACCAAACGTCCGGTCCTCACCCATACTTTTGACGAGCGGGAGCCTAGCCAAGTCCAACATGTGGCCATGGCCGACTGGTGCGACCTAGCCCTGGTGGTGCCAGCCACAGCCAATGGCCTGGCCAAGATGGCGCACGGCTTGGCAGATGATGTGGTGACTACCACCCTCTTGGCAGTAACGGCTCCTATTCTGGTGGTGCCGGCCATGAATGTCCACATGTACGAGAACCCCGCGACCCAGCGCAACCTAGCCCAACTGCGAGCAGATGGTCTGACCATTATGGAGCCTGACACAGGTTTCTTAGCGGAAGGCTATGAAGGCAAAGGCCGCCTACCTGAACTCCATCGCATTGTGGCCCAAGTCGAGCGCCTCTATGCCCGGACCTATTTGCCTCAAAGCTTAGCCGGCAAGCAGGTCATTGTCTCGGCCGGGGGCACTCGCGAGCGCATTGACCCAGTCCGTTACATCAGCAACGATTCGTCTGGCAAAATGGGCTATGCCATGGCCCAGGCGGCTGACTGGTTGGGCGCGACCGTCACCCTGGTCTCCACCACCCAAAGCCTCCTACCACCAGAAGGTGTCCAAGTCCAAGAGGTAGCGTCAGCCCAAGAATTGGCCCAAGCCATGACATCACGCTATGACCAAATGGACTATGTCGTCATGGCTGCAGCCGTCAGCGACTATCGGGTCAAGCAGCCTCATGATCAGAAGATTAAGAAAGTGGCCGGTCAGACGGACTGGCAACTAGACTTAGTCGAAAACCCAGATATTTTGGCTCAATTGGGCCAAACCAAGCGCCAGCAAGTCCTAATCGGCTTTGCGGCGGAAACCCAGAATTTGCTAGAACATGCCCGAGCTAAGTTAAGCAAGAAAGGGGCCGACTGGCTCATCGCCAATGATGTGTCCAACCCGGCCATCGGCTTCAACTCCGACAAGAACCAGGTCTATGTCCTGGGGGCTCAGGGTCAGGAAGTTCTCCTGCCCCAACAGTCCAAGACCAGCCTAGCCTTGGCAGCCTGGCAAGTGATTCTAGCTGAAGGAGAAGAGACACTATGACAATTCGTGTAGCCGGATTGGCCAGTGGTTACCGCCAGGTGCCGGTCATCCAAGACATTAACTTCCAGATTGAGTGGGGCCAAATTGTAGCCCTAATTGGGCTCAATGGGGCGGGCAAATCCACCCTGCTCAAGACCATCCTGGGCTTGCTTAAGCCTCAAGCTGGGACGGTCACCCTAGATGGCCTCAGCCTGCAGGAAAACCACCAGGCCTTTGCCAGCCAGCTAGCCTATGTGCCTGAGACGCCCATTCTCTATGAAGCGCTGACCTTGCGCGAGCATCTGGAACTGACAGCCCTGGGTTATGGCCTGGACCCGGCAGTCGTGATGGAGCGGGCTCAACCCCTACTCAAGCTCTTCCGTTTGGACAAGCAGTTGGATTGGTTCCCGACCCATTTTTCTAAGGGCATGAAGCAAAAGGTCATGATTGTCTGCGCCTTGGTCTCCGATGCCAAATTCCTGATTATTGACGAGCCTTTCTTGGGCTTAGACCCCTTGGCCATTCAGCAATTCAAGGACATTCTCCAGGCCCGCGCCCAAGCCGGTTGCGCTATCCTCTTGACGACTCACGTCCTAGGCTTGGTGGAAAATCTAGCCGACTCCTACCTCATGATGCAGGCTGGTCGCCTCTATGCTCAGGGCACCCTAGCTGACTTGCAGGAAACCCTAGAAGCGCCAGGTGCTAGTCTGGATCAACTCTATATCCAAATGGCCAGTCGCGAGGTGACGGCATGAAGGATTTGAACAGTCTCTGGCAGGGGCGCTTGCGCGACTTTGCCAAGACCATGAGTCGTTACAGCCGGCTCATTCTCAATGACCACATGGCCCTCATTCTCTTGGTGGCCTTTGGTTTCTTCAGTATCTATTACCAACAATTACTGGTCTCCTTGCAAAGCCAGCCGCCCCAAGGTTTGGGTTTGATGATGACGGCGGTCTGCTTGCTAGTCTGGTGGGCAGGCCTGGCTTGGGGCCGGCCCTTGCTCCTAACCTACGAGCCGGACAAGAGCTATCTCTTCGCCCGGGGTTATCAATGGCATGCTGTCTGGAAATGGGGCGTCTGGTTGGGTGCTCTTGCTCCTAGTCTGGTCTTGGCTGTCTTGACCTTGTTGCTGGCGCCACTGATTAGTTTGGGCTTTGGTTGGTCCTTGGGTCAGGCTCTCTGTCTGATTGTCTATGTAGTGGCCGCCAAGTTATTAGTGGCTTGGGCCGGCTATCTAGGCTTTTATAGCGGCTTGCTGCCAAAAGCTTTGTCTGCTTCTCTGCTAGCTCTGGCCTTGGCAGGACTGGGAGCGGGGAGCTTGTGGCTGCCGGCTAACCTGGCTTTGGGACTTTTGGCCTTACTGCTGATTCTAGGCGCTGCCTTTCTCTGCTGGACCTGCCGCAAACTAGACCAACATTGGATTGAGTTTGAAGCCTTAGTAGCCCAAGAGCAGGCCCGTCGCGCCAGCCTCTATCGCTGGTTGGCCCTCTTTGCGGAGGTGCCCCAACAGATTCCGCCGATTAAGCGACGAGCTTATTTGGATGGCGTCCTCAAGAGTCTGTCTGGGCGCCTAGCCAATCGCTATGCCTATCTCTACCTGCGCCATCTAGTGCGCAATACCGCCTATTCCGGCATCTGGCTGCGGGTGCTGATTTTCTTCAGCCTCGTCATCGTCAGCAGTCAACAAGTCTGGCTCTGGGCAGCAGCCGGTGCACTGAGCACAGTCTTGACCCTAGTTCAGCTCATGCCCCTAGCCCTAGAGCCTTTGCGCCACCCGCTAGAGCGCCTCTATCCGGTTGGTCAACAATCGCTAGTGCCTGCCTTGCGCCCCGTACTAGCCATGATTCTAGCCTTACAGTTGCTAGTCTATAGCCTCTTGCTTGCTGTTCTAGCTCAGGGTAACTGGTCTCACTTGGGCCTCTGCCTCTTGATTTGGCTAGCCGTTGCAGCACTAGGCCTCCTAGTTTACCTACCATTTTGGATTGGCCGCCATAGCCGATTACATTAATGAAGTTTACCCCCTCTTTCAATAACCTATTGAAAGAGGGCTTTTTGTATAGCCAGAAAAATCCCTGCCTTTCCTAGGAGCCAGTGGCCCACTTTGAAGAGTGGACCACTAGCTCCTAGGAACTCGCCGAAAACGGGCCGAAATCCGGGAAAAGTGTCGAGCCAGTGGCCCACTTTAAAGAGTGGACCACTAGCTCCTAGGAATTCGCCGAAAACGGGCTGAAATCCGGGAAAAGCGCCGAGCCAGTGGTCCACTTTAAAGAGTGGACCACTAGCTCAGGAAACCGCAGAAAACACCTTTCCTAGCACAAGGCAGGCCACGATTTCCCCTAACCTAAAAAAATACTTTCAGCATTTTAAGTAAATTTTAGCTAGGACTTCTATACTGAAATCAAGTTAAGTGATAGAGGGGACATCTGACTATCACTTAACCCATTATTAAAACAATCCAAGATTACTACACGCAAGACCAATAAGGGAGGTCCATATCATGAGAAAAAGCTTTACTATCGCCACCCTCATCAGCCTGACCGCCAGTATGTCCCTGGCTTATCCAGCCTTAGCCCAGTCGGGCACGCAGGAAAGTCAGTCATTGACCAGTTTCCAGGCCCAAACGAGCTATGATGAGAGCCAGGCTAGCCAAATAACCTTGGCTGATCAGACTGCCACCGTCACAGGGCAAGGCACCAGCTTCAGCGCCCAAACGTTGACCATCACCCAGGCCGGCACCTACGTCCTGACCGGTAGCGGCAAGAACATCAAGCTAGTGGTAGAGGCTGCTGACACTGACCAGGTCCACTTGGTCTTTCAAAACCTGACCCTAGAAGGGAAGGGCACCCTGCTTCAAGTTAACAAGGCCCAAGAAGTCGTCATCAGTCTAGCAGAAGGCAGTCAGAATGCTTTGACAGAAAGCCAGGCCAGCGACGATGAGGAAGTCAAAGCCACCATCCACACTCAGGTGCCTCTGACCCTGAACGGGACAGGCAGCTTGACCCTCACTGCCCTTACCAAGAATGCTTTAGAGGTGGAAGACGACCTCAAGGTGTTAGGCGGGACTTATACCGTCAAGGCCGCCAACCATGGTTTCAAGGCCGAGGGCGCCCTTGATATTGAGGCGGCCACTCTGACCATTGAAGCAGGAAAAGACGGTCTCCACGCTGAGCATGACGAGACGACCGAACGAGCTAACATTAGCCTCAATCCGACTCAATTAAGTATTGCTGCCACCGAAGATGGGGTGGATGCCGGCAATGAATTGACTATCAAAGGCGGGACGATTACCGTGAGCCAAAGTGAGGAAGGCTTAGAAGCGCGTGTCATTCGTCAACTAGGTGGCGATGTCACCATCAAGAGTAGCGATGACGGGGTCAACGCTTCGGCAGGCTCCTCTAACAAGACAAGTGACACGAGCGCTACAAGCAAGACTACAGACGCTAGCACCACAAGTAATACAGCTGACACCAGCTCTTCTGCTAGCCAGGCCACTACTGATTCAGACACTGCCAGCTCTTCTGCCAGCCAGGCCACTGCCGACTCAGCAGCCGGCAGTAAGGCTGACCAAGACAACAAGGACAAGAATGCAACCCCACCGTCTCCACCGGCTGGCCAAGCGCCGCCACAAGGCAGCCAGCCACCGCAAAATGGACAAGGGCCTGGCGGCATGCCACCAGGTGGCCAGGAAGAAAGTGACCCAAGCCTACAAATCATCCTTGAAGGTGGGACCCTTACCATTGATGCGGAAGGAGACGGCATTGATTCCAACGGGACGGTCACCGTTAGTGGTGGTAGCCTAGTCGTCAATGGCTCAGTCCAAGGCGGTAATGGCCCCCTCGATGCAGCGGGCGATATCACCATCACGGGCGGCACGGTCTGGGCCCTAGGGACCTCCGATATGCTACAAGGTTTCGCCCAAGGATCCACCCAGGCTTCCATTACTGCTAACATAGCAGGGACTGCAGGCCAAACCCTTATCATCCTCGATGCCAATGGCAAGGAAGTGGCGCGTCAGACAGCCAGCAAGGATTTCCAAGCGGTCATTATGTCCAGTGCCGACCTAGTAGACGGGCAGACCTACACTATCCAGGTGGAAGGGACGACCCAAACTGCCACGGCAGCCCTTGTCACTCCTGTGACAGGCGGCTTTCATCCCTAATCATTAGGGTCATTCTCCTCTGCGAAGCTAAGTGCCGATACTTAGCTTCGTATTTTTTTAGATGGGATAAGGCCTGGCAGCTGACTCGAGAAGATACTTGTAAAAGCAAGATAAATATGTCATAATAATAGTGTAAAAATAGCGGTTTCTGATGGAACTAGTTCCAAAATTGAAACTGCAATATCTTAAGTACTCATCACGAGAAGGGGAGGATGTGACCGGTGTTAGTTATAATACCTGTCTATCCCAAGCACCATACCCCTGTGAGCTAGTGGATAACTTGCCCAGTCTGGCCAGTCAATGGCAGACAGTGACCCAGCCCAATGGGGTGGCGCCGGATAGATATGCTAATCAAGTGAGAGGGCCCGCTTAGGCCCAAAACGGCACAATTTAAAGGGGTGAGGACCGCAATCTAGTAAGTGAAGAGTGTTGACGCAACTGATGAATCGTGAGAATTTGACGTTGGTCCCTAGGGGGCTTGCGTGTGGATGAAAGGACGCGTTTATAACGAAAGAATCTGACCATAGGCAAAGGGGCTAGTGGGCAGTTTTCCAAGTCATAAAACGAATTCAAGCACGGTAAATAGGCGTCAAAAGTTTGTGGGCAGGGCATAATGCACAATCTTTTGACATTTTTTTGTATTTTCCGTTTAAATTTACTTGGGTTTAATGTAAGATAATGTTGAATTATGTAAGTGAAGCAAGCGTAAGAGATTTTTAGTAAGATACAGTCCAGACGCCCTCGGGGCGGTCTAAGACGCACTTGTCATAAGCTCTATGCTACTCACTACCAGCGAAGGCTAGATAATCGCTAGGAGGGTAACAATGACAACGATTAATGATATTGCAAAATTAGCAGGTGTTGCCAAAAGTACGGTTTCTAGACATTTGAACGGGGGTTCCGTCAGCCGGAAAACAGCTGCCAAGATTGAGGCAGTCATCAAGCAAACCGGCTATGTACCTAATTCTTTTGCCCAAAGCTTGAAAGCCAAGGAGAGCCGTATGATTGGCGTCATCATACCGCGGCTTGATAGTTTTTCAGCCAACTGTATCCTGAGTGAAATTGACGAAGTTTTCCGTCAGCACAACTATCAGGTTTTAATTATTAATTCTAATTTCTCGGTCAGTAGGGAAGAAGAGGCCCTCAGAACCTTCCAAGTTAATAAGATGGACGGGGTCATCTTCCTCATGTCCCACACCGACAACCGGATTATTGAACTGCTTGAGAATGTCCAGGTGCCAATCGTGACCATTGGTCAAGAATTCTTGGACGAGAATACCATTTACTACGACGAGGAGAGTGCGGGCCGCCAGCTGGCTGACTACCTCTATGCCATGGGCCATCGGGATATGGACTTCTTGACCGTGACCACAACCGACCCAGCCGTGGGCATTAAGCGCCGGGATGCCATTAAGCGAGAATTTCTCAAATACGGTGATACCAGCTTCCGTGAGTATAGCTGTGGCTTCAACCTCATGGATGGCTACCAAGTAACGCGGGATCAAGTGCTGCTCAATAAGCCTCGCCTGATTGTGGGGGCGACCGATATTATTGCCATTGGTGCCATGCGGGCTTGCCTAGAGGCAGGCTATCAGGTGCCAGAGCAAATTAACTTTGCTGGTTTTGGCAACAATGTCCTAGGCTCTTCTATCTATCCTGGCTTGACGACGGTGGAATATCCTTATCGTCATGCTGGCTATGTTGCTACCAAAATGTTGCTAGATAGAATTCAAGGCCAAGGCACGGTTACTAAACGTAAGTTAGAAACATCCCTTGTTATCAGACAGTCAGTTACAGCTGTCTAGACCAATATGAAAACTAAACGATTTCATTTTCACATTTAATTATATTGACACCGGTTCTATTCCAAGTATAATAAGGCTTAGAGGAGAACCGGTTTCTTTTCTACAGGCAATTATTGTTTTAGTCTCATCTGCATGAAGGAGGAACACAAATGGGATTTAAAGAAATCGCACAAGATGTTGTCAAATACCTAGGTGGTAAGGAAAACATCTCTAGCGTCGCACACTGCGCAACTCGTCTACGTGTTATGGTCAAGGACGAAGCCAAAATTGATAAGGAAGCCATCGAAAATACCGACAAGGTTATGGGCGCTTTCTTCAACTCCGGTCAATACCAAATTATTTTTGGAACCGGTACGGTCAACAAGGTCTATGAAGAAGTATCAGCCTTGGGCGTTAACGCTGTAACCAAGTCCGACCAAAAAGAAGAAGTTAAGCCACAAGGGAATGTCCTACAACGTATGATTCGGACCTTCGGGGACGTCTTCGTACCAATCATCCCAGTCTTGGTGGCAACCGGTCTCTTCATGGGGGTTCGGGGTGTCCTCACTCGTCCAGAAGTGATCGGCCTCTTCGGCTTAACCGATCCTAAGCAAATCGACCAAAACTTCTTACTCTATACACAAATCTTAACCGATACCGCCTTCGCCTTCTTACCAGCCTTAGTTGCTTGGTCTAGCTTCAAGGTCTTCGGTGGGAACCCTGTTTTAGGGATTGTCCTTGGTTTAATGATGGTCAACCCTGCCTTGCCTAACGCCTATGCAGTAGCAAGTGGGGATGCGCAAGCCTTAACCTTCTTCGGCTTCATTCCAGTCGTAGGTTACCAAGGGACCGTCTTACCAGCCTTCTTCGTTGGTTTAATCGGGGCTAAACTTGAAAAATGGCTCCATGACCACGTTAAGGATACCTTCGACTTGATCGTGACACCATTCTTAACCTTCTTGGTAATGTCTATCTTGGGTCTCTTCGCTATTGGGCCAGTCTTCCACTCCTTGGAAACAGTCGTACTGGACGTAACCAAGCAAATCCTGACCTTACCATTTGGTTTAGCGGGTCTCATCGTCGGTGGGGTTCAACAAATCATCGTGGTTACCGGGATTCACCACATCTTCAACTTCTTAGAGTTACAATTATTGACTAACGGCGACAAGACTAACCCACTGAATGCTTACTTCACTGCTGCCATGGCAGGACAAGCAGGGGCAACCTTCGCTGTAGGTTACAAGACAGTTAACCACAAGGTTCGTGCTTTAGCATACTCTTCAGGGATTTCCTGCTTGCTAGGGATTACCGAACCAGCTATCTTCGGGGTTAACCTCCGTTATGGTAAACCATTCGTCATGGGTCTCGTTGCCGGGGCTGCGGGTGGTTGGTTAGCAGGCCTCATGAAATTAGCAGGGACCGGGATGTCTGTCACTGTATTACCAGGGGTCTTACTCTACCTCAACAATATCTTTGCTTACCTCTTGGTGCTGGCAGTCAGCTTCGGGATTGGGTTCGGCTTGACCTACGCCTTCGGTTACAAAGAAGACAAACAAGCTTAAGCACAAGCATGACTTATGACAGGACGGGGCAACTCGTCCTGTTTTCATAGGTGCCTGAGGGTAGCTGTGCTATAATATAATCAGCCTATAATCAAAAAGGAGGACCAGCCATGTCAAGCCGCAACAAAGGGCCTTACGCCCAACACTTCCACCTGACGCCTGAGCAGGGACTACTCAATGACCCCAACGGGCTCTGCTATTTCCAGGGTTATTATCATATTTTCTATCAATATAACCCGCATGCGACCGACCACTCTACCAAATACTGGGGTCATGTCCGGACCAAGGACTTCGTGAACTATGAGCAGTTGCCGGTAGCCCTCAAGTCCGATGACTGGTTCGATAAGAACGGGGTCTATTCGGGTGGCTCTATCGTCCACGAGGACATCCTCTACCTCTTCTATACCGGTAATACCAAGGATGAGGCAGGTCGCCGGACCAGCTACCAATGTATTGCCACTTCGACAGACGGCATTCATTTCACCAAGTTAGGCCCTGTGACTGAGCAGTTGCCGGACTATACCGGCCATGTGCGGGATCCTAAGGTCTGGTATGATGCGACCGTCCAAGGCTGGTGGATGTTACTAGGGGCTCAGCGCTTAGATAAGACCGGCGATACCGTAGCCTTCTTCTCTAAAGACCTCAAAGACTGGGATTACCGCGGTTCTATCTTCCAATTTGATCAGCCTCTGGGCTATATGTGGGAGTGCCCGGATATGGTCTTCTTGACAGATGAGGTGACAGGCCAGGATAAGGCCGTCTTCATCTTCTCACCTCAAGGGGTCGACCCAATCGGGGATAGCTACCATAATATCTTTAACACCACTTACTTAGTCGGGACCTGGGATAGCCAGACTGGCCGCTTCCTGCCGGATAATGCGGACTTTGCGGATATGCAGGAATGTGACCGCGGCTTTGAATACTATGCGCCTCAGTCCTTTGTGGCGCCCGATGGCCGGGTCATCCAATACTCTTGGATGGGCATTACCTGGCCTGACCAAGAGGCCGCCATCCCAACCCGTCAGGACGACTGGATTCATCACCTGACCATTCCGCGCCAGTTACGCCTAGTAGACGGCAAACTCTATCAGACGCCGATTGCGGAATTGGATGGGTTGGCAGGAGCTAGCCAGTCGCTGGATTGGACTTCGGATGACTTCAGTTCGGATTTGGCAGGCTGGGCGCAAAGGCTGATTTGGAACTCGGCTGACTTCAGTTTGGATTTGGCGGGCCGGGCGCAAAGAGTGCAAGTGGACTTTGAGACTCTAGCAGATTGGGAACTCTTCTTAGATGATAATGTGACGGTCGAATACTGGGCCACTCAAGGTCGTCTAAGTTTGGCGCGCTTCAACTGGCTAACCGGCTTGCAAGAATGGCGCCATATGAAGCTAGAAGAAGAGCTTAAGCATTTAGACCTTTGGCTCGATGCCAGCTCGTTAGAAGTCTTTGTCAACGGCGGGCAAGTCGTTGCCTCCCTCCGTTACTTCGCCAAAGAGCCCCTAACGCGCCTAGAAGGCATGGCCAGTGCCGGCCTCCAGGCTAAGCTAGTAGCCACTCAGTTGGAAGCTCATCAATATATATAGGAAGAAAAAGGGGGCGTCTGCCCCTTTTTTGTTTAGTTTTGGACACGTAATTTTGCTAACTCGTACCCTATTTATCTATGTAATAGATAAATAGGGTAGCTAAGTTTACTAGCTAGCAAATCCTCTCAAATAAGTCGCAGTAATAGCCAGGAAACTCTCTAAGCAAACGCCGAAACCAGGGCAAAATCCAGGAAAAGCGCCAAGCCAGTGGCCCACTTTAAAGAGTGGGCCACTAGCTCTCAGGGAATCGTCGAAAATGGGCCGAAATCCGGGGAAAGCCCCGCGCCAGTGGTCCACTCCGCCGAGTGGACCACTAGCTCCAGGGAAATCGGCGAAACCGGGCCGAAACCCAGGAAAAGTGTCGAGCCAGTGGTCCACTCTTTAAAGTGGACCACTAGCTCCTAAGGGAACTGCCGAAAACGGGGCAAAATCCAAGAAATCACACAAAACAGTCCACAATCCAGAAATCCCCCTCCAGCCAGCCACCCAAAACGGCACCGATTCCGCGCTACATAAGGCCTAGACAAGAAAATGAGCAAAAGATTAAAAAACTTTAATAAAAGCATTGTAAAATGAGCCGGAGTAGTGTATACTTTTCTCATCATCATGATTTAGGAACCATATTTTAGGAGGTACACTATGAATTTTAAAAAGTTAGGAACAGCACTTTTCGCGGGTCTCTTGCTCGCATCCCCATTGGCTACTGTCTCAGCCCAAGACACCGTTAAAGTCGGCGGTAACTTCGAGCTCTCAGGGGCGGCTGCCGCTTACGGGACTCCAATGGCTAATGGTTTGAAATTAGCTGTTAAGCAATACAATGAAGAACACGGCGGCGTTAACGGCAAGAAAATCGAAGCGCAAGTCGAAGACAACAAGTCTGATAAGACGGAAGCCGCTGCGGCTGCAACCAAATTAGTCGCTGCTGGCGTGGCAGGGATTGTCGGTCCTGCAACAACAGGGGATGCCTTAGCAGAAATTCCAGTCGCTAACGACGGCAAAACACCCGCTATCTTCCCTGCTGCAACTGGTAACGGGATTACCCTCGACTCTGCAGGCAAAGTCTACGACTACATCTACCGTGTCTGCTTCGAAGACTCCTTCCAAGGGGTTGCCGCTGCTAACTACTTAGCAGATACTCAAGGTTACAAGAAAGTCGTGCTCTTGGTTGACCAAGCTAACGACTACTCACAAGGTTTGGCTGATAGCTTCGTTAAGCAATTTGAAGCTAAAGGCGGGACCATCGTAGCCAAAGAATCTTACCAAACTAACGATACTGACTTCTTAACTGTCTTGACTAACATCTCTACTCAAGACTTCGACGCCCTCTACGTACCAGGTTACTATACTGAAGCTGGTTTAATCATCAAGCAAGCGCGTGAACTCGGGATCGACAAGCCAATCGTCGGTGGTGACGGTTTTGCTAACGACACCTTGGTTGAATTAGCAGGTAAAGACAACCTTAACAACGTCTTCTACACTTCTCACTACTCTGACAAGAGTGATGACCCAGCAGTTAAGAAATTCGTTGAAGCCTATGAAAAAGAATACGGCAAGAAGCCAGATACTTTCGCAGCTCTCGCTTACGATGCGACTAACGTGCTCTTGCAAGCTATCAAGGATGCAGGCTCAACTGACCCACAAGAAGTTAACAAAGCCTTGGCTAAGATCAAAGACTTCAAAGGGGTAACCGGGACCTTCTCATTTGACGAAAAACACAACCCAGTGAAGACAGCGGTAATGCTCCACTTCGAAAAAGGTGAAGTTACCGAAGCTGTGAACGTGTCAGCTGAGTAATAGACAGCAGACCCCCTCATGCTAGTGTCGTATTGTTGCTTGGACATCCAGTCATAGCACAATACGACCTTTTTCATGGGGAAGTATGGCGCCTCAGCCTTAGGACTGCTATACTTAATTTATAGCCATCATACATAGAAAGGAGCTTATGCCTATGAACCTCCAGTGGTTCTTACAACAACTATTTAACGGCTTGTCGACGGGGAGTATCTACGCCCTGATCGCCTTGGGTTATACCATGGTCTACGGGACCATCCGCTTGATTAACTTCGCCCACGGGGACATCCTCATGATGGGGGCCTTCTTCGGTTTCTATCTGGTCAATGTCCAGGGCATGGATTTCTACTTATCTTTAGCTTTAACCATGGTCTTCACCTCCGTCTTAGGGGTGACCATTGAACGGGTGGCCTACAAGCCCCTACGTAAATCAACTCGGGTAGCCGCCCTCATCACTGCGATTGGGGTCTCCTTCCTCCTAGAAAATGCCATGATCTATTTCTTCGGTCCGGAAGTCAAGGCTTACCCAACTAGCTTTAAGACCACCACCTTCAAAGTTATGGGTGCGGTCATTAACTCCAAGCAAATCTTAATCTTCGTGACTACTATCCTCTTAATGGTAGCTCTACAATTTATTGTTAAGTACACCAAGATGGGGAAAGCCATGCGGGCGGTTGCGGTCGATGAAGAAGCAGCTCAACTCATGGGGATTAACGTTGACGCGGTGATTTCCTTTACCTTTGCCTTAGGGTCTGCCCTAGCAGGGGTTGCCGGCGTCCTCTACGGTCTCTACTCCAACCAAATGGCGGCCACCATGGGGCTGACGCCAGGGCTTAAGGCCTTCGTTGCAGCCGTTGTCGGTGGGATTGGCTCCATTCCGGGTGCCATGGTCGGGGGTTACCTAATCGGTCTCTTGGAGACCTTCGTCTCTGCCTTCGGGGGTTCAGCCTTCAAGGATGCGGCCGTATATGCCCTCTTAATTGTTATCTTGCTCGTCTTGCCGGCAGGTCTCTTCGGTAAGAACGTCAAAGAGAAAGTGTAGGTGAAGCCACATGCAACGATTCCATCAACGCAACCTGATTTGGTTGACGGCAGCCCTCCTGGGTTATGGCCTCTTGTGGCTCTTAACGTCGACTAACTTAATCGATTCCTACTACCAAATTACCTTAATCAAAATTATGATTGATGTCATCTATGCCATCGGGCTCAACCTAGTCTTAGGGGTAGCCGGCCAGTTCTCGCTGGGGCATGCGGCCTTTATCGCCGTGGGAGCTTACTCAGGTGCCATCTTCGCAACACGCCATGCAGACCTAGGGGGTCTCTGGACTGGGATGCTAGTCGGTGCGGTAGTAGCCGCTGTCTTGGCTGTCCTAGTCGGGATTCCAACCTTGCGCCTACGCGGGGACTACTTGGCCATCGCCACGCTGGGTGTTTCGGAAATCATCCGGGTAGTCATCACCAACTACAAGACCCTGACCAACGGGCCTCAAGGGATTAACGCCATTCCTAAAGTGGCAACCTGGCCATTAGTTTACTTCTTCATGGTTGTGACCACTATCTTGATTCTCAACTACTTCTACTCCAGTGCGGGCCGGGCAACCTATGCCATCGAGCAAGATGAGATTGCCGCAGAGTCCATGGGGGTTAACGTGACTAAGTACAAGGTGATCGCCTTCGTCTTAGGTGCCATTACTGCCGCTATCGGCGGTGCCCTCTATGCTGGTAACATCGGGGTCGTCACCCCAGGGGACTTCACCTTCAACAAGTCCATTGATGTCCTCATTATCGTCGTATTCGGCGGGATTGGGAGTTTCACCGGTTCCTTCGTGGCAGCCGTAGTCTTAGGGATTCTCAACACCCTCTTACAACCTTATGGGCAACTTCGTATGGTCATCTATGCCATCGCCCTCATCCTAATCATGATCTTCAGACCGGGTGGTCTCCTAGGAACCTGGGAATTACGTCTAGGCTCCCTCTTAACCAAGAATAAAGCGAAGAAAGGAGCAGTCTAATGGCCTTACTAGAAGTCAATCAACTTACTAAAAACTTTGGCGGTTTGGCGGCCGTATCCAACGTCTCCCTCAAGTTAGAAGAGCAAGAGCTTGTAGGCCTTATCGGTCCTAACGGGGCCGGCAAGACCACCTTCTTCAACCTCTTAACAGGCGTCTACGAGCCTTCCGAAGGGACTGTCACCTTATCCACTGCTGATGGGGTCAAGACCTTGAACGGCATGGCACCTTATAAGATTAACCAACTAGGCTTGGCGCGGACCTTCCAAAATATCCGCCTCTTCAAAGACCAAAGCGTCTTGGAGAACGTCATGGTAGCCATGCACGGGCACAACCACGATGCCATCTGGTCCAGTATTTTTCGGACCAAGGCCTACTATGAGACAGAAGCTAAGATGAAGGCTAAAGCCTTAGAACTCTTGGAAATCTTCGACCTAGCCCAATACGCTCAAGACAAGGCTAAGAACTTGGCCTACGGTCAACAACGCCGTCTGGAAATCGTCCGGGCCCTGGCCACTGAACCTAAGATTCTCTTCTTAGACGAGCCAGCAGCCGGCATGAACCCAGCGGAAACTGCTGAGTTAACCGCCTTAATCGAACAGATTCGCCAACAATTTGGCTTGACCATCGTCTTGATCGAACACGATATGGCCTTGGTTATGGAAATCTGCCAACGCATCTATGTCTTGGAATACGGCCGACTCTTGGCCCAAGGCACGCCAGAAGAAATTCGTCAGAACCCAGATGTTATCCGGGCCTACCTAGGAGGTGACGCCTAATGTTACGTGTTGAGAACTTAGCCGTCAACTACGGCATGATTAATGCAGTCCGTGGCGTTAACTTCGAGGTTAACCAAGGGGAGATTGTCTCCCTGATTGGGGCCAACGGGGCTGGTAAATCGACCATCCTACGGACTGTCTCCGGTTTGATTAAGCCCGCTTCAGGGACTCTGACCTATGAAGGCCAGAATATTACCAAAACCAACGCGCAGAAGATTGTCCAGCTAGGAATTTCCCACGTGCCTGAAGGCCGTCACGTCTTCAAAGGCCTGTCTGTCCGCGAAAACTTGGAAATGGGCGCCTTCTTACGCAAGGACCGCGCCAATATTGAAGCAGATATCCAAGCTGTCTATGACCGCTTCCCAGTCTTGGGCGAGCGTCAGAAGCAAGATGCTTCCACCTTATCAGGTGGGGAACAACAGATGCTAGCCATGGGCCGGGCCCTCATGTCCAAGCCTAAGCTGCTCTTGTTGGACGAGCCATCCATGGGTTTGGCGCCAATCTTCATCCAGGAAATCTTCAACATTATTCAACAGATTCAAGCTCAAGGGACCACCGTCCTCTTGATTGAACAAAATGCCAAGATGGCCCTGTCCATTGCTAGTCGGGGTTACGTCTTGGAAACCGGTAAGATTGTTCTGAGCGGGACCGGCCAAGAACTCCTCGAGAGCGACGCCGTCCAAAAAGCATACTTAGGAGGTTAAGCAAATGTACGTTAAAAACTATATGTCAACCGACTTGGTGACTATCACGCCAGATACCACTGTCATTAAGGCGCTGGACTTGATGCGCCAACACGACATTCACCGTTTGCCAGTCGTAGTCAAAGGCCAATTGGTAGGACTCTTAACAGAGTCTGTCATTGCCAAGAACTCGCCCTCTACCGCGACCAGCCTGAGCGTGCATGAACTCAACTACTTGCTCAACAAGACGACAGCGGCAGACATTATGATTCGTCGCGTCATTACGACTAGCCCAGATGCCCTCTTGGAACAAGCCGCTTCCGAGATGCGCAATATGGACGTCGGTGTCCTAGTTGTCATGGACCACGCCCAATTAGTGGGGATTATCACTGATAAGGACATCTTCGAAGCCTTCATTGACATCAATGGTTACTACACCCCAGGGACTCGTTTCGTGGTGGAAGTAGTCGATGACAAGGCAGGGATTCTAGAGGACATCGGTGAGACGACTGCTAAACATAACTGGAGCATCACCCAAATGAACGTCTACCACTTGGATGACAAGACCAATGTGGTGGTTCACGTGGATACTCAAGATTCTGAGGAAGTCGCGCGCGTCTTCCAAGAAAAAGGTTATAAAGTGTCTGGGGTCTTCGTGAAGCCGGAATAAAGCTAATAACTAAGGAACAGGCTGAGTTTTATCTCAGCCTGTTTTTTTGTATTCTGATAGCAAGGGAGTAAAGTAGATACAAAAAATGAAGCGCTTGCATAACTAATTGTGAAGGACTATAATAAGGTTGTAGGGTGGGCTTTGAAGCAGATACCATCAATTTTAAGCCTAAAAATATAGTGGGAGGTATCCTTATGTTTGTTGAAAATGACTATATCTTACGCCAAATTAAGCAAATTATTCGAAATTTGGCTAGTTTAACGAATTTGCAGACAGTTTTTGATTTATTGAGTGATACCATCAATGTACAGGATGAAGCCACGGTTCTTAAGGTGACAAATGCCTACTATGCAGAATTAATACGCATCAAATTGCAAAGTAAAGACAGTGAGTACATGGAGAGGTTGAGTCATAATTCTGGCCTGCCGCTTCATGCCCTAAATAAAATGGTAAGCGGGGAAGAAATGCTAAATAAAGAACAAGTCGAATTATTAAAAGCCTATTTTGGAGACTAAAGATAAGGTTGAGTGGGGAAACTTAGGATTAAAATAACCTTGTTGGCTACTAGCATACTTGAGTAGGTGATGATAATGAAGTCATTCAGAAAGATAATCTGGACTATTGTGGCCATACAATTTGTCTTTACTACGATATGTTTTGCTTTTGTCGCACCTGAAACAGTCATTACCCATTTCGGATTTAAGGGGATTGATTCAGTGGGGCCCCGTTATATGCTGTTTTTGGAGCCGATTTGTACCGTAGTTAGTGGTCTTTTGATAATATGGGCAGCAAAAGTTAGACGGCGTGAGAATGGAATTCAGGAAAATATGAATGTGATTATGCCCGCTGAAGGGATGCTGCTAACGGGACACTTGTTGATTGCTGTCATCATGTCAGTTTTGATATTAGATCAGATAGGGCTGACGAATATCTTACAACTTTATTGAATGATGCCTAATCAGAGAAGGAGAGGGGTGAGCGGGTATGAGAACCTTTAGAAAAGTCCTATGGGCCCTAGTGGTGGCTCAGTTCTTGTTTACGCTTGTCTGTTACCTAGTGATTGCGCCTCAGCCAGTCGGCTTATTTAGTTTGGATGCGCTCAGTTCTAACTACCGGCTCTACTTAGAGCCTTTCGCCGTCTTCTCTTGTGGCCTAGGCTTGAGCTGGTGGGCAAGATGCTATCGACACAGGAAGGGGATTAAAGCCACCTTCCCAGGACTAGTGCCCTTTGAGACCTATTTGTTGCTGGGCATGCTGGTCTATTGCCTCTTTATGTCCCTCCTAGTTCTAGACCATAGCGGCGTCATGAAGATGCTGCAGAGCTAATCAAAGCATAATAGAAGTGTTGCTAGCGCGACTAGCAACACTTTTTTATTTTGGGGGAGTGTGCCGGGCAGTAGCCTAGCTGGCAGTGTATAGTCGGCTAACTAACTATTTCTATAATAATTAGTTGTCATTTCCTGCTGTATAAATTGTGAAATAAACACATCAGAAATATCTGTTGCGCTTACAAAGCTTGATAAAATAATAATTCGGTGTTTACTCAATGTAACAAAATTCCAATTTCTATTGTATTTCTTAGAGGATAAGTAGTATAATATAGGAGTAACAAGATAGGGTGAAGCACACCCTATCAACTGCTAAGTAAGGACTGTGGAGGCTGGTGGGACCCGGCCTCTTTTTGTATATAGGGAGTTTGAAAAAGGAGACAAGTAATGAATCGATATCTTAAGAGAATTCTGATACTGCTTGTGTTGGTAGGGATATCAACATTTACCTATACGCGATGGATGGGCCATATGGCTCTGCGTAATTTCGATTACTTAGAAAAATTTTACCCCACTAAGGATTTAAGGGAGCTGTTCAAATACTTCCCGGAAGATTTTGCGGTTATCCACATTAGGGAATTTGCTGAAGAAGGGAAGCCAGGGCAAATCATAAGTATAAGGATCATTATAGAAGGTGAGAGTAAAACCAAAAAGATTAGTGCTAAGGCGATACTTAAAAAGATTCTTCCTGATGGAAGTTCAGAGATACTAGAGAAAATAGACCTTACCTATAAGGGTGGCGTGTCCTTCGACATTCCAAAAGACAAGGAGATTTCCACTTATCTCAATAATTTTGAACTCTTAATGGCGCATTATGATTATAGGGCTGAGGATTTTGCCCAGGCTAAGACCTTAGAGATTTATGATAATCCTGTACACGGTTCTTATGAACGACGCTATCATTTTGAAGCCTCAGATTCGATTTCAAGTGACTATGGTGTGGACTTTTCAAAGTCTAAGTACGAGATTGAATTTGGTAAATCACTGTCGCGTATAGGAGGGTTGTTTAAAAGTACCATAGGCATTCGAACAAAAGATTTCAAGCCTATAAGTAATGAAGCAAGAACGATGATATTTTGTAGTGAAACAATTAGTGCTGCCAGGTCAAATTTAGGCAGCGAGCGCTGACAAATAGAATTGAAGTTTAAGAGAGGCTGCTTCATTGAACTATGAATGAAAGGGAGAAAGATATGCGAGTTATAAGAACCTCATTCATTATCGTTTTTTGTATAGTCGGTGCGCTATTTTTGGCTTATCAAGGTGTGAACTGGATGGTTCAGAATAATAAAAAGGCTCAATACGCGGAGCTTGTCAGCTTTTTTGATTCGAAGGAAGTAAGGACCGAAATAGAGCAGGTCATTAAATCCAAAGATCCGCAAGCCTTCACAGAGTCAGGGGTAATAAAAAAGTATGAATTAGATTATGATAGCATGGGTGTGCGAACTGGTAGAAGTATTCGCGTTCTTATAAATGATGATCCTAGTATATATATAGGTGTTAAATATATATTTGTAAACAACAAATGGCAAATGAGCATAGTGACTGTTTCCTATAAACTACATGTACTGCTTAAGTCAAAAGAGTAAAGGACTATTTCGATTTAGGTCAACGTTTCTTAAAGTGAGTCTGTATGCGGCAGAATGTAAATGAAAGGGAGAAATGTATGCGAGTTATAAGAACCTCATTCATTATCGTTTTTTGTATAGTCGGTGCGCTATTCTTGGCTTATCAAGGTGTAAACTGGATGGTCCAGAATAATAGGAAGGCTCAATACGCAGAGCTTGTCAGCTTTTTTGATTCGCAGGAAGTAAGAGGTGACATAGAAAAAGTCCTTAAATCTAAAGATCCGCAGGCCTTCACAGAGGCAGGTGCCATTAGAGAGTATGATTTAGACTATAGTAGCATAGCTGAGGGAACTGGTAGGAGTATTCGGGTTCTTATTAATGGGGATTCTAGTATATATCTAGGTGTCAAATATATATTTATGAACAACAAATGGCAAATGAGTATAGTGACATCTTCCAATAAACTACAACAGTTACTTAAGTCAACGGAGTAACAGCGAATTTCATTTTAGGTCAACAGTTCTTAAAGTGAGTCTGTCTGCAACAGGAGGTAATAGGATGAAAAAACTATATCTAGCATTATTAGGCCTGCTCTGCATTCAAGGCCTGTTTTTATCGAGGTACTTATCTACTATTGGAAGCGAAAAGGAAATGCAAAGTCGCTATCTGGTGCTTGAAGCACTCTATCCCACGGATAAGGTAGAAGATTTATTCAAAAAATTCCCTAAGGGCTTTAGCGTGGTAAATATGCGGCATTATCAGAATAGAAAATTGCTAGTAGAGGTCAAAGGTGACCCGGCGACTGGTCAGGTTACGGGAGTGATTACTCAGGAGCCTATTGTAAAAACAGGGGAAAATGTTCCAGAAGAGTATGAGAAATCGATCTACTTTGACAATGGGCAGATGAAAATGGCAGATGGGAGCCAAGTGCCTCACGAGTTTAAGGACTTTCACTTCTTATTCCAGACCTTCCATTTCAGCCAATCTTTTTTTGATAACGCAACTTTCAATGCTAAGAAGGCGCATCGAACCCTAGGCACCTCTAACTATTTTCTATCCTATCGAGTCAAGCATGAGGAGCTAGCACGCTACTTAAACACGTCTGATGATACGGAATTAATAGTAAACCTTACGGGTGATTTGGAAAGCGACCGAAAGCATGAGCTAAAAAAGGGCATATCAATAGAGACAACTGAAGGTCGGAATAGTTTATTGGAACTGATTCGGGCGGAATAGGACGCAAGTGTGAGCAAGAGAAGGAAAGGCATCTAGATGATGCAATCCTTAGTTGTCCTCCAAATTATAGAAAAAGCAAAACGGAGTGTGAACTTTATGGAGAGAGAAACGAGGCTTAAGTGGCTGATTGTGGTTGGCGTGCTCTTCTTGCTAAGTTATATGAGTTATCTAGGAAATCTAAAGCAGCAATCCAATGTGGAGCCTCCTAATCCAGTGACGACGCCTGGTGACATTGTAGCAACCTTCGATAATGGTGACGGCACAGAAAATTATATTCGAAAAAATGAGAAAGTTATGCAGTTGGAAGTTAATTATCCTAAGAATATCAAAAATAATCACTTCTTATTCGGAATGAAAAATCACTTTGATTATGGTTCAACACGATGGTTAGATTTGAATGTTTTTAATGATTTATTTAAGGCCGATATGGATGCTTACCTGGGCCTATGGTATGGGCTGCAACAACAGTTAAAGTCCGGGGACTCTAAAGTCAACACGCCATTGGCGGGAACTGCAACGAATGAGATCTTTAAGCAATTAAAAATAAATGGCCAGGCCGTTGATGAGGTTAGGGAATACAAAGATACGGACGGGAACACGTGGTATCTTTGGTACTATAAGCACATAGAGCTTAAGTCGTCAGGTAATTCTGTAACATTTGAATGAGATGCAATACTGACGAGTGTTGCAAAGGAGAGCAAAAAATGAACAAGAAGAAACTAATTAAAATACTAGTTATCCTCGGAGTACTTTATGCTTTGGCTGAACTAGGACGTTATGTCACCGGTAATGATGCGGATACCAATGCTCGCGTAAAGGAACCCGGCGAGATTGTCGCAACCTTTGACAATGGAGACGGAACTTCCGATTATATCCGTCGAAATGGGCGCGTCTTTCAATTAGAAGTGAACTATCCTGGAGGCGGTGCCGACAACAAGGTTATGATGAGCATTCGCAATCAGTTTGATTATGGGGCAGTGCATGGTTTTGATAAAGATGTAACCAGTAATCACTTCTTGAGGAATTTCCAGGCCTATCTTGCTGTCCGCTTCTCATCGGGTGGTTTTGGGTCCGATAGATCGCGTTATCCTTTCGCGGGGGCGGCGACTAACCCCATTTTCACCAAACTCAAGATTAATGATCAAGCCGCAGATGAGGTGCGGGAGTATACTGATTCGGATGGTAAGACCTGGTATCTCTGGTATTACCGAGACTTGAAACTACAACTTGGCAATAATGAAGTTAGCTTTGAATGATGAGTGGGAGTTTGAACAGTATAATTATTCAATTGAATACGGAAGAGATCCTATTAACTTCTAGGAGGTTATAAGATGAAAAAGTGCAAGCAATTCATAAAGAAATGGTATCCCTTCTTAATCGTTATCGGGATGATTGTCGGCCCAATTGTCTATCACGTGGTGGCAGTTCAATTGGAAATACATAATCTAGTCTACGGTCAGGAATTAAAAGACCAACTGGATAGCTACTTCACCCAAAAAGATGAGCATGCCTTTACGTCAGAAGGGACTATACAATCTTATGCAATTAACCCGAAAACAGTGGAACGTAATCCCATGGGCGGTGTAGGATTTAGTGTGTCGGTTAATGGTGATGAATCAGTGCAAGTGTCGTTTATAGTGACTAGAATCATGCCGAGCAGGAAAGTCCTGCTAGGTCCAATTGTAGAATCTCAAGAGTTCAAAAAACTATTGGAGGGGAACTAGTAAGGGCCGTCGTGTTCTAGACCATGTCAAAACCCGTCTGAAGTATAGTGATAAAGTAGATTCTATTGGAGCTCATTCCGCCAGAATAGGAGGTTTCACTCATGAAGAAAAAACTCAGACTCCTAATTTTTCTCTGCCTGATAGTCTGCCTAACTGGCTGCAAAGTAACCATTGGCGGCTCTATTGAGGAAATGCAAAGTCGCTTCAAGGTTTTAGAGCGGCTCTATCCTACTGAGAACGTAGAGGATTTATTTGAGAAGTTCCCCGATGGTTTCAGCGTGGTTAATCTCTGGCTATACAACAATACGGAGTTGCGTGTTGAGGTGAAGGGAAATCCTGATACCCATCAAGTGACAGGGATAATCGTCCAGCGACCAATTCAGGTTGAAGAGAATATGCCTGAAAAATATAAGAAAGCTATCTATTTTGAGAAGGGCCAAATGAAAATGGAGGACGGTAGCCAGGTCCCAGAGGAATTTAAGGACTTCCGCTTCTTATTCCAATCCTTCCATTTCAAAGAAAGTTTCTTCGAAACAGCAACTTATAATGCGAAAAAGACATCCTACACGCCGGGAACCAGCAATTATTTTATTTCATATTATGCCAAGAACGCAGAGCTAGCCAAATATCTAAAAGTGCCTGAAGATAGTCAATTGAAAATACAGTTTGGTGGTGACATCACGGATGATGAAGAACATAGATTCAAACGAACTATTAGCATTGAAGCAACTGAACAGATAATGCTAGTCTCTGAGATAATAAGGGCTGAGTAGGAGTATGGGCCTATTAGTTCGATTCGATGAAGATAGAGCGATATAAAATTATGTAGAAGTTAAAGGAAGTCAGGAAAGGTGGGGTTCCATAGTGGGAAAAGTACTTAAATGGCTTGCTATTCTAATAGCCTGCATAGGTTGCATATTTTTCTTAGGGGAGAAGTGGGGCCAACACATGGCAGTACGGAGTTTTGTTTATTTAGATCAATTGTACCCTACGAAAAATCTTGAGGATTTATTTGAGACATTTCCTAAGGGATTCAGTATCTTGCATGTGAAGGCGTATTATGAAAACAAAACAACAATGCAAGTGAGTGTGTATATAAAAGGAGAGCCTCAGACTAGGTTAATTACTGGAGACGTTGAATTGGAAGCAGATGTTAATGGAAAACGACAATCGTTAGAGAAATTCAACATCACCTATCAAGGAGGCACAAGCTTTAATATTCCAACGGATAAAAAGGCATCCCCTTATCTCAAGAATTTCCAGCTCTTACTTGCAGGTTTCAGTTATAGAAATGCTGATCTAACCAGTAAGAAGCTTGTTCGAGTCTACGATAATCCATCTTACGGACGGTATTATAAGGAGTATCTTCTTAATGAGCTAGGCCCAATCGAAGGACAAGATGAGTTGGATTTAGAGAAGTATCAATATTCAATTGAATTCGGAAGAGAGTTGGCACCTTTTAATCTCAGATTTAGAAGTGATCTTGGCATTGACATGTCAACACCTTGGCCACAATCTAACACATTAGTGAGTGTCCGTGAGGTCATAAGCGGAGATGAGTTTAAGGTGACAGAAAAATAGGCGAGAGATCAATGGCGAGGAATTTAGCTGGAGGCCGTGATTTCTATAAACGGGGGTTTGCAAACTTATATTGATGTAGCAATTATTGATATGGGTGAACATCTTGCAGGCTTTGATAGAATAAAATAACTTCTAGGAGGTTTCACCATGAAGAAAATCCCAATCCTTATCTGTTTGCTGGTCCTGATTGGGCTAGGCGTAGGCTGTAATCTAAATAAAAAAGATGATCACCAAGTGTTGAAGGACAAATTTAGAGTTCTAAAGCCAATCTATCCTATGGACAAAATTGAAGGCTTATTTAGTCGCTTTCCAAAGGGATTTAAAATCTTGAATATAAGAAATGAGAAGGGAGAAAGGATAGAAATTGAGTTAGATGGAGACCCTCAGACAAAGAAAATAACGGGTCATATTATGGAAAAGAAGTTGCGGTCAGGAGAACCGGATCTTGAAGTATTGAATAAAGAAATCTACTATCAGGATGGAGAATTTCGATATGTCGATAACGGAGAAGTTCCGGACTTGCTAAAGGACTTCAAGTTTTTGTTTCAAGTATATGATATTGACAATTTTCTCAGCATAGAGTCAGAACCTGTGGCATTACGCAATTGGCGTACCGCAGGGACAAGCGACTATAGTCTAGTTCATGATGTCAGTGATGACTTGTTGGCAGATTATATCAAGGTGCCTAGGGGAACAGAACTTAGAATAAGTGTTGGTGGAGACTTTGATGCAGATGCAAAAGGTAAATTCAAGAAATACATAAGAGTCTGGAAAGTTGGCTTAGGTAAATCAGTATTCGAAATGATTGGGGAAGAGTAGGTGGAGAATTATGAATAGAATTAGAGGCAAATGGAAGCTACTACTCTTCCTCCTAATATTAGGTGGAGCTTTCCTAGTGACCCGTCAAGGCGCGGATTCGACTCAAGGCAAGGAGGAGCTAATCGCAACCTTTGACAATGGGATTGGTGGAGTGGATACCATGATTAGAAATGGTAAAGCCCTAATACTAAAAGTAAGCGCTAAGTCAGCTAAGATTGAAAGTATCGAATGGAAAGACAAGTCAGCCTTTGATTATAATGCAACTAAGAAATTAGAAGACGGACAAGCTTTTATTAGTCTTGAGAAGAGCTTCCGAATAAGACTAGCGGCAGCCTACCAAACTCAGCAATCACTCTATAGCGCCGGAGCTGGGCACTATCCCCTAGCTGGAGAATCGACAAAGTCGAGTATCAAGAACCTAAAAATCAACGGCCAAGCAGTTGATGAGGTCAAGGAATACGTAGATGCTGAAGGCCATACTTGGTACCTCTGGTACTTCAAGAACCTCAAACTGAAAGAGGACAAGAATGTGGTGAGCTTTGACTAGTGTAGCTGTGTTAGGCTACTAGCTAGCCATCCTAGTGTAAGTTTGAATATTTTAGCCACTATCACAACCAGTAATTAGGAGGAAGTCATCTTGAAGAAGAAAGTAGCAATATTCATATTCAGCCTTGCCTTACTGGTGATTGCTTATCAGTTTTTCCTTGGCAACCCACAATCTAACAACTTACAGTCGGATTCGAATAGCTCCCAAGCGATTGCGGAAGCTAGTCAGAGCCAACCAACTTTTGGCCCCTCCTTAGCTTTAACGACTGGTGGAGAGGAAGTCTTGAGTTTCAACTATGAAGGAATTGGCTCCGATGTCATCGTTCGCAAGAATAGAACCTTCATTATGCGCGTTTACTATGGAGACAAGTCAGAGGGGAAAGGCTACAGTTGGGAGGTCCCCGCACTCTTTCAATATTTTAAGACAGAGGGCATGTCAGATGGTGTGGATGGTAAGATTGTGGATCCTTTCATCTCAGCAAGCTTACTATTCATTTCTCAAGCCCAGACCCGTCTGGTGCTCGATCCACAAGCTCGCTACCCAGTGGCGGGCGTAACGCCTTATGCTAACATTAAGCGAGTCCGTATCAATGGCCAACCTGTCGAGAGAGTCCATGAGTATGTGGATGAAGCCGGACATACTTGGTATATCTGGTATTATCGAGATTTAAGGCTAAAACCAACGGGAAATAAAGTGACGCTTGATTAAACCTTGAGGAGGTAGAAGATGAAGAATAAGCTATTGGCCTGGTTCAAGGTTAATAAGATACTGATACCATTTATATTAATTAGCCTAGCTGTGTGGATTGTTGTACCCTTGTCCTTAATGCCTAGGCCAGAGCAAGTAGAGGAGGATATACCGCTTGTGGAGATAGGGCGATTTGACTTGGAGACAGGCGATGCTATCCTCCTTTATCAAAAAGGCGATAACCTAGTCACGCACTTTGAACAAACGGTCCATCATTCTGATGGCGATGTCCGTGAGACCAAGTCGACAGTATTCGCTAAAGTTTTCAACCGGATACCAGATAATCGTATCAACCAAACGTCAGCAGAAAGAATTCAATCCTTGTATCAGGAATACCTTCCTAAGCTGGCACACTTCCAGAAGAATAATCCGGGCTCTGAGAATCTCATGCCAGCCTTTGGTCTCTCTCAATATGAAGTAGTTAAGCAGATGACAATTAATGGTCAGAAGGTTGAACAAGTCAAGACTTACACAGATTCTAATGGTAAGGAGTGGTACCTATGGTTCTATTCCAATTTACCTCTTAAAGAATCGGACAATCTCGTTGAATTGAAGCCAAGTGAGGAGAGATAGAATGAACCCACAAGTTAGAGAGGTGCTGAAAGACTTCTGGAAGTATGCCTTCTGCACAGATCGCCCCGCTAGCCACTTTGAATTCTTAACAGTCTTTACATGGTATATTAGTCCAGTGGTTACTGCCTATGTAGTGGTGGATTTGCTAGGGGATCCAGATAAACTACTAACAAAAATCATCGCCTTTGTCGCTTATGGGATTCTGTTAGTTCCTTATGCTAGTTTGACGATTAGGCGTCTAAGAACCGTCGGGAGAAGTGCCGCTTGGTCCTTTCTTTTCATTCTTTTTTGGATTGGCCTAGTGGCAGTAGTGCCCCTATGTTTAAGTGACAATATAGAAAGTTAAAGGCTAATCACGATGGCGTCTTAGTGGCAAGGTACAATAAATAGCTTCCCCCTAGCGAGATTGTTTAATTTAAATATGTTACGAACTCATGATACAAAAATAGAATCTGCACAAAAATTAATTGGGAATTTCGGGGCTGTTATTTGTTTATAGGTTAATAATTCCGGTTGCTATATCCAACGATATGAAATATTGACTTATACATGTGATGATAAAGTAATCGGATTGGTAATTATATATTATGAAATAAGGACAAGCCACAAAACAGGTCGCGCTTACAATTGCCGGTAAATTAACGAAAGTTGTTAACTTTAGTGAAATAAAAACCCGTTTTCCTATTGTACTTACAATAGAAGAAGTAGTATAATGTGGATGTAACAACAAAGCTTGTTGCGCATAAAAATCGCTTAGGAGGTATTCTTATGGCAGGACAAATTCGTATTAACCCAGAGGTCTTAGCAGACCGTGCTAAAACTTATGGTAATGCTGCTACAACCGTTGACCAAGTGCTTGAGCAATTACGCGTTCTTCAAAGTGAATTGGAAAGCGAGTGGGAAGGTCAAGCATTCGCTAAGTATACCGAGCAGTATGAAGCTTTGCGTCCAAAAGTTGAGCAATTCGCGAACTTATTACGTGATATCAATGGACAATTAGATCACACTGCAAATGCAATGTCACAAAGCGACGTTGCACTTTCTCAAAACTTTGGTTTGAATGCCTAAGTAGCGACTGTGGAGGCTGGGGGGACCTGGCCTCTCTTTGTATATATAATCTGATATAGAGTTTAATAA
>CAUUNL010000013.1:0-30016 GCA_963546405.1 Abiotrophia defectiva | reverse complement strand
CTATTAGAATAACTATAAATGAGGGTTGCGAGAGTCTTAAGTTCAACGATGACTATCTGCATCCCTCATTATGTACGTTAGAGGAAGGATCGATTACCATGACCAGTAACCATACCGGGAATCATGGCGGCTACTATTGCTCGTTCTGTGGCAAGTCCCAAGATGAAGTCAATAAGATTATAGCAGGGCCAGATGTCTATATTTGTGATGAATGTGTAGGCCTATGCGAGGAAATCATTCGTCAGGATATGGTCGGTGATTCAGAAGGTTTTAGTGGCGTGAGCGTCCTCAAACCTGCCGAAATCATGGCCCATCTTAACCAATACGTCATCGGCCAGACTGAAGCCAAGAAATCCTTGGCTGTTGCCGTCTACAACCACTACAAACGTATTAATGCCAGCATTGCCACACATGAAGCGGATATCGAATTACAAAAGAGCAATATCTGTCTGATTGGCCCAACGGGCTCCGGGAAGACTTTCCTGGCCCAGTCCTTGGCTAAGTTACTTAATGTGCCTTTTGCGATTGCTGATGCGACCAGCCTGACTGAAGCCGGCTATGTGGGGGAAGATGTGGAAAACATCTTACTCAAGTTGGTTCAAGCAGCAGACTATGATATTGAAAAAGCCCAACACGGCATTATCTATGTGGATGAAATCGACAAGATTGCCCGTAAGAGTGAGAATGTCTCCATTACCCGCGATGTCAGTGGGGAAGGGGTCCAACAAGCCTTACTCAAGATTTTGGAAGGCACCATCGCCAACATCCCACCTAAGGGTGGCCGTAAGCATCCTAACCAAGAGTTCATCCAACTGGATACCTCGCAAATCCTCTTTATCGTAGGGGGAGCCTTTGATGGCATTGAGACCATTGTCAAGGAACGCTTAGGTAGCAAGGTCATTGGTTTTGGTAGCAGCAATGGCAAGTTGGATCAATCCAAGTCGCTCATGCAACAAGTCACGTCAGAAGACCTCTTGAAGTTTGGTTTGATCCCAGAGTTTATTGGGCGTTTGCCTGTTATGGCCATGTTAGAGAAGTTAACCCAAGAGGACTTGGTTCGTATCCTAACAGAACCTAAGAATGCCTTGGTTAAACAATATCAACGCCTCTTCCAAATTGATGGCGTAGAGCTAGAATTCAAGGAAAAGGCCCTGATTGCCATTGCTAAACAAGCCATTGAACGTAATACTGGCGCACGTGGTCTTCGTTCTATCCTAGAGTCCGTCATGTTGGATATTATGTTCATCGTGCCAAGTGACGAGAATATCAGCCGTATTGTCATTACAGAAGATACGGTGCTAGGTAGCCACCAGCCCTTCTATTACAACAAGCACAACAAGCGTATTAAACCGCAAAAGGAGACTGCTTCATGAAGGTAAGTCAGGCAGAATTAGTCATTAGTGCCGTCAGTCCTAAGCAATATCCACAAGATTCCTTGCCTGAAGTGGCTCTGGCGGGGCGCTCTAATGTGGGCAAGTCTTCTTTCATTAATAAAATGATTGGCCGAAAGGGTCTGGCACGTACTTCCAGCCAACCTGGTAAGACCCAAACCCTTAATTTCTATGACATTAATCAGACTTTCCGTTTTGTCGATGTGCCTGGCTATGGCTATGCTCGGGTCTCCAAGACTGCGCGGGCAGAGTGGGGCAAGATGATTGAACATTATCTCCTGAATCGGGAAAATGTTCGCGTGCTCTTTCTTTTGATGGATTTTCGCCATGAGCCTACCGAGCTGGATAAGGCCATGAAGGACTTTGCCGATGAAGCTGAGATTCCTTATGCCATCATCCTGACCAAGGTGGACAAGATTAAGAAGAGCCAATGGAATAAGCATTTATCAATGTATAAGAAGGCTCTAGATTTGCCGACGGTCGATGCGCTTTTCCCGTTTTCAGCTGAAACGGGCTATGGCGCGCAAGATATCTGGGACGTGATTGAAGCCCAAATTGAAGACTAGGGAGGCTTGCTATGAAGAAATTTCTCTCAGGCTATACAAAGAAGGAATGGGCTTGGATTCTCCAAGACTGGGCCAATTCCGTCTATTCTTTGATGATTACAGCCGCTATCTTTCCTATTTTCTATAAGGCTGTCACGGATAGTGTGGGGATGGCACCGGCCACTTCCACAGCCTATCTGGGTTACGCCAACTCCCTGTCCACCATTGTGGTGGCCGTTATGTCACCATTTCTGGGGACCAGTGCTGACTACAAAGGGGTACGGGGTCCGCTCTTTACCTTTGGGACCCTGCTTGGGGTAGGAAGTGTTTTGGCCATGATTTTTGCCGGGCCAAATGCCTGGCTCTATCTCTTGGTGGTTTATACCTTATCTGCTATTGGCTTCTCCTTATCCAATGTCTTTTACGACTCTTCCATTATGGATGTGACCACTGAACAACGTTTGGATATGGTCAGCTCAGCAGGTTATGCCTATGGTTATATTGGCAGTGTCTTTGCCTTTCTGATTTTCTTTGCTTTGCAAGTATCAGGTTGGTTGTCATCGCGTGATCTAGTCAATGTTGGCTTCTTGATCACAGCCATTTGGTGGTTTGCTTTTACGGTGCCATACTGGCGCCATGTTAAGCAAGTCTCCTACATTGAGCATCACGATGGCTTAGTGAAGTCCACCTTACGCTCGCTTAAGGAAACAGTGGGAGAGCTCAAACATTATCCAACCATTTTATGGTTCTTAGTGGGTTACTTCCTCTATATTGACGGGGTAGGGACCATTATCAAAATGGCGACCTCTGTGGGCAGCGATTTGGGCTTGCCTGCTAACCAATTGATTATTATTCTCCTAGTGGTTCAGGTTGTGGCCTTTCCGTCATCACTGGCCTATGGAGCCTTAGCTAAACGGTTTGGCAGCCGCACTTTACTCTTCTTCGGCATTGGGACCTATGTGGTCATTTGTGTCTTCGCTCTTAGGTTATCTGGCTTCCGGGATTTCCTGATTTTGGCTATCTTAGTAGGGACTGCCCAAGGAGGCATTCAGGCCCTCAGCCGTTCTTACTTTGGCCAGTTGATTCCTAAGCAAAAGACCAACCAATTCTTTGGTTTCTATAATATTTTTGGTAAGTTCTCTTCCGTACTAGGGACCACCATCTTGGCCCTAGTCGCACAGATGACAGGGGACTCCCTCAAGGGGCTCTTTGCCATCATTATTCAATTCTTATTGGGTGCTTACTGTCTCTATCGGGCTAAGCCCCGCACCAACTCTGTTTAAGCTAGTTCAGTAAGGGAGGGCATCAGATGGCGGGTATTCCGAATGACATCATTGAATCGGTCAAAAAAGAAGCCGATATCGTGGCCATTATCAACCAATATGTAGCCCTGACCAAGCGCGGTAATAACTATACTTGCTCTTGTCCTTTCCACGAAGATAACAACCCTTCCTTCTCGGTTAGCCCTGACAAGCAGATTTATAAATGCTTTTCCTGTGGTAGAGGGGGCAATGTCTTTGGCTTCCTACAGGAAATGGAAGGGATTAGTTTTCCGGAAGCCGTTAAGAAGGTGGCGGAACTATCCAATATAGCTCTCGATAGTCGCTATTTTGAGACGGGACAGGCTGTCAGTCAGCCCCATCAACGTTTGCTTGATTTACATGAGAAGGCCCGTGACTTTTATCACTTCTACCTAACTCAAACGGTAGCGGGGGAGTCAGCCTATGCCTACTTGAAGCAACGTGAGCTCAAGGAAGAAACGCTGTTAGACTTTCATTTGGGCCTAGCGCCTGATAATCCACAGTTGCTGATTCAGTATCTGTCAGAAGCGGGCTTTAGCCAGGATGAAATGCTGCAATCAGGAATCTTCTATGAAGCTAGCCAAGGTTTGATGGATCGTTTCCATGGTCGCATTATCTTTCCCTTGGAGGACCGCCAAGGGAGGACGGTCGCCTTTTCGGGGCGTATCTACCAAGCTAATTCTGGCGACGAGCAAAAAGTTGCTAAATACGTCAACTCTCCTGAGACCGATATTTTCCATAAATCATCCCTGATTTATCATTTTGCTCAGGCTCGACCGCATATTCGCCGTCTCAACCAGGTTCTGATCTGCGAAGGTTATCTGGATGTGATTGCCCTGAGCCAGGCCGGTTTCCCTCAGGCTGTGGCGACCATGGGGACTAGCTTGACCAGCCAACACCTTAGCCAGTTAGGCAAGGTGACTCAGGAAATTATTTTCGTCTTCGATGGCGATGCTGCCGGTCAAAAGGCAACTGCTCGGGCTTTTGAACTAAGTCTTACTTTACCTCGTCATACCGTCAAAGCCGTTGCCATTCCAGGTAAGATGGACCCTGACGAATGGATTAAGTCGCGTGGTGCTGATAGTTTTAAGTCGCTGATTAACCAGGCTATTCCTCGTTATGAGTTCCTCAAGAATTATCTGCAACAGGAATACCAGTTAGCAGACCTTGAACAGCGAGCACTCTATATTAATCGGCTTTTAGACTTAGTTGCCCAGTTACCATCGCCAATCGAACGAACCATGCGCTTGCAGGCCTTAGCCGAGGAATTCGGTTTAGACTTGGACATGTTGGAAGAGCAACTAGCTCAAGTTTCCTATCGTCATCGCAAGGAACAGACTAAGGAGAGCGATAGACCCAAGCAAGATTCACCTGACAAGTGGGATAAGACCCATTCTTCGGGATTCTCGGATCAGGCACTTCCGTCTAATCCAGTCCAAGCTAAGCCAGGGGCATTAGATGACCAAATCAAGTCACTTAAGGCCTATCATTGCGAGCGTTACATCCTGTCTAATCTAATTTTTAACGAACCTGCTTGGCAATTTATTGAAGGCTTGGAGCAACCTCTGCTCTTTGTCCATCCAAGTGCCCAAGCTATTTATTATCAGCTGGAACACTTCTATTATGAAAAAGGAGGCCGTCTGCCTCTGACCGGTATTTTAGATGTGGAAGCCAGCCCTGATGAGCAACAATACTTGGCCAGCCTGATTTGGGATCATGCTCAAACCGACTATTCGGAGCAGGCCATGCAAGATTGCCTTAAAACCATTGATACTGCCTTTACTGAGATTCAGCTCAAGGAGCTACAAACCAAACTCAAACAAGCCCAAATTCGTGGAGATAAGACCAAGATGAATGAATACTTGGTTGAAATACTGCGCTTAAGCCGGCAATTAAAGAAAAATTAGGAGGTTCTTATATGGCTGAAGAAAAAGATCTAAAGTTAACTCCAAATCAAGACGTCGCCTCACCTTATCTTGAGGCAGTCCAAGCCCTCATTCTAGACAAAAAGTCAGAAGGGCAAGTCCACTATGACGAATTAACGGAGAAAATCGCCAGCCCTTATGGATTAGACGCTGATGGGATTGATACCTTAATTCAAATCGTCGAAGATAATGGGGTCTCCGTTGTCGGTGATGATGGGGGACCAACCAAGCAACAAATGGTCCGCGAAGAAGAACAATTGCAGGCTGATTTAGCCGCTGAATCTAAAACCGCGACTTCCAAGCTCAAGGTGAGTGACCCAGTCCGTATGTACCTTAAGGAAATTGGGAATGTGCCACTTTTGAGCGCTGAGGAAGAAATCAACCTAGCCGTTCGTATCCAAGGCGGCGACGACATTGCTAAGCAAGAATTGGCCGAAGCCAACCTGCGTTTAGTGGTATCCATTGCCAAACGATATGTGGGCCGTGGCATGCAGTTCCTTGATTTAATTCAAGAAGGGAACATGGGCTTGATGAAGGCCGTTGAAAAGTTCGACCACACTAAGGGCTTTAAGTTCTCGACTTATGCTACCTGGTGGATTCGTCAGGCTATTACCCGTGCCATCGCGGACCAAGCCCGTACTATCCGGATTCCAGTTCACATGGTGGAAACCATTAACAAGCTGGTTCGGGTCCAAAGACAGCTACTGCAAGATTTAGGCCGCGAACCAACACCTGAAGAAATCGGGGCGGAAATGGACCTACCAACTGAAAAAGTCCGCGAAATTCTCAAGATTGCCCAAGAGCCTGTTTCCTTAGAAACACCAATCGGGGAAGAGGATGACTCTCATTTAGGCGACTTCATCGAAGATGAAGGGGCAATGAGTCCAGAAGTCTTCACTTCTTCCGCACTATTGCGGGAACAATTAGAAGATGTCTTAGATACCTTAACCGACCGTGAAGAGAATGTCTTACGTCTTCGCTTTGGTTTAGACGACGGTAACATCCGGACCTTAGAACAAGTAGGGAAAGTCTTCGGCGTGACCCGTGAGCGGATTCGTCAGATCGAGGCCAAAGCCTTGCGCAAGCTCCGCCATCCAAGTCGTTCCAAACAATTGAAAGACTTCTTAGAATAAGCAACATATTGAGACCAGCTAGGCGTCCTGTTTTGAACAAAAAAACAGGACGCCTATTGGTCATTAAAAGCTCGACTTTGCTTGACTTAAAGGCCGTCATGCCCTATAATAAAGGGGATTAAAAGCGCAATTAAAAGAAGATAGCCTAGCGACTCTGGGACGGTGGAAGCCAGAGCGAATCGATGGTAGTTTTTAAGTCACTCATAGGCATAAATGAAGCGCTAGTTCAATGTAACTAGAAATAGGGTGGAACCGCGAAGTTATCTTCGTCCCTATGGTGGTCAGTGGATTACCATAGGGACTTTTTATTTGTCGCCAGGGGTTTGCCGTCCCCGCTATAAAGGAGGAAGCATCATGAAGAAGAAAACCATGCAAGATATTATCATGACCTTACAGCAATTCTGGGCTAAGCAAGGCTGTCTGGTTTTACAAAGCTATGATACGGAGAAAGGGGCAGGGACTATGAGCCCTTACACCTTCTTACGTGCCATTGGTCCAGAACCTTGGAATGCCTGCTATGTGGAACCTTCCAGACGTCCAGCAGATGGTCGATACGGGGAGAACCCTAACCGTCTCTTCCAGCACCACCAATTACAGGTCGTCATGAAGCCATCACCCCTTAACGTGCAAGAGCTCTATCTTGAGAGTTTAGAAGCCATTGGGATTGATCCTTTGGAGCATGACATTCGTTTCGTTGAAGACAACTGGGAGAATCCTTCTCTGGGTTGTGCCGGCTTAGGTTGGGAAGTATGGATTGATGGGATGGAAATCACTCAATTCACCTACTTCCAACAAGTAGGGGGACTTAAGTGCCATCCTGTGACTAGCGAGATTACTTATGGCCTAGAGCGTTTGGCTATGTATATCCTGGACGTTGAAGATGTCTATGAACTGGAGTGGGTGGAAGGCGTTAAGTATGGCGATATCTTCCGTCAACCTGAACGTGAGCATTCTGTTTACGCCTTTGAACAAAGCAATAGCGACTTGCTCTTCACCTTGTTTACCGAGTTTGAACAAGAAGCCCTTAAATTGATTGACCTAGGACTAGTCCATCCAGCCTATGACTACATTCTCAAGTGTAGCCATACCTTCAACTTACTCGATGCGCGTGGCATGATTTCCGTATCAGACCGTGCCGGCTACTTAGGACGCATTCGTAAGATGGCGCGTTCGGTTGCCCAAGCCTTTGTGGCTGAACGTGAAGCCCTTGGCTTCCCACTCCTTAAAAAATCAGAAAGCGAGGCCTAGACCATGGCAGAATTTTTACTTGAAATTGGCATGGAAGAAATTCCTGCACGCTTCCTCTTAGATTTATCACAACAATTAGAAAAACGGGTGGCTGACTTCTTAGCAGAAGAGCGTTTAGCTTACGAGAGCCTCAGCGCCTATGCTACTCCACGCCGTTTGGCGGTCCTAGTCCATGGCTTGGCTGAGCGTAGCCAAGATGTGTCCACCAAGGCCAAAGGCCCATCCCTTAAAATCGCCAAAGACGCGGAAGGTAATTGGACCAAAGCAGCCCTTGGCTTCATCAAAGGCCAGGGCGCTAGCCAAGAAAATGTGATTGTAGAAAGCATCAAAGGGGAAGACTATATCTTCGTTAACAAGCATTTACCAGGTAAAGCTGCAGACCAAGTCTTGTCAGGACTTAATCGTGTCTTGGAGGCCATGACCTTCCCTGTTACCATGACCTGGCATGACTATGAGACACCCTTCATTCGTCCAGTTCACTGGATTGTGGCTCTCTTAGACCAAGAGTTGGTTCCTTTAGAGTTTGTTGGCGTTAAATCAGACCGCATCTCTCGTGGCCATCGTTTCTTAGGCCATGATGTGACCCTAGCAAAGGCTACAGACTATGTGGAGGCTTTGCGTGAGCAATACGTCCTAGTAGACTTTGAAGAACGTCGGGCTAATATCCGCCAACAATTGGCTGATCTGGCTTCAGCTCAAGGCTGGCAGGTACCGGTGGATGAAGATTTGCTAGAAGAAGTGACTGCCATTGTTGAATGGCCAACCGTCTTCTATGGCGACTTTGAAGAAAAATATTTATCAGTGCCACATTGTGTCTTGATTACCGCCATGCGTGATCACCAACGTTACTTCTATGCCTTAGATGCTAAAGGTGAGCTCTTGCCTGTCTTCATTTCAGTACGTAACGGGAATGATCAGCACTTAGCCAACGTCGTCAAAGGTAACCAAAAAGTCTTGCGGGCTCGTTTGGAAGATGCCTTATTCTTCTATCAAGAAGACCTCAAACATGACTTAAACTTCTTTGTCGATAAACTAGCCAACGTTAATGAACACTTTAAGTTAGGCACTTTGGCTGACAAGCAAGTGCGTGTTGGTGCCCTAATTAGCCAATTACAAAGCAACTTAAACTTAGATCAAGCTTCTTATGAGGCAGCTTTACGTGCTAGCCAAATCTACAAGTTTGACCTCATGACTCAAGTGGTCGGTGAGTTCGACGAACTCCAAGGTCAAATCGGGGAAATCTACGCCCGCCATTATGGTGAAGCGACCTTGGTTGCCCAAGCCATTGGGACCCAATACTTGCCGACTACTAGTGGTGGGGCGCTGCCAAACCAAGATGCCGGTGCACTCTTGGCCTTGGCTGACAAGCTTGACACCTTGTTCCAATACTTCAAGGTTGGCTTAATCCCAACGGGTTCTAACGACCCTTACGCCCTCCGTCGTACAGCTATGGGGATTGTGGAAATCCTCTTAGACCGTGGCTGGGAATTAGACTTGTTACCAGTCTTTAAGCACTTAGTGGAAGCCCATGAGGGCGACCAAGAACTCTTGAAGCAGCTTGTAGATTTTGTCTGGGCAAGGGTTGCTGTGCATTTACGTAACCAATCAGTCGATATGGACCAAATCCAAGGGATTGGGGCAGCTAATCACTTAGAAGTAGGTAAGGCCAACTATGTAGCCCATTTCCTCAAGACCCACAAGGATAAGAACCCAACGGCCTACAAACGCTTCTTAGAAGCCATTACCCGGGTGGTCAATCTGGGGGCCAAGGTTCAAGAAGAGGCTCAGCTTGACTTAGATCTAGCCCAAACTGATTCTGAGGCTAAGCTACTAGAAGCCACTGCTAAAATTGACCAATACAAGATTTCAGTTGATGCCCTCTACATGTATCTGGATAACCTAGTGCCGGTTATTGAAGCTTACTTCGATGACAACAAGGTTAATGCCGACAATGAAACTATTCGAGCTAACCGTTTGGCTACGCTCAAGGTGCTGACAGAGGCTGTCTTGGAACTCTTTGATTCACGCTTATTGATTAATAAATTTTAAGACTCAGCTAGATGAGTTAGAGAAAGGAGTGCTTTCAATGTCGACCTTTTTAGATCGTGCAAGGGTCACAGTCAAAGCCGGTAAGGGTGGCGACGGTATGGTGGCCTTCCGACGCGAAAAGTATGTCCCAGATGGCGGGCCGGCCGGCGGTGACGGCGGTCGAGGTGGCAGTGTCATCTTCCGAGTGGATGAAGGCCTGCGGACCCTGATGGATTTCCGTTATAATCGTCACTTCAAGGCCAAGAACGGCGAAAATGGTATGAGCAAAGGCATGTATGGTAAGGCTGCGGAAGACTTAATTGTGTCTGTTCCACCCGGTACCATCATCCGCGATGCGGCGACTGATAAGTTGCTAGCCGACCTAGTAGAGCAGGGTCAGGAATGTGTCGTTGCCAAGGGCGGTCGAGGTGGACGTGGCAATATTAAATTTGCTACCCATAAGAATCCGGCTCCTTCCATCGCCGAAAATGGTGAGCCCGGTGAAGAAGCCGACCTGCAATTAGAGCTAAAAGTTCTGGCCGATGTAGGCTTGGTAGGTTATCCAAGTGTAGGGAAATCGACCCTCTTGTCTGTCATTAGTAATGCCAAACCTAAAATCGCAGACTATCAATTTACGACCTTGACCCCTAACCTGGGTGTGGTCAAACTCAATTACGATCAGGAATTTATCGTGGCCGATATGCCAGGTCTGATTGAAGGAGCCTCTCAAGGGGTTGGCTTGGGGATTCACTTCCTCCGCCACATTGAGCGGACTAAAGTCTTGTTGCATGTCATTGATATGGCTGCGACTCATGAACGGGATCCCTTCCAAGATTACCTCGATATTATGCATGAGCTAGCTTCTTATCACGAGAAATTACTCTTACGTCCTATGGTCATTGTGGCCAATAAGATGGATCAGAGCCAGGCCCAAGAAAATTTACCTAGCTTCAAGCAGAAGTTAGAAGACTATTGCCAAAAAGAAGGCTTAGACTTGCCAGCTATTTTTGAAGTATCTGCTTGGCAAGCCAAGGGGCTCAAGCCACTCTTGGCCTTTACCTATGACTTGGTCCAAAATTCTGACTTTATTCCTTTATTTGAGGAAGAGCCAGAAGAAGTGCACTACCAATTAGAAGAGGAAGTGCCATTCACCTTGACCAAACTTGATGCGGGTTACTGGCAATTGTCAGGGGCTAAGATTGAAAAACTCTATGCCATGACTAATATGGCCCACGATGAGAGCGTGGCGCGTTTTGCCCGCCAATTACGTTCCATGGGTGTGGACCAAGCCTTGCGTGAAGCAGGGGCTGAATCCGGTGATTTAGTCGATTTAGCCGGCTATCAGTTTGAATTCATGGATTAAGGGGAGGGGATGTGCATGACCGATAAATCATCTACTAAAAGTCCTCGTTTGGCCTTTTTCGACGGCTATCGTGGGGTCTTAATCCTCTTAATTCTGACCTATTATTTCTTCCAACACATCTTGCCTGGGGGCTTTCTAGCTGTTAATGCCTTCTTAATGGTGGCAGGTTTCTTCGCCTTCCGTCATTTCTATACGGCTCCTACGCTAAGAAAATCAGTCTCGATTAAATCTTATCTCAAATCCAGACTGGAACGGATTTTCTTCCCGACCTTGTTTATGGTCTTGCTGGTAGCAGCCTATATTGCCTTGTTTGCGCCGGATTATTTCTATAATTTGCGCAATATGGGGTTTTCTAGCCTTTTCTTCGTTAACAACTACTATCAGATTTTGTCCAACCAATCCTACTTTGTCCAGGCGGCCAACCCTAGTGCCTTTACCCATCTCTGGTACATTTCTATCTATGCCCAGCTGATCCTCTTGACGCCATTTGTAGTCAAAGTAGTCTATTCCTGGCACCGCAATCCGGCTACTGCTGCCATTATGTTGGTGGCTCTATCCATTGCCTCGGCAGTACTCTTAGGTTATCTCTATCAAGATGGCCAGGATCCAAGCCGGATATATTATGATTTGTTGACGCGGGCCTTTGCCTTTACCTTTGGTGGGGCATTGGGCTATCTCTTCCCAGTCCATCTCAAGCCAAAGGTCATATCCAAGCGTCAGCAACAGGTCTTTAATGGAATTGGGATCGCTAGTGTCATCTTGATGACCTTTATGTTGCTCTTTATGTATGGGACGCAACCCTTTGCCTATCGTTTTGGGATGCTGCTATTCACTTTACTGTCCATGGTCTTTGTCATTGTCAGTCTACATCCCTCTACTTGGTTACATAAGCTCTTAAGTCTGCCAGTCTTTACCTTCTTCGGTAAACGCAGTTTATCTTACTACCTATGGTTTTATCCGATTCACTTGGTCATTCCAGACCGTTTGAATGGCTTCCATAATATTTGGATTTCAGTTGGTGTTCAGTTCCTATTGATTATGTTGATGGCGGAAATTTCCTACCAACTCTTCGAACGTCGTCGCTTGATCTTGCCATTTGGTCAAGATTTCAACTGGAAACAAACCCAAGCGCGAGTGCGTTACCTGGTTCAACACCGTGCTAGCCTTTGGGGCATAAAGACTCTGGCGATTAGCTATCTCTTAGTTTCAACCATTGGTTTAGTAGCTTTGGCTATTACGCCAGAACAGAAGAACAAGGCAGCCGATGAGCTAGCAACGGTCATTGAATCTAACCAAAAATTGGTGGAAGAGACCAAGGAGCCAGAAAGTCAGGAAACCAAGGTTATTAATAATATTGAAGGACTAAACCGCCAAGAACTCCTCCAAGCCAATGCCCTTGAAGTAACCTTTATTGGGGATTCCATCCTATTGGCTTCGGCTGATAAGGTCAAAGAAGTCTTTCCTAAGGCAATCGTTGATGGTCAGATTGGTCGTCAGCTTTATCAAAGTAACGAAGTGATCAATAGCCTCAAGGCCTCTGGTAAACTCAAGGGAACAGTGGTGACGGTCTTAGGTTCTAATGGGACCTTTACAGATGGTCAGTTGAATGACTATATTAATGCCATTGGGACGGACCGGGAGCAGTACTTTGTCACTTCCTCGGTTGATAAGGTCTGGGTAGAAGATGCCAATAATCGTCTCTTCGCTGCAGCTAATCGCTTCTCCAATGTCAAAGTGATTGATTGGCGAACCTTTGCTAAGGGCCACGATGATTGGTACTATGAGGATGGTATCCATCCAAACCCAACCGGTGCCTTGGAATTTGCTAAATTCGTTGCCAATCAAATTTCGCAAAATCGCTAAACGATTGGCAAGTCTAACAGAAAGGAAATGAGCATGAAGTTATTATTTTTAGGTACTGGGGCGGGTGTCCCAAGCCGCAATCGTAATGTGAGTGCTCTAGCCCTCAAACTCCTTGATGAACTCAATGAGGTTTGGTTATTTGATTGTGGTGAAGCCACCCAACATCAAATCTTAGAAACCTCGCTTAAACCTCGCAAAATCACCAAGATTTTCATTACCCACCTACATGGCGACCATATCTTTGGTCTACCTGGTTTCCTTAGCTCGCGTTCCTTCCAGGGGGGCGATCAGCCTTTGACCCTTTATGGGCCACCGGGTATTAAGGACTTTGTCGAATCAGCCTTGCGCTTGTCTAAATCGCGCCTCTTATATCCTTTAGAAATCGTCGAACTGTCACCTAAAGGAGGGCGTTTGGATTTAGGTAAGGGCTGGCTAGTCGATTATCAAGCACTCAACCATGGTATTCTAAGCTTTGGCTACCGAATCATGGAGCCAAGAACCAGTGGCGAGCTCTTAGTAGATCGTTTGGCTCAGTATCAGATTCCTAACGGTCCGATTTTTGGTCAGCTCAAACGCGGTGAGACTGTCACCTTGGCGGATGGCACCGTCCTTAACGGACAGGATTTTCTAGCGCCAGCTAGAGAGGGAAGAGTAGTCACTATCCTGGGAGATACCAAGACCTGTGATGCTATTCAAGAACTGGCTCAAGATGCTGATGCTTTAGTACACGAATGTACCTTTGAAGAAAGTGAAGCCCGAATGGCGGCTTCCTATCACCATTCGACCAGCCGTCAGGCCGCACAAGTGGCCCAGGCAAGTAATGTCAAAGCCCTCTATCTAACCCATATTAGCGCTCGCTATATGGGCAGAGACGCCAAGCAATTAGAAGACCAAGCGCGCCGTATTTTTGAAGGAGCGAGACTGGTTTATGACTTTGATGAGTTTGATGTGATAGGAGGAGATAGCTCATGTACAGAAACTTAGATAAGCAAGTCGTGATCATCACGGGTGCGACTAGTGGTATTGGACAAGCTGTGGCCAACCAATTGGCCCAAGAAGGCTGTAAGTTAGTATTGGCTGCCAGACGTCAGGACCGCTTGCAGGCCCTTGCTCAGGAACTAGAAGAGCAGTGGGGGACAGAGGTTCTAGTTCAAGTAACGGATATGTCTCAGCCTCACGCTATTGAGACACTAGTTGAGGCGACACTTGAAGCCTTTGGTCGTATTGACATTCTCTTCAGTAATGCGGGTTACGGCGACTTCCAAGTCTTCTCGGAAAATCAACCTCAGCAAGTGGTGGATATGTTTCAAGTCAATGTCTTCGGCATGATGTACTTGAGCCAGTTGGTGGCCATCCAGCAGTTAAACCAAGGTGGTCCAGGTCAAATTCACTTAGTAGGCTCTATTGCAGGGAAAATCCCGACCGCTATGACTAGCGCTTATGCAGCGTCTAAGGCGGCTATTATCGCTTATGCTGACGCCTTGAGACTAGAACTCTATGAGACACCTATTCAAGTCTCCACCATCAACCCAGGCCCAGTTAAGACAGCTTTCTTCGATCGTTCGCCACAAATGCTAGCCTACGCCCAAGTAGTCGAGGCCTTCAGTCTTGAAGCAGATGAGCTGGCTAGTCGCATTGTAGCCAATATGAAACGCAAGCATGTCAAACGAGAATTAAATCTGCCTTGGCAGTTAGCCTTTGCTTCAAAGCTCTATGGCTTATTCCCACAGGCTGGAGATTTCTTAGCCGCCCGCTTGTTTAATTTGAAGGAGGAATAGTCCATGCGTCAACAATGGAAATTAATTTTAGGTGTCTGTGCGGTTATTCTAGTGGTGATCTTCGCCTTACAGAACGTTAACAACGTGCAGGTAACCTTCCTCTTCTTCCAAGCTCAGATGCCTATGGTCTTAGTCTTATTGATTTCGATTCTCTTTGGTCTCTTAATTGGTTTCTTGTCTTCTTTATCTAGTCACATGGCCAATCGTACCGCCATTAAGAACTTGAATAAGGAGCGCGAAGCCCTTAGTAAAGAACAGTCTAGTTTTGAAACAACTAAGGCGGAATTAGAAGCCCAATATCAGGCCAATCTTGAAGAAAAGAATCAAGAAATTGCCAGTCTTCAAAAAGCCATGGCTGATTTGAAGGCACAGCTTGAATCTCAGGCTCAAAGCCAATCGCAAGAAGAAGAGTCCAGTGACTTAGAGGCTGATTTGGACCAATCAGCCCAAGAGCTTGAAGACAGTGTAGATGAATTTGAAGAGAGTTTGCAAGATGATGAGGATCCTCAGGTTTCGAGGGGGTAGAGCATGAACTTGACACACTATGAGTGGCACTACCGAGGCTTGCCAGATGATGTGCAAGCTAAGGTGGCTGAATGGCAGCAAGCCGGGTTAGGCTATAGTGACACTTTTCTGCGGCTATGTTTGGCGCGTGGACTTGAGACCTTGGAAGAAATCAAGGACGCGACCAATCAGATGCCCCAAACTTTCCACGATACCTTCCTACTCTATGATATGGACCGCGCAGTGGAAAGAATCCAGGCAGCCATCGAGGACCAAGAACTTATTTTGATTTACGGTGACTACGATGCTGACGGCATTACCTCAACCTTGATTCTCTATGAGACCTTGGAGATGTTGGGTGCCCGGGTCATTTACTATGTTCCCAATCGGTTGGTAGATGGTTATGGGCCTAATTTGGCTCGCTACCAGGACTTTGTCGACCAAGGTGTTCAGTTGATTTTGACTTGCGATAATGGGGTGGCAGGTTTTGAAGCCATCGAATGGGCTATGCAAGCGGGTGTGGATGTCATTGTCACAGACCACCATGAGGTCCAAGCCACCTTGCCTTCAGCCTATGCTGTGGTTCACCCCAGACATCCACAAGGCCATTACCCCTTCCCAGATTTGAGTGGGGCAGGGGTGGCCCTGAAGTTGGCCACAGCCTTATTAGGCGAAGTACCAACTGAGTTAGTGGAATTAGCAGCTATTGGGACGGTCAGTGATGTGGTCTCCCTGCGTGACGAAAATCGGACCATTGTTCTGAGTGGTCTCCAGCTCATGCGCGATACCATGCGTATCGGTTTGCGATTAATGCTGGAAGAAGAGCAAGTCGATATGGAAAACATGACGGCCGATACAATTGGTTTTACCATCGGGCCTCGGCTTAATGCTATTGGCCGTTTGGGCGACCCGACGCCAGCCTTGGAACTGCTCAAAACCCAGGATGAGGAAGAAGCCCAAGAACTATTAGCCTTAATTAACGAAAAAAACCAGGAACGTAAGGACCTGGTGGCTAATATTATGGATCAGGTCAGCCAAAGACTGGAACAGGGGCCAATTCCTGATATCATTATTGAGTCAGACCCTAGCTGGCCAGCTGGGGTTGTTGGGATTGTGGCCGGTCGCTTGAGCGAACACTACCAACGTCCAGCCCTAATCTTCCAGTATCAGGCTGATAAAGGTCAATACAAGGGAAGTGGCCGCTCTACAGAAGCTGTCCATCTCTTTGACTGGTTGACCGATATTAAGGAGCATCTGGCCCAATTTGGTGGTCATGCCCAAGCAGCTGGTATGACCGTTGCCCAAGATCATTGGCAAGAATTTGTTTCAGCCTTGCAGGCTAAGGCGCAAGTTCAAGCCGAAATTGGGACGAGGAAAGCGCCACTGACCATTGATTTATCTTTAAAGCTAGGGGAAGTAGGGACTGATTTCATTCAAGAAGTTCAGTTACTGGGTCCTTTCGGTATGGATAATGACAAGCCAGTCTTTGCCATTGAGGAGGCCAAGATCAACCAAATGCGTTTGATTGGGACTAATGGCCAGCATGCTAAGCTAGTCCTAGGCCAGGATGGGCAAGAGCTCAATGCCATTGGCTTTGAGTTTGCTGATCGCATGCGCGATCGACAAGTGGGAGATAGCCTGACAGCCGTAGGTCATTTGGATTTGAACAAATGGCAAAATCGAATCAGCCCTCAGCTACTCCTGTCTGATATTGGAGTCTCAGGTGCTGCCTGGTATGATTGGCGGGCAAGTGGCCAACAAGGTCGTCTCTGGCAGCTGGATCAAGTGGTCTATGTATGTCAGCGTGAGGCAGTTAAGGCTCAAGTTTCTTCTCGCCTTCAGCCTGGTTCTGGCCTGATGACCTACCAAGAAGCCCAAGAGGCCAATCTAGCCAATTATCAGGGGCTTGTACTTTTAGAGCCACCCAAGCAAATGTCGGACTTGGACCAACTAGTGCTTGGTCAGGACTGGCAGGCCTTCTACTTGGTGCTCTATGCCCAAGAATCTAAGTATTTGGCAGGTCTGCCACAAAGGGCTGATTTCGCTAAGCTTTATCGCTGGTTAGTCAGCCAGGAGCCCTTCAATTTGCGGGCTAGGTTAGCTGACATCAGCCAAGGACTGGCCATTAATCCAGTTCAACTCAAATTAATGTTTCATGTTTTCTATGAAGCAGGCTTTGTATCAATTCAAGAGGGGCAAGTGGCTGTCCAAGAGGCTAGTCGCCATCAGAACACTAACTTGGAAGAAACGGCTGCCTACCGTGCTTATCAAGCGGCTATGGACAGCGAAGAAGCCTTAGTCTTTGCCACCCTCGACCAAATAAAAGAATATGTTAAAAGAATTAGGAGTTAAGTCATAATGGAATTGAAGAATTATATTGCTAAAGTCATGGACTATCCAAAAGAAGGGATTGTCTTCCGTGATATTACCCCTCTCATGGCAGACGGTCCAGCTTACCACGAATCAGTTAAACAATTAGTGGACTACGCACGTGAATTACAAGTAGATGTGATTGTAGGTCCAGAAGCGCGTGGCTTTATCGTAGGCTGCCCAGTTGCCTATGAATTAGAGATTGGTTTTGCCCCAGTTCGTAAGAAAGGCAAATTGCCTCGTCCGACGGTTGACGTAGACTATGAGTTGGAGTATGGCACCGCAACTTTAACTATGCACGAAGACGCCATTAAACCAGGCCAACGTGTCCTCATCACCGATGACCTCTTGGCAACAGGTGGGACCATTAAAGCCTCTATCGACCTAGTTGAGAAATTAGGCGGCGTTGTCGTTGGTTGTGCCTTCCTAATTGAACTCGTTGACTTAAACGGGAAAGAAAAATTAGCAGGCTATGACTACAAGGCTTTAATGCAATACTAAAAGCATCAAAAATATGCCCCCAGTCTTAGACTGAGGGCATGGCTATAAGAGACTTAGAAATAACGGTAGAGGGAGACAACCTTACCCAGGATGGTGACCTGAGGCAGAATGATATCGTCCATGTGGTCATTTTCTGGTCGTAAGATGACGTGATCGGACTTCTTGAAGAAGGTCTTACAGGTGGCTTCATTATCCTCGGTCATGGCAACCACGACATCGCCATTATTGGCGCTGGCTTGACGGCGGACTGTAATATAGTCCCCATCCAGAATCCCAATATTAATCATGGACTCACCCTTGATCTCGAGCATGAAGAGTTCGCTAGGTTCATAGCGCTCTAGGCCAGGTGGAATAGGGTAGTAATCTGTGGCATGTTCAATGGCCAAAATAGGCGCACCTGCGGCAACTTGACCTAGTAAAGGAATTTGTTGGGGTTGGATGCCCAAGGCTTCCTGAGCTAGGGGAGAAAGTTCGATGGCCCGCGTTTTGCTAGCGTCACGAATAATGTAACCAGCTCGTTCTAAACGTGCTAAATGGCCGTGTACGGTTGAAGTAGAAGCAAGTCCTACTGCTGCACCGATTTCCCGCACAGTAGGGGGATAGCCGTTGGCTTCAATGGCCTCATGGATACATGAGAGTATGGTTAATTGTTTAGTGGATAATGTCGTCATGTCCTCACCTTCCTTATATCTTAAGCCTATTATAGCACACTTATCAACCAAAATGCAAACGAATGTTCGTGGAGGTGTCAAATGTTATCACCAGAGAAAATTGAGCGTATTAATGCTCTAGCGCGTAAGAAGAAAAGTGAGGGTTTAAGCCCTGAAGAAGCCCAAGAACAAGCGACTTTACGTCAAGAATACTTAGCTAGCTTGCGTCATGGCATGCGCAATCACATTGAGGGTATGAAGATTGTCGACCAAGAGGGGACCGATGTGACTCCTGACAAACTCAAACAAATTCAAAAAGAAAAGAAAATTCATAACCGTCATTTAGAAGATTAGACTAGGCTTTTGACGGAAAGTTGTGTAAAATAGAAGAGTAATATGAAAAGAAAGTGAGGAGAAGGCAGTGCAAACATGGATTTGGTTAATCATTGTCGTAGTCGCCTTAATCGGTGGTTTTGTTGGTGGCTTCTTTATGGCGCGCCGTTACATGATGAATTACTTTAAGGAAAACCCACCAATTGATGAGCGCATGATTACGCAAATGATGGCTTCAATGGGTCAAAAACCATCTAAGAAGAAGGTTCAACAAATCATGGCCCAAATGAAGGTTCGTCAATAATCAAGAGAATCTAAGTCCGCCTAATGGTGGACTTTTTCTTATACAGTCGCCTTACTTAGAGATGAAAAGTCCTAGCAAACGTGGTACACTATAAGAGTATTGAAAGTCAAATTGAGGAGGAAGCTCTATGGCTATTATTAAGGAAAATTTCGATAAGCTCATTGCAGAAAAAGAACTCCCAGCTGAATACTTGGAGATTGAAGGAGGCCACCATCTCTATCGTTTCCGTTTTGGTGTAACCCCAGTTCGTGACTTGATTGTGGAAGTCATTGTGCAAAATTCAGATTTACCATATTGTGATGCCCAAGTTATCTACCGTCACGTTCACATGTTGAAAGACTATAAGCAACGTGCGCAAGCCTTGGAATTGATTAACGAGTTAAATGAAACTCGGACAGGCTATTTTGCCCTATATTTAGCGGGTGATGGGGAAATCTTCCAACGTAACTTGATGCGGGCTAGCGTGGACCCACAACCGCTCTATGAAACCATTGTCTATGGCTCAGCGATTGCTAAGGATATGGTAGAAGCCTTAACTGCTGGCTTAGGACCTTCTGCTGAGGTGTAAAACTTCATGCTGACGTCTTTTGTTCGCTCCAGTCAAGGACAAAGAATCCTGGCCGGTGTCGTATTATGGCTTTCAGCCCTTTGTTTTGCAGTTGCCCTCAACTTGTTCTATGTCCCTAATTTGATTTTCTCGAATGGCGTGCCTGGCTTGGCGCAAATTATCTTAGCCATCTTCAAGGATACTCCCTTAGCTAATCTCTTAACGGCCGGTAATCTCTATTTTATTCTCAATATTCCCTTGATGATTTTGAGTTGGCTTTACTTGGGACGGCGCTTCTCTATCTTGACCGTGACCAGTATTTTCTTGTCCACCTTGGTTAGTAACTGGGTGCCGATTCAACAAGTGACCGATAATACCTTACTAGCTGCCATCGCTGGTGGGGTGATTTCGGGTATCGGGGTCGGCCTCTTGATTAAGTTTGGTATGTCCAGTGGAGGCTTTGATATTATTGCCCTCTTGATTGCTAAGAAGACAGGCCGCAATGTCGGCTTTATGTCCTTTCTGACCAATGGTTTGGTCATAGTAGGAGCTGGTTTCCTCAATAGTTGGGAGCATGCTCTCTACAGTTGTATTGCCATCTTTATTGCAGGCATGGTTATTGATGCGATCCATACAGGTGAGCAACGTTTGACTGCTTTTGTGATTTGCCAAGACCCTAACCAAGTGGTCAAGGCCATTCAGGAGCGGGTCATCCGTGGCGTCACTCTCTTAGAAGGACAGGGTGCCTTTTCGCATCAGCCCAAGCAAGTCCTAGTGGTAGTCTTAAGTCGTTATGAACTCTATGATTTGCAGCAAGCAGTGCTTTCAGTTGATTCCCAGGCCTTCATTAATGTGGTCCAGTCCACCATGGTGACCGGTAATTTCTTAAATCGAGAGCAACAGGCCGACTTTAGAAAAGAATCAGTTGTTTAATGATCAAATCCCTTCTGATAGTTTCAGAGGGGATTTTTAGTTTAAATCGTTTCAATCAGAGGCAGAGTTTGTTATAATATAGTGGAATTTGAAGACAGGAGGGCTTGGCATGGCTGACTTAAGTAAGGTACCTGCGCACGTTGCGCTCATTATGGATGGAAATGGCCGATGGGCTAAGAAACGCTTCCTACCTCGGGTAGCAGGACACAAAAAAGGTGTCGATACCATTAAGAAAATCACCAAACGTGCCAATCAACTGGGCGTTAAGATGCTGACGGTCTATGCCTTCTCAACTGAGAACTGGAAACGACCTGAACAAGAAGTCAGCTTCTTGATGAAGTTGCCTAAGGAGTTTTTTGCCAAGTTTGTGCCTGAGTTATTGGAACAGAATGTGCGGGTAGAGACCATTGGTGACTTGGAAGGACTGCCAGAAGCCACTCGCAAGGTCCTCAAGCAAGCTATTGCCGATACGGCTCATTGTACTGGCCTGATTTTGAACTTTGCCATCAACTATGGCTCTCAAGACGAAATTTGCCATGCGGTTCAGACTTTAGCCCGTCAGGTAGCTGAGGGCACTTTGAAGCCGGAAGACATCACTCCTGACTTAATTGGCCAAAATTTAGAAACTGCCAAGTTTGGGTCATTAGCCAATCCGGACTTGATTATCCGGACCAGTGGGGAAGAGCGTCTCAGCAACTTCCTACTCTGGCAGGCGGCTTATAGTGAGTTCTATTTCACCGAACGTTTGTGGCCTGATTTTGATGAAGGAGATTTTGACCAAGCCCTAGCGGTCTATGCCAGCCGACAACGACGATTTGGAAAGGTGTTGGATACTGAATGAAAGTAAGAGTAATCAGCGCCCTGGCGGCCTTAGCCGTCCTAATTCCGGTTGTGGTGGTAGGGGGCAAGGTCTTTACGGGCATGTTCTTAATTTTAGGGATTATGGCCTTATTTGAACTCGCCAATATGAAGAAGATTGAATACTTTAACTTGGTTGGGGTCATTGCAACCATTGCCGTTGCCCTGATGATTCTGCCCAGTAATTATCAATCTGCCTTGATTCCAGGTCTTAAATTTACCTATCTTTTCTATATTTGCTGTATGTTGCTTTTAGTCCTGACGGTCTACGAGTACAAGACCTTCAATATTGAAGAAGCAGCCCTTTTGATTTTTGGTGCCCTCTACATTGGTTATGGCTTCCGTTACTTGATTGAGTTACGACAAATTAGTTTGGACTTAGTCATTTTCCAATTTGCGATTATTTTTGCAACGGATTCTGGGGCTTATATCGTTGGCCGACGTTTCGGCAAGCATAAGCTAGCGCCTCAATTGAGTCCTAATAAGACCATTGAAGGTTCGCTAGGGGGGATTGCCAGTGCGGTCGTCATCGCAGTGCTCTATAATTACTTCTTCGACCCACATTTAGGGGGCTCAGAGCACTATATTTTACTGGCCATGGCCTTGTCAGTTTTAGGTCAGCTAGGAGATTTGGTAGAGTCAGCCTTTAAGCGGCATTTTGGGGTCAAGGACTCTGGTAAGTTCCTGCCGGGCCATGGCGGGGTCTTAGATCGCTTTGATTCAACCCTCTTTACCAGTTTTCTACTCATGACCTGGTTTAACTGGTTAAAATAGTCCTCATGTCAACCAAACTCTATGATTGAGTTTGGTTGACTATTTTTGCATTATGGGCCTAATTAGGGTATATTTAAGAGGTTAAGTTAAGCAAATTTTTTTGAATTGAAATAGATAAAGGATGTTGACCATGCAAGCATTGATTGTATTTTTACTTGTTTTTACCGTAATCGTAAGTATTCACGAATTCGGCCATTTTTACTTTGCCCGTAAGGCTGGTATCCTGGTGCGCGAATTTGCCATTGGGATGGGGCCTAAGCTCTTCAGCCATCAGGGCAAGGACGGCGTACTCTATACCATTCGCATGATTCCCCTAGGAGGCTATGTTCGTCTAGCAGGGCTAGGTGAGGATCAAGATGCAGTTCAAGCCGGTATGCAAGTAGGCCTTGTATTGAATGAAGCCGGACTAGTAACCCGCATTAACACCTCGAAAGTAGCCCTTGAAGACGAAGTACCAGTGCAAGTGGATCAGTTGGATTTAACGGATGCCATGACTATTACAGGCTTACCGCTTGGCAGTCAAGACTTGGTTACCTATCAAGTGGATCACAAGGCCCGCATCATTGAAGCAGACGGGTCTAGTATCCAAGTGGCACCGCGTCAAGTCACTTATGGCGCTGCTAAGCCATGGGCTAAGTTTATGACCAATGTCGCAGGTCCTATGAATAACTTTATCCTCTCTATTTTGATCTTTGTTGTAGTGGCCTTTGTCCGCCCAGGCGGTGTACCAGTTGAGGCCAATGTCTTAGGTTATATTGAACCAGATTCTCCTGCAGCTCAAGCGGGGCTACAGTCAGGTGACCGGATTGATGCCATTGGCCAGTCCAAGGTCTCCAACTGGCGTCAAATGGTGCAAGCTATTCAATCCAAGCCAGGTCAAACGGTCGATTTCTCCGTACATCGTGGTGATCAAGACTTGACCTTACCAGTCGCTATTCGGGCTGACCAAGTGGAACAAGCAACTATCGGTCGGATTGGCGTGGCGCAACCAGAGACTCAAGATCTCTGGGCCAAAATAGCATATGGCTTCACCGCAACTTGGTCTCAAATCACGGGTGTAGCTGCGGCTATTGTGGGTATCTTCCTTCGTGGACTCAACCTCAATCAGTTTGGTGGGCCTGTGGCAATTGCTCAGATTACCTCTAAAGCGGCCTCTGAGGGCTTCATGCCAGTGCTGGTCTTAACCGGCTTGTTGTCAGCTAATATTGGCGCCTTCAACCTATTGCCAATTCCTGCCTTGGATGGCGGTAAGATTGTCCTCAATGCCATTGAGGGTGTACGAGGTAAGCCTCTATCCCAAGAAAAAGAAGGGATTTTAACCATTATTGGGGCCCTAATCTTAGTGGCCTTTATGTTGGCTGTCACCTGGAATGATATCAGCCGACTCTTCCCACAATAGTTAGGAATAAGAGATCTACCGAGGGTAGGTCTCTTTTTTGGCATGGCCTCAGGTGATTTTAGAGGGGGCTTATGCTATAATAAGAAGGTATGCAAATCACCGTGGACGGAGGGAACTTATGGCCAAGAATCGCCAATTATTCGAACATCTGTTGGACCAAATTGGGTTGCAGGACGCAGACATGCTGGCCGAACTATCCCAGACTCAGATTGAATCTGTTAAGGTTCATGCTAAGTCTGGTGAATGGCATTTTACCTTAAGTCAGGTGGAACGCCTCCATCCCCACGTCTATGAAGCCCTTATGCACCATATGCGTCTAGCCTTCGAGGGCATTGCCAAGACTGAAGTCTGGTGGAATTATCAAGCACCGACTAACCTGGATGAGAGTCAAATGTTGGATTACTGGCAGTCTATTCTAGGGGTAATGGGCCAGGAGTCAAGCTTTATTAAGCGCGCTTTAGCCAATGCCACCTATCAGATTAAGGATGGCCAAATCCAAGTTGGCTTGGCAACTGAAGATCAAGTCCAGGTTGTTAAAACCCGCTATGATCAAGCCTTCAGACTCAAACTGGCCCAAAACCAATTGAATGACTGGGAACTCGTCTATCTGGTAGATGATCAGGCTAGCGAGCAGGCTAAGCTTCAGGCTCAGCAGCATCTAGCCTCTGAGGTAGAGCGCGAGCGGCAAGAATTAGCCCAATTAGAACTGCGACGCCAAGTACAAAGCAAGGTGGTCGTAGAGAATTCGGACATTCCCCAGATTGGTAAGGATATTCCAGATACGCCAGCTATTTCGATTCAGGAGGTCTACGATAATCCTTTCAATCAGATTATTGAAGGTTATATTTTCGACTATGAAGTCCGCGAGCTCCGCTCAGGTTCCCAGCTTATGATTATGAAGGTGACCGACTATACTTCCTCCATTACGGCCAAACTAATGGCGGGGCGTAACATTAAGAAGGAGTCCTTTGGCCTCTTTAAGAAGGGGGATTGGGTCCGCCTGGAAGGTAGCCTTAAGGCGGATAACTTTACGGGAGAGATGGACTTCTCGCCACGTAGTATTCGCAAAATCTCCAAGGCCTCCCGCCAGGACCAGGGGGTGGACGGCGCCAAACGGATTGAGCTCCATTTGCACTCCAATATGAGTCAAATGGATGCCACCAACAAGGTAGGGGATTTGATTGCCCAAGCAGCTGCCTGGGGCCATTCAGCTATTGCCATTACCGACCATGCGGGCGCTCAGGCCTTTCCTGATGCCTATGCAGCTGGTAAGAAGCATGGCATTAAGGTTCTCTACGGGATTGAAGCTAATGTGGTTAATGACGGTGAGCCGATTGCCTATAATCCGCAAGCTATTGACTTAGATCAAGCGACCTATGTTGTCTTCGACGTGGAGACCACGGGTCTATCTTCTGTCTATGACCGCATCATTGAGTTAGCCGCGGTTAAGATGCGGGATGGCGAGGTGATCGATACTTTCGAAGCCTTTATCAACCCGGGTTACCATTTGTCAGCTATGATTACCGAATTGACCGGGATTACGGACGCTATGTTGGCCGATGCACCTCCAGAAGCAGAGGTCATGGCGCGCTTCGCCAACTTCTCCAAAGATACCATTCTCGTGGCTCACAATGCGAGCTTCGATATGGGCTTTCTGAATAAGACCTATGCGCGGCTGGGCATGCCAGTGCCTGATCAGCCCGTCATCGATACGCTGGAACTGTCACGTTTGGTTAATCCTGATATGCGCTCCCATCGTCTCAATGTCTTGGCTAAGCATTATGGTGTGACCCTGGAACAACATCACCGGGCCGTTTACGACTCTGAGACAACCGGTTATGTCTGCTACAAGCTATTGGATCAAGCCAAAGAACAATATGGCATGGTCCGTCACGACCAGCTCAACGAGCAAGTAGGGAAAGGGGATAGCTACAAACAGGCTCGACCTTTCCATGCAACTTTGATTGCTAAGAACCAAGAAGGGCTTAAAGATCTCTTTAAGTTAATTTCAGCCTCCAACGTTCAATACTTTTTCCGCGAACCTCGTATTCCGCGTAGCTTGCTGACCAAGTATCGGGACAATCTCTTGGTTGGGACAGCTTGTTCCAATGGGGAAGTCTTTACTGCCATGATGCAAAAGGGCTACGATGAAGCGGAGAAGCTAGTTGATTTCTATGATTACATTGAGCTCCAACCTAAGTCTGTCTATGGTCCCTTAATTGAGACGGAATTAATTCGTAGCGAAGCTGACTTAGAAACTATCATGAAAGAAATGGTGCGTCTGGGTCAAGACAAGAACAAGCTAGTAGTGGCGACAGGGGATGTCCATTATCTAGAACCAAAGGACGCGATTTACCGCGAAATTCTCTTGCGTTCTATGAAGATTAATGCCAATCGGACCCTGCATCTGCCTCCTGTTCATTTCCGGACGACCGATGAAATGATGGCAGAATTCGACTTTTTAGGACGGGACTTAGCCTATGAGCTAGTCATCACCAATCCTCAGAAGATTGCGGATATGGTGGAAGAAGTAGAAGTCATCAAGGACAAACTCTATACGCCAAATATTCCAGGCGCCAATGAAGAGATTACGGAACTCTCCTATAAACGGGCTAGAGAGCTCTATGGGGATCCTCTGCCTGATATTGTAGAGAAGCGGATTGAAAAGGAACTCAAGTCCATTATTGGTAATGGATTTGCCGTTATCTATCTGATTTCGCAGAAGTTGGTCCACAAGTCAGTATCTGACGGTTATCTCGTGGGTTCTCGTGGGTCGGTTGGGTCTTCCCTAGTGGCGACCTTGACGGGTATTACCGAGGTTAACCCACTAGCTCCACATTATTACTGTCCAAACTGCCAATACTCAGAGTTTATCGCGGATGGTTCAGTCGGTTCGGGTTATGACCTGCCAGCCAAAGACTGTCCTCACTGCGGCCACGCCCTTAATAAGGATGGGCAGGATATCCCATTCGAAACCTTCCTTGGTTTCTATGGTGACAAGGTGCCTGATATCGATTTGAACTTCTCTGGGGCCTATCAACCGCGCGCCCACGCCTATACCAAGGAACTCTTTGGGGAGGACTATGTCTATCGGGCAGGAACCATTTCGACGGTTGCAGAACGGACAGCTTTCGGTTATGTCAAAGGCTATCTAGAGGTAGCCCAACAATTCCTACCACAAGCTGAGAAGGAACGTCTAGCAAAAGGGATTGAAGGGGTTAAACGGACAACCGGTCAGCACCCGGGTGGGATTATTGTTATTCCTGACTATATGGATGTCTATGACTTTACCCCGATTCAATACCCTGCCGATGAAGTAACAGCGGAGTGGCGGACTACCCACTTCGACTTCCATTCCATTCACGATAACGTTCTCAAGTTAGATATTCTGGGGCACGATGACCCAACCGTTATTCGTATGTTGCAAGACTTATCGGGGATAGATCCTAAGACCATTCCACCAACCGACCCGGATGTCATGAAGATCTTTTCTAGTCCCGAAGTTTTAGGGGTAACACCAGAACAAATCTTCTCTAAGACTGGGACCTTAGGGATTCCTGAGTTCGGAACAGGCTTCGTACGAGGTATGTTGGAAGAATCCAAGCCCGCCACCTTTGCCGAGTTACTACAAATTTCTGGTCTCTCCCACGGGACCGATGTTTGGTTGGGGAATGCCCAAGAACTCATCAAGAATAAGATTGCGCCACTGGCTAAGGTAATCGGCTGTCGTGACGATATTATGGTCACCCTGATTTACTATGGTTTAGAAGATGGCTTAGCCTTCAAGATTATGGAGTCCGTTCGTAAAGGCAAGGGGATTCCAGAGGATTGGCAGGCAGAAATGCGGGCCAAGAAGGTGCCTGAATGGTATATTGATTCCTGTTTGAAGATTAAGTATATGTTCCCTAAAGCCCACGCAGCTGCCTATGTCCTTATGGCCTTGCGGGTTGCTTACTTCAAGGTTCACATGCCTATTATGTACTATGCCGCTTACTTCTCAGTGCGGGCAGATGACTTTGACATCGTGGCCATGCACCAAGGGAAGGAAATGGTTAAGCGACGTATCAAGGAAATCAATGATAAGGGCTTTGATGCGTCGGTCAAGGACAAGAACCTCTTAACGGTCTTAGAATTGGCTAATGAGATGTTGGAGCGTGGCCTTAGCTTCCAAATGATCAGTCTAGAGAAGTCTGATGCCGATCGCTTTATCATTGAGGGCAATAGCCTCATTCCACCTTTCCGGGCTGTGCCTGGTTTGGGTGCCAACGTGGCGCAACAAATTATTAAGGCTCGTCAGGAAGCTCCATTCTTGTCTAAGGAGGACTTGCAGAAACGCGGTAAGGTCTCAAAGACCATTCTTGATTACTTAAGTGAACAAGGTGTCCTTAATGGCCTCCCTGACTCAGATCAACTCAGTCTCTTTTAATGTATGACAACGTCTGCCTAGTGGCAGACGTTTTTTGTAATGGATATTGTGTGCACAATTACAAATTTGAAACTTGATTGTAATAAAGAGGGGAAGTCCATAAATCGCGATTACGTGAATCTTCGATCTATATAGCTAATCTTATATCATAATATTTTATCACTCAGGCAATAGAAATGTTCAAACAATATCGAGGTTAGCTTATTGAAATTACATTTCGTTAAAGGAGGAGTTTGAAAATTTTAGCTTATCTAGTTAGATGTCTAATTATATAGGCGTAAATCTGTTATAAAAAAACTTACTCACCTCCTTTTTTGTATAAGCAAATTTATTGCAATGCATAGGTCTGTTTGTTACAGATTAAATAGGCATTTAGACTGCTTCAAGTGTCCAGAAACCCTGATTAAACGCTATTTATAGGCTTTTTTACAGGTGTTAAGAATGTTTCAGTAAAATGAATTAAGGGTAGGAAGCATTGTGATGGCTGAAAAAACTAGATATAATATTTGCATAACTAAAATTTATTGGAGGTTTTAAAATGAAGCTAACCAATACGGTATATCGCTATGCGATCCGTAAGCTCAAAGTGGGAACTGCCTCAGTTGCGGTTGCTGCCTTGATGTTCTTGGGCTCCGGGAATGCTGTTGTTAATGCAGCTGACTTGAACCAACAATCAGCTCTAGTAGCTAAAGCAAGTTCACCAGAGATTACTCAAGTGAAGGAGGCAAGTCCAACTGAAGATAATCTTAAATCAGATTTAGAAGTTGACACCAAAGCCCTTGAGGCTGATAAGTCACCTGAAACTGATTTAGATGTCGCTGAAGATTTGCCTAAAACAGAAGCGGAATCAGTTGCATCTGACTTAACTAAGCTGGAGGAATCTGAGGGGCTTGCATCACAAGATGAACCTAAGCAAGAAGTATCAGCTGAGGACTTAAGCTCAGACGCTACTGAAGCAAAGGCAAGTGTTGAGGAAGCAAGCGCTAGCTCAGAAGAATCTGCACCAAGCGTTAAAGAAGCGGAAGCGACAGTTGCTAATCAAGTGGCAGCTGCCAATGCAGCTAATCAAGTAGAAGAAGTAAAACCTTTGGCCAATGCAAATAGTGCGGCAGAAAATCGTATTATCTTGCCACCAGGCTTTACGCCAAGTCTATTTGAGCCAGGTGCCTATAGTGCAAGTCATATTGACGCAATTGCTAAGCCTGGACGCGCTCTTAATACTTACAAATCTAACGAAGCAGATAAGAAGGAAATTGTTGATGTTACGAATTTAACGGAAGCACAACGCAAAGAACTTTCACTCTTCGTTGCCAACCTGATTAACCCGATTCGCCAACAATTCGGGAAAGAACCCTATAAGGTTAATGCAGGGTCTGTCAATGCTGCGCAAAAAGTTGCCAATGCCTACAAAGAGGATAATTGGTATGCATGGACAAGAAGCCATGATACGAATGCCACTTCCCGCGCTTTAGCAAATGTTGCTAATGGTTGGGGCGAGAACTTAGCAACCATTAATCCAAATACAACAACAATGGATGATCTTAAAAAGCAATTCCACTACCAAACAGTTTGGATGCTTTTCGATGATAGCCATGCTAATTTTGGACATGCTAGAAACTTCTTACTTTTTGAAAATCCTTATGGTAATCACGATATTTACTTAGGGGTTTCAACAAACCGGGCGGGGGCAAGCGAAGCTAGATCTTTTGGTACTCAGTATTACACCATGTTTGCACCAAAGGATGGATCTAGCGAGTTCACACCAGGTAATGATTATACGTCTGAACCGACTCCGAGCCAACCAAGTCAACCAACGACTCCGAGCCAACCGAGTCAACCAAC